>JABDRL010000161.1 GCA_013041765.1 Dactylosporangium sp. | reverse complement strand
CGTTGACGTCAAGCAGCGCCGGCGGTACGCCGCCGGCGAGGATCTCAACCACGTTGGGAGTGACACGGAATGACTCCGCTCAGCTGCAGCGCCGGCGGTACGCCGCCGGCGAGGATCTCAACGCGTCGTATGCGTGGATCGCGTAGCGTGCCATGTGCAGCGCCGGCGGTACGCCGCCGGCGAGGATCTCAACGGCGTCTGTGTCGCCCAACCAATCGATTACAGGCTTGCAGCGCCGGCGGTACGCCGCCGGCGAGGATCTCAACGTCCCAGCGCTCGGGGACGCCGTCCGGCCACGGTGGCAGCGCCGGCGGTACGCCGCCGGCGAGGATCTCAACGAGATCGAGGTCGAGGTCGACGTCCCCGCACGCGAGCAGCGCCGACGGTACGCCGCCGGCGAGGATCTCAACGGCACCCGCCGGCGAGACCTGTACACAGCACCTGACGCAGCGCCGACGGTACGCCGCCGGCGAGGATCTCAACTCGTCGTCACCTCCTGCTCCCTCCCCAGAAGGCTGCAGCGCCGGCGGTACGCCGCCGGCGAGGATCTCAACCGATAGCAATCTCGACGTGGCGACCCTGCTCGATGACATGCAGCGCCGGCGGTACGCCGCCAGCGAGGATCTCAACGCCCAGCGGCGCCTGACCCGCCTGGTCGACCTCGCGCAGCGCCGGCGAGGATCTCAACACAACCGCTCCCACCACAGCCCAGGGGCCCCGGGCCAGCAGCGCCGGCGGTACGCCGCCGGCGAGGATCCCAGCCCCGCCGCCCGCAGGCGGCCTAATGCTCGAAACCTGTGGATAGTCTTGGGCAAGGGGCGGCCGAAAGGGCGGGTCTTCCCGAGCGATCCCTGGGCTTCTGGGCCGCCCTGCGGGAAGTGCCCTCCGCCGCCCGCGAGCGACGCTGCGGGTTACACAAGATCGGCCATGCCCTGTCCGCCCTGCCGGACTCCGCCCGCCCCGGGGCGAAGCGGGCTCTGGCCCAGGTAACGGGCTTTCGCCGAGATCTGGGAACACCGGTCTTCCCCGCCCACCCGGCCGAGCGCCGGGCGCGCCCGCACGCCACCGGCCTGATCGATTCGACCTTCGTCACCGTCCGCCACCGCACCAGGGGCGCCAAGAGGCAACGCGCCTGGCCTCGCCGGTGCGGCACCAGCATGCCCCGGCGCCCGCCCCGCGTTCCCAGGCGTGCCGCAGATCCCGGGTCCCATCGATGAGTTCATCCGTGAAGCGTGGAGTGTGGGACATGAAGCGCGAAGCGTGGGCGTGGAGTGTGGGCGTGGAGTGTGTCCGGCGGGAGTTTCCCAGGTCAAACGGTGAACGAAAAGTGTCGCGGCTGGCCGGATATGGATCCTGCCGGTCCTGGCGGCGACATTCACAGAATGATCAACGAGTCTTCATCGGACTGTGCAATCTCCCTGGCCCAAAGTGCACGGTCGGGAGACCTTGACCGGGATAGCGCCTTCCAGCAAGGATCGGCCTGGGGTCGTCCAGGCCAAGGGAGGCGGACATCGACGCTCACGATGGCCCGGACAAGCGCTGGACCATCGGGTTTCTGGCGCCAGCCGTACACGGGTACGTCTTCGGTAACGTGCTGGCTGGTGTGCTCGAAACGGCCTCAGCCCGCGGCGGCAGAGCCCTCGCGATTCAGACTCTCGATGCTGGCATTGTCGTTGACAATCCCGAGGCCCACCGTTTCACCGCCCAGGTCGCATGGCAGCGTATCGACGCGCTCGTGGCCGCTCAGGACACCGTCGATGACTCCTACCTGCAGGAATTCGCCCAGACCGGCAAGCCCGTCGTGATGATGTATCGGGAGCCCCGGGGCATTGCGTGTCCCAGCATCGTTCCCGACAATCACGGCGGGATGCATGCCGCCATTGAGCACCTCATCGGGCATGGACACACCTCGATCGCGTTTGTCGGCCGAGACCCGGCGAACGCCGACGACGGGATCCGCTACCGCGCCTATCGGGAGGCCATGCTGCACGGCGGGCTGGAACCGCACCAGCCCTGGACGGTGACCTGGCAACAGGACGAGGTCTACCAGAGCGCGATCGCGATGCGCCAGTTCCTGGACCACACCCCACCGCCCACCGCCGCCGTCGCCTGCACCGATCTCACCGCGATGTCACTCATCACGGCGCTGACCGAGGCCGGCGTCACGGTGCCCGACGACATGGCCGTCATCGGGTTCGACGACATCACCGACGCGGCAACGTTCCAGCCTCCATTGTCCACCGTCGCCCAGAGTTTCACGCTCACCGGGGCCATGGCCTGCGGCATGGCGTTCGACGCGCTCGAAGGGCACCCGGCCGATCCGGGCTACCACTGCGCACCGGTCACCCTCGTCACCAGGGAGTCGTGCGGTTGCCACGGCCCGGACGCGCGGGGCAACGCCTGCGCCCAGTTCGCGCATGCCATGGCCGAAGCCGCCTACGGCGGGTCCAACCCGACACCGGCCCAGTGGCGGCAGTTGCTGGCCATGGGGGAACGTCTCGCCGTGCTGCTCACCCAGGCGGCCCACACGCCCGGCCACGACGCCGCCATCGCCAGGATCACCGAGGCCGCCGCCGACCAGTTGGCGCCCATCGTCGCGGGCGCGCGGAACCCGATGCGCATCGTGGGTGCGGTGCGCCGGTTCGCCCGGGCGCTGGCGGCCCGGCTCGACCCGGACGACGTCGCGATCGCGGCCCGGCTGGAGCGCATCGCCTTCGACCTGTCCCTGCGGCTGCTCGGCGACCAGCGCCTCGACCCGCACGATCACCCTATCGTGCACAAGAACGTGGGGATTCACCGTCGCTACTACATGATCAGCTCTAATCTCGTGCGTCACCGGGCCCAGGGGCCGCACTCACTGGCCTGGCTGGAGGCTACGGAGTTCCGGGCCGGGTGCTTCGCGTTGTGGGAAGGCGGACGCGGGGATCGTGACCATACGGACGCGCTGCGTGTCGTCGATACCTATGACCGTACCGGAAATCATCCGGTCTCGGCGGAGCGTTGTGCCGTCCAGGCATTCCCGCCAGCGTCGTTCCTCGACCTCATCGACGACCAGCAGGGCGACCTCGTCTACGGGTACCTGCTGCCGGTCCGTTTCGACGGCAGCGACTGGGGATTCCTGGCGCTGACCGGTCCGCTCGACGCGTACGACGAGACAGCGTTCGAACGGTACAACCACTGGGCGGTGCTGCTGAGCGTTGCGCTGGATCACGAGCACGCCATGCGATCGGAGCGCGCGCTGCTGGAGGAGATCCGGCTCAGCGAGGAGCGCTACGCGCTGGCCGCCGAGGCGGCGAATGACGGCCTGTGGGACTGGAATCTCACCTCGGGTGAGGTCTACTACTCCAGCCGGTGGAAGTCGCTGCTGGGTCACGCCGACGATGAGATCGCCGCAACCGCCGACGAGTGGCTGGACCGGGTCCATCCCGAGGACCGGTCGGCGGTGCAGCGGACGCTCGCCGAGCATGCCGCCGACCAGAGCCCGTCCCGCACGTCGTCGGCGCTGGAGCTGGAGTACCGGTTGCGCACCGCGAACGGCATGTACCGGTGGATGCTGACGCGGGGCCGTTCGATGCGCGACGAGACCGGACGGGTCACCCGCTTGATCGGTTCGATGACGGACATTGCCGACCGGAAGTACCTGGAGGATCGGCTTCGCCACGACGCTCACTACGACGGGCTGACCGGGCTGCCGAATCGCGTGCTGTTCCTGGAACGGCTGAACCGGGCGATCGCGCGGAGCGGGCAGCAGCCCGGATACGCGTTCGCGGTGGCCTTCCTGGACCTCAATGGATTCAAAATCATCAACGACAGTCTCGGCCACGAAGCCGGTGACCGGGTCCTGGTCCAGGTAGCCGCCCGGCTCGCCGACCAGATGGACGCGCATGACACCGTCGCCCGCTTCGGTGGTGACGAGTTCGTGCTGCTTCTTGAGGATATCCGGGACATGGCGAGCCTGCCGGCCCTCGTCGGCCGGATCGTGTCCGCCCTGTCGCAACCGCTACTGCTCGGCAAGCGAAGGGTCTCGATCGGTGCCTCGGCGGGCATCGCGGCGAGCCCGACCGGCCGCCGCACCGCCGAGGAGTTCCTCCGAGACGCCGACACCGCCATGTACCGGGCGAAGATGAGCGGCAACGGCAGCCCCGCCATGTTCGACGAGTCCATGCGCGCCGGCGCCATGACCCGGCTCCAGCTGGAGTCCGACCTCCACCAGGCCATTATCGATCATCAATTCGAGCTGCACTACCAGCCGATTCTCCGGCTGCACGGGCGAAACGTCATCGGGCTGGAGGCGCTGATTCGGTGGCGCCACCCCGAGCGTGGTCTCGTGCTCCCCAACGCGTTTCTCCCCGTGGCGGAGAAGACCGACCTCATCCAGACCATCGGGCGGTGGGTCATCCGAACGGTGTGCCGCCAGATCAGGCACTGGCTCGACGCCGATCTGGAACCGCACAACATGACCGTCAGCATCAATCTGTCGAACCGGCAGTTCTGGGATCCGGAGCTTCGCTCCTGGACGCACCAGGCGGTCACGGATTTCGACATTCCCAAGTCCATGCTGGTGTTCGAGGTGACCGAGGGCGTCGTCATGCACAACCAGGAGGAGGCCAGTGCACTGATGCGGCAGCTGCGCGACGACACCGTCCAGCTGCACATCGACGACTTCGGCACCGGCCACTCCTCCCTGGCGGCGCTGCACGCGTTTCCCATCGACGCGTTGAAGATCGACCGGTCCTTCGTGGCCCGGATGAGGATCGACCCTCGAAGCCGGGAACTGGTACGCATCATGATCGGCATGGGGTTGAGTCTGGGAATGGACGTCGTCGCCGAGGGGGTCGAGACCGAGGAGGAAGCCGCGGCGCTGGCCGATCTGGACTGCCCATCCGTGCAGGGGTATCTGTTCTCCCCGCCGATTCCGGCGGACAGCGTGCCCGGGCTGCTGCCGCCGACCGGGCGTTCCAGCGACGCAGCGGTCTGAGGAGATGATCATCGCCGGCCGCCGGGGTCACCGGCTCCAGGTGAACTGGCACGTGGAGAAGGTTCCGGTGGCTCCGTAGATCTGTCCCAGCACGGTGAAGGTCGAGCCGGTCGAGATGACCCGGTCCGGCACATCGCGATAGGTCTGGACGAACGGCTGCGCGGTGGTCTCCGACGCCGTGAGCGGCTCGGCGTCGAACCCGTAGTTCTCCCGATAGGGAAGGTGGTACACGTATGCGTCCGGGTTGTCCGCCGCGTCCGGGGGAAGGGCGACGAAGAAGGGCTGCGCGGTGACGAGCGTTGCCCGGCCGGCGAATGACGCCTCATCGCTGTACTGCACCCAGTACCCGCGGAGGACACCGCGGGTGAGGTTGAGTCGCACCATGAGCGTGTCGATGGCCCGCTCGCCGGTGCCGGTCCCCGCGCCGTCGCAGATCTGCGTCCGTGGCGGGCTCTCGGCCGGGGGCCAGGGCGAGGCGCTGGCCGGAGCCGGAAGCGTGCTGGCGAAAAGGAGACCCAGCAGAATCGCCGCTCGTGTCAAGTAGCCCATGACAGCTCCGTTGGCTTGAGTGGTGGCTCAACCGGTGACCGGTCGACCCGGGATTCGCACATCGATACATCACTATGCCACGGTCAGCGGAGCGCCGCGCCCTGGACGGTGACCGGAAGTTCCAGCACGAAGGTGGCACCACAGCGGGATCCATCGCTGGCGGCCAGGAGCGTCCCGCCCATCTCGCTGGCGGCCAGCGCGCAGTTGTGCAGGCCGAAGCCGTGCCCGCCGTCGCCGGCGCCGGGTCCGTGGGCGATGACCTCGGGAAGGTGCTCCGGCCGGATCCCCGCCCCGGAGTCCTCGACCCGGATCCGCAGCAGCTCACCCGCGCTCAGCTCGGCCGACACCGCCACCCCGCGGGATCCGCTGTGGGCGACGGCCACCGCGGCCTTGGCGTTGCTGATGAGGTTGACGAGGATCAGCAGCACCCGCACCTTGTCCAGCACGACGAGCGGCAGGTCGGCGATCCGGCGGACGATCGTGACCCGGTGCTGTTCCAGGGTCTCCGCGTTGATGCGGATCGCGTCCTCGACGATGGCCCCGACGTCCACCGGCTCGGGCGAACTCGTCCCGCCGGCCTGGGCCTGCTGGGTCGCCACGATGTCGGTGATGCGGTTGATGTGTGCCACCAGGCGTTCCAGCTCTTCGGAGACGTCGCGTCGCTCGGTCTCCAGGGCCGTGGAGATCCGGTACAGGCACTTGGGCAGCAGCCTTCCCTGCTCGTCCCCGGTCAGATAGTCGCCAAGATCGGCCTCGTGCTCTCGGAGCAGGCCCACCGCCTTGGTCAGGGCGTCCACCTTCGAGGTGCGAATCCGCTTGGTCGCGAACTCCGCCGACCCGTTGACGCTGTTCAGGACGCTGCCGATGTTGTGGAGCACGTTGGAGGCGATCTCGGCCATGCCGATGTGCCGGGCCATGGAGACCAGCTCGTTCTGGGCCGCACGCAGTTCCTGGGTACCCTCCCGGACCCGCTCCTCCAGTTCCTCGTAGAGCGTGGCGTTCTCCACCGACACCGCGAGCTGCCCGGCGATCAGCCGGACCTCGTCCAGCCGGACCGCGGTGAAGGCACCGCTGCTGAGGCTGTTCTCCAGGATCAGCATGGCGCGGGGGGTGCCATGGCTGAGAATCGGCACCACCAGCAACGAGCGGCAGCGCTGCTGGCGAAGGTACGGATCGACGAGGAACCGAGCATCGCAGGCGATGTCTGAGACCAGCACCGGTTCCAGCGTCCGCTCCGCGTAGCGGAACGCGAGCAGCGGCACCAGCTTCACGCCCTCGGAGCTGTCCAGCGATATGCCGTGACCGCCCGGTCCGTCCGCGTGCGCCGCCGGGATGAACCAGCCCTGCGGCTCGTCGCGGCGCAGCACGATGCGGACATTGGTCGCCCCCGTCGCGGCGCTGAGCACCTCCCGGACCCGCACGTGCAACCGGTCCAGCCTGGTTTCCGAGCTGATCGCCTGGCACGCCCGCAGGATCGCCAGCAGGTCGATGGTCTCGGTCGTGGCGACGGCACGGTCGCCGATGCCGGACGTGGTCTTCTCGCGCAGTTCGGGATAGGCCCGCTCCAGGGCACGGACCTTCGCCCCGGCGCCCCAGTCCTGGTACAGGTCCCGGGCCCGGGCCAGCAGATCGTTGCCGCTGAGGGTGAGCCCGTGGGTGAGGTGGAACCTGGCGGCCCGTTCCGTGATCAGCGAGGCATGCCACGGCCGCTGCCGTCCCCGCACGGTGAGCATGGCCATGTCGAAGGCCTGCGCCGCGCCGAGCAGGTCGCGCCGTGACCATGCCCGTTCGGCGTCGACGAGATACAGCAGGTGCCCGAAGTTGCCCTCGGCGTCAACGGCCCGCGTCGCCATCCACTGCCGGCAGCGATCGAGTTCCTCGTTGGCCGCCGCGCGCTCGTCGGCCCCCAGCGCCCGGTCGCCAGGCTGGCGTACCGCTTCGGCCGTGGCGAGCGCGCGCAGCAGGTACCCGGTCGCTGTCGACAGCGTCGCGTCGAACACCGGCAGCAGCGCCATCGCGGCGGCCGAATGCTCTGCCAGGGCTTCGCTGTCCCCGGCGATGGCGGCGGCCAGGCCGAGGGCGAGTCGCGCGTACGCGCTGGCCACCGCGTTGTCTTCGTACTCGGCCAGGTGCGCGGCCGGGTCGAAGGACGCGTCGGCCAGCGAGCCCGGCCCCTCGGTCTGGCCGAGGAGTGCCCTCGCCAGTTGCCGGTACCCGACCAACGCCGCGTAGGTCTGGTCGTTGCCAGAACTCGCGGCGAAGGCGAGCCTGGCGTTGACCTGGGTGAGGTACTCGTCCAGGGTCGGGGTGCACTCCAGCGACGACGGGATGAGCACGTATGCCGCGAAGCCGGCGTTCTGCTGATCACCGCCCTGGATCAGCCCGTCGAGGGCCCGCTGGGCCAGGTCAACGACGTCCTCCAGCGGCTCGAACCACTGGGCGGCGCTGAGCGTGAGAACGAGCCGGGCGTGGGAGCCCTCCGGCTCGTGCCCGTGCCGCTCGCAGACGGCGAGCACCCGCCGGGCCGCGGCATACCCGCTGCGGAAGTCCTGAGCGAGCATGATGGTGACGAACCCGGCGTGGCTCAGCGGCCCGATCAGTGCGGAGCACGGCCCGTGCTCGACCCACAGCCGCTGGCATTCGAGCATCAGCCACGGCATGATCGGCATGCTGACGAAGAAGGCCGGGGGGATCATCCGGTTGATCAGGCGTGCCGCCGCAGCGCCGCGCGGATCGCTGGCCTCGGGGAGCGCGAGGTCCGCGGTGATGCCGTCCTCCTGCGCCGCCCAGGCCCGGAACCGGACCAGCCCCTGCTCGGTCCACGGGCCGACCTGCTCGTCGTTGGGGACCTCGACGCCGAGGCGCCGGAGCAGGTCGAGACCGAGTTCGACGGCTTCCACCGGACGCTCGCGGAAGGTCAGGCTGCTGATCCGTTCGCACGCGGCGTCGACGAGTTCCAGCGCCGTCGGTTGCAGGCGCTCGATCGACTGGTAGCGCGCGTCGGCCTCGGCCAGCCGTCCGAGATGGTACAGCGCCGCGTGGTGGCTGATCTCGATCGCGATCCGTCGACGCCGCTCGGCGTCCGTGGGAGCGCGGTCGTCGGCCGTGTACCACCACGAGCGGCTCCGCTCGGCCCAGTCCAGCATGGTCAGCGCCGCGGCGAGGAAGCGCTCGGCCATCGTCGGGTTGACCAGCCGGAGGCTGCTGGCGGCCTCGCGGAACACGTTGAAGGCACGGCGTCGCTCGTCCATGCTGACGACGTCCTCGATGGCCGGAAGGTAGTGCTCCGCGGCGAGCCCGACGAACTCCGGCCGCCGCGCCAGCCGCCGGGCCAGCCCCAGGTGCAGGGCGCGGAGCCAGGCCGGGTCCAGCTGGCTGGTGGCGGCCTGCTGGACCCGGTCGTGCCGGAAGCGCACCACCATCGTCGTCCCGTCCCGGCCGCCCTGGCCCATGACGAGCAGGCCGTCCTCCAGGGCCGGGGTGAGATGCGTTTCGAGCGCCTCAGCGGACAGTCCACTGGCGAGGCACAGCAGATCGGCGTCGGTTTCGCCGCCGAGGCAGGCCATCCGGCACAGCAGCTCTCCGGTCCGCTCGGGAAGGCGGTTGATCCGGGCCGCCAGCAGGTCGACGACGTCGCCCTCGCCGACGTGGTGCCGGATCGTCGCGTCGTCCCACCACCAGCCCTCATCGTCCCGGGCCAGAGCGCCGTCCTCGCGCAACGCGTTGAGCAGGGTCACGGTGTCAAAGGGATTGCCGCCGGTCCGTGGTCGCACGACCGAGGCCAGCGCCGTGGCCTGCGGGGACGGGAGTCGCAGCATCTCCGCGAGCATGGCGCTGAGATCGGCGGTGGGCAGGTTCTCCGGCTGAAGCAGCACCGGGGGCGTCGCCGACCGCAGCCACCGGGGCAGCACGGACGAGAGCGGATGCGTGGCGTCGACCTCGCCGGGGCGGTAGGCCCCGACGACGAGCAGCCCCAGCTGCGGGCTTTCCTGGAACAGCGTGTCGAGCAGGCCGGTCGCGGTCTCCGAGGCCCACTGCAGGTCGTCCAGGACGACGACCACCGGACGCTCCGGGGACGCGACGGCGCGCATGACGTCCAGTGCCGCGCGGATGACGCGATCCTTCGCGTACGCTTCGTCCCCCTTGGCGGATGCGCCCGGAGTACCCAGGACCAGCGCGATCTCCGGCTGGACCGAGGCGATGAGCTTGGCGTTGGCCCCGACCGTTTCGAGAAGCCGGGTGCGGTGCCGGAGCAGATCGGCCTCCGGCTCGGTCAGCAGCATCCGGCCGAGGGCACGGAGCGCCTGGGATACCGCGTCGGTCGCCAGATCGCGGCGGTACTGGTCGGACTTGCCCGAGACGAACCAGCCACCGAGCGCGGTCACCATCGGACGGAGTTCGTTGATCAGAACGGTCTTCCCGACCCCGGGCGCCCCGCTGACCAGAACCGCCTTGCACGTTCCACGGACCGCCCCGTCCAGGGCCGTACGCAGCGCCGTGATCTCCATGTCCCGGCCGACGAGGCTGCTGGGGGCGGAGAGCCGATGGGGGAAATCGTGCTCACCGAGCGGGAAGGACAGCGCCCGGCCCTGCCTGAGCCGCTCGTAGAGCCCGTGCAGGTCGCGCGCCAGCCCCTCGGCACTCTGGTACCGCTGGTCGGGCTCCTTCTCCAGCAGCCGCATGATGATCGCTGACAGGATCGGTGGGATGTCGGCCCGCTCCGCCGGCGGCACCGGCATCCGGGCCAGCACCTCGTGGATCAGCTGGAGCGGATCCTGCTGCTCAAACGCTGGCGTTCCGGTCGCCAGGTGGTACAGCGCCGCCCCGAGGCCGTAGAGATCGGCACGCTGGTCGACCGGACGCCCGGTTCGACCGGTCTGCTCGGGGGCGAGCGTGGCGATCGTGCCGGGGATGCTGTCGTGGTGCGAGAACTCGGGTTCGCGCTCGGCGACCATCGTGGCGTGCCCGAAGCCGATGACCATGAGTCTGGGCGGGCTGCCCGTCAGCAGCACGTTGGCCAGCTTGAGGTCTCCGTGTGTCACCCCGGCGCGGTGTATCTCGGCGAGGATCTGGGCCAGTTCCAGCGCGATCCCGACCTGCTCCAGAACGGGCGGTGGAGCCCAGTTGAGCAGGGCATCGGCGAGGGTGATGCCACCGGTCCGCTGAGGTCCCTCCGCGCCGGCGGTTCGCGGTGTTCCCGCCGCGGAGGGCACACCCTGGACCCGGGCGAGCCGCTCAAGGATCTGCTGCTCGTGCTGGAACCACGCCCTTTCGCCGAGCACCGGTGGCTCGGCCTGCGTCGTAGAGCGAAATCGATCAAGCATCGTCGGCATCCAATTCGATGTCGCAGTGAGTGGCAGCATCCGCGGGTGGCGTTGCGTTGCCGGGGAGTTCTCAGGCTTCGCCGCGCCCAAGCCAGCGCCAGCCGTCGCAAGGTTCGGTCGATCCGCCCTGGGCCTGGGCGTTGCCTGCCTGGCACACTACGCCCATTCCTCTCCCTACGAACATCACGAAACAGATTCCAGAGTTGGCGCTTTTGCCGTTCCGAAGTCTCTGTTCGGTTGATGAAAACTGCCAGGGGGTGCCGCGGGAAACCTGCCCCGGGCGAGACGCGTTCCGCCGGGATGCACTGTTGCCAGGCAAAATAGCGCGACCGGTCGACCGGAGCCGACTCTGGCCGCCGATCAAGCCCATTTCCACAGCGGGTGAATGGGGAACCGTCGGTTCGGTGGATACCGAGCCCGAGAAATTACGCAGAGTGATTCTTACATATCCCGAAAGGGTCCCTCAAACCTCACATGAGTGGATTCTCGACGCCGGTCACGGCCCCGAAAACTTTTCAATTCGGCTACGGTCCGCAGCGCGCCGCCGGAAGCGCATCGGGCGACCGACGGAAGCCGATTCTGAACATTCTTCAATATTTTCAGTACACTCTGACGCGTCCCGCCGCGCCCCGGGTCCGGTTGCCCACAGTGGTACGATGGCCTGCGATAGCGTCGCGACCTCCGGACGGAGCAGCAGCGTGTCCGCGGTCTCGGTGGCGCCGCCGCGGGCCACCCAGGCACCCTCCCGATGACCTGCCGGAAACGCTCGCCGATACCCATCAGCACCGCATTTCATCGACAACAGTCAGAACACCACTGTTGCGATCGGGCAAGGCGGCTGACCAATCGCGCCGGCCACGGCATTCGGTATCCGACGATCGTCGATGGCCGCCATCCCGGATGGGCACGTCATCCAGGATGGGATCGTCTCCAGCGGGAGGACGCAAGCCTTACAACACAAAGATCACCACCAATTTTTTTCGGTATGGCAACGTGTAGATTTCAACTGGTTCCTCTCCCCGACCGAACCCACACAGGCGGTGGAATTTCTTGCGCGCAGAGAATCCGGGTATTCGTGGGTTGCCCCACGATGGCACTGACCAAAACTCAAGGCTGATTTGCGGCTTTGATGCCCATCTTGGATTGGGTGGTGTTGATCGGACCACACGCGTTCTGAGTGGCGAATAGGGCGAAGCTCCTGGTAGGACATGGATTGCCTAGATCCAAAACGTCCGAACAGGAGCTTCGGTGTCTGAGTCTGCCATGGCGTCGCCCGTGCGGGAAACTGGCCTGGAACACCTGGTCGGCGAGTTGGGTGAGGATCGGTCGGCGTTGCGCGACGCGCTGGTCGCCGGACCCGGCGGGCCGGTGGTCGTCGATCCCGCGCTGCTGGGTGGCGTCCTGCGGGTGGTGGCCGGCGAGGACGCGATCATCGCGGGGTTGGCCGCTGCCGGGCACGTCGACCGGCGGCGGCGGGTGTTCACCGGTGCGGTGACCGTGGCCGCGGTCCTCGGGTTGTGCCTGTTTCGGGGTGAGAGCCAGGATCTGGTGATCGCCCGGGTGCTGGCCGATATGCCACGGGTCCGGGTGGAGGGCCGGCCCTCCGGGGCGGCGTTGTCCAAGGCCCGTGTCCGCTTGGCCGACGACGCGATGCGGGTGGTGTTCGAGCGGTCGGCCACCGCGATGCCCGAGCCTGGGGTGGAGTGCTACGCCTTCGACCTGCTGGTGACCGCGTTCGATGGCACCGTGTTCGACCTGGCCGCCACCGCCGAGATGGACGCGGGGTTCGCCACCCCCAGTGGCGGGCGGTTCCCGCAGGCCAGGGTGGTGACTCTCGCGGTGTGTGGGCTGCGTTGGGTCCTCGCCGCCCGGGTGGGATCCTCGGCGACCAGCGAACAGGCCCTGGTCGACCAGATGGCCGACTGCCTGGCGCCGGGCACGCTGAACCTCGCCGACCGCAACTTCTTCTCCATGGATCGATGGGTGCGGTTTCAGGCCACCGGGGCGCAGTTGGCCTGGCGGGTGAAGAACGGGTTGAAGAGCCTGCCAGCGACGATGGTGGCAGTCCTGTCCGACGGGTCGAGCCGGGTACGGCTGTCCGAATCGGATGCGATGCTCGCCTACCGGCGTAAGAAGACCGGCGATCCGGGCCTGCGGCGGCTGCCGGACACGATCGCCCGTCTGGTCGAGTTCACCCTCCAGGTACGTGATGAGGCTGGACGGGTGCGCACCAGTCGGTTTCGGATCCTGACCACCCTGCTGGATCCCGGGCGGTATCCCGCTGGCCGGATCGCGGAGATCTACGGCGAGCGGTGGCAGATCGAACTGATCTTCGCCCGGGTGAAGATCGCGCTCCGTGGTTCCAGCACCCGGTTGCGCGGGCAGAGTCCCGACCTGGCCGTCCAGGAGATCTGGGGACTGCTGATCGTCTACAACGCGCTGGTCACCCTGGCCGTCGCCGCGGCGCTCACCCTCGGCGTCGGCCCCGACGAGATCTCCTTCACGGCGGTCCTCGCGCTGACCCGGGCCAGCCTCGACCATGACACACCGTGTCGCAACTGCGGTTGCCGCCCCAGCGACATCGTCGATCCCCTGACCGTCCTCACCGCCACGATCGCGACCCAGCCCCGCAACCGGACCGACCGGCAACGCACCGCACCCCGCACCAAGAAACAACGCCAGACCGAACGCACCCGCGACGTCGAATACCTGATAACGGTCGTTCCGTCAACTCTCTCCAGAAACGACGAAACGGCCTTGAGTTAAGGGCAGTGGGCTCCGTGGCATTGGGCGTTATAAGATCTCATAGGGCGAGCTTGGAGCAGCCTGTGTGCGTATGAGATGATGACACTATGTCAATCCAGGTGCTCTCAGTGTCCTTGAATGACGTCAAGAAAGCCCTACTGCTAGAGGAGGGGCATTTTCTTGATGTGAAGCGAATTGATCTTGCTCCCGCCAAGCTGACTCGCACAATTGCTGCCTTCGCGAATGCCGACGGTGGTGAGATATATGTTGGCATTAATGAGGACAAGGCCGCCGGGCGGTGTTTGTGGCGCGGTTTCGCAAAGGCAGAGGACGCCAATGGTCACATCCAGGCGTTTGATCAACTGTTCCCGTTGGGGCATGGATTTGACTATGAGTTCTTGCGACCGCCAGACAGTTCGGATGGCCTTGTTCTGCACATTACTGTGCAGAAGTCACCGGACGTTAAGACTGCTTCGGACGGTGTTGTGTATGTGCGGCGAGGTGCACAGAACATCCCATACAAGACTCCAGAGCTGCTTGATCGCCTGAGGCGCACCAAAGGGATTACCTCATTCGAGACCCAGGCCGTTGCGATCGATCTGGATGTGGTCACGAATTCGGAAGTCATTATCGAATTCCTACTTGCGGTCGTTCCTATTGCTGAACCGCTACCCTGGCTCAAGAAGCAACAGTTGGTGGTTGGCGAGATGCCCACTGCTGCGGCGCTGCTGCTCTTTGCCGACGAACCGCAGGCGGCGCTGCCAAAGCGTTCGGCCGTCAAGGTGTACAGATACAAGTCCACGGAGGCCGAAGGGGCGAGAGAGACCCTCGCGTTTGATCCGATAACAATCGAGGGATGTCTTTATCGACAAATTGAAGATGCCGTTGCACGAACGGTTGAGACTATCCAGCAGATCAAGATCCTTGGCTCTCATGGGCTGGAGTCCATCAGCTATCCTCAGGTGGCTCTACACGAGATTATCACGAATGCCGTCCTACATCGTGACTACGGGATCGCCGACGACGTACATGTGCGTATTTTTGACAATCGCGTGGAGGTGGAAAGTCCCGGGCGCCTGCCGGCGCACATTACTCCGGAAAACATCCTTCGGGAACGGTACTCTCGGAATGGAAACCTTGTCCGGCTGATTAATAAGTTCCCCAATCCGCCGAACAAGGATGTCGGGGAGGGGTTAAACACCGCCTTCGCGGCGATGAAACAACTCAAGCTTGCTCCCCCAATAGTTCGCCAGACGGAGAACTCTGTGGTTGTTGATATTCGACATCAGCGCCTCGGGTCTCCGGAGGAGCTAATTATGGAGCATCTTGCAGACCATGACGAAATCACAAATCGCAAAGTCCGAGAATTGACTGGAATCGGGTCGGAAAATAAGGTAAAGAGCATTTTTCTGCGATTGGCGGATGCTGGGCAGATCGAACGGGTTCCCGGGAAGCGTGGAAGCTCGGCCGCATGGCGAAAGGTTGGTGCGGACTCGGAAGTTCGCGAGTAGTCCATGTTGGCATGCCGTCAGATCATCTCGTGGAGAACGGTGCTCACCGGAGTGCGATTTCGATGGCGAGGACGCCGAGGCGTTCCTTCTCTGGTGAGTAGATGCCGCGAATGACCGCGAGAAGCTGATCCTTGGACGCACCGAGCTCGCCACCGATGGTGAGGGGGTCTTCGTGGTCGAGCATGGCCTCGAATGAGGGGTACTCGGTGACTCGGACGACGCGGGTAGAGACGCGCTGGTCGCCTGCAACGAAGGTGAGTTCCTGGCCAGTTTGGATGGCGCGTATCCGGGGGTAGCCGACGCGGACTTCGACGGTCTTGATGCCATCGGCCATGAGCTGGAGATACTGCTTGCGGATGTTGAGTTCCCGCTTTTGCGGTGGTGGCGCAGGCTCAGTCATGTGTAACGGTCACCTTTCGGCTGTGGTGGCGGGCTGAGACAGGTGTCGGTACTGCGCGCTGAAGTCTTGGACACAGTTGAGGTCGGAGTACCGAGACCGGAGTGCGGTGCGGAGTTCGTCGGCTCTGGTGATGACGGAGGCGACGACCCGGGTCGATGAGAGTGCTTGGAGCCCGAGGTCAACGGCCTCCTCTGGACGCCGAAGGCCAGCCAGGGCCAAAGCGAGATCGATGCGGGCGATGGCTTCTCGGCTGGGCGAGCGCGTTGACGCTGGCGCGGCTTCGTGGACGGCGAGGGCGTTGCGGGCTTCGAGTTCGGCACGCTGGAAGTCGCCGAGCCAGACGGCTGCGGAGGACGCGTACGCGGTGAGCGCGTAGGAGGCAAGGGTGCTGGTGTCCAGCGCGAACCGTACGGGCGCTCTGGCTGGTAACCGGTCGAAGGAGTCCTCTGCCGCGTGGAAGAAGGTTGCGCAGGTGTCGGCGTCACCGAGGCGGGCATGTGCTCGGGCGGCCTGTGCCTGGAGTCGCACAGTCAGCGGATGCTCGGTGGGTGCCCGGTCCAGGCCCTTGGCTGCTGCGGTCACAGCGCGACCAGGTTGGCCTGTGTACATGGCGATGGAGGCCATGGCGTCTGCGGCCCATGCGCACAGTTCGTTGTGTCCGGCTTGGTCGGCGTGCTCGAAGGCGTCGATGGCATACGCCTCGGCAGCCAGTGGTGAGCCGAGGTCGTGGGCGAGCCAGGCGAGCATTTCGGATAGCCACGCGGCGTAGACGTACAGTTCCCGGGTTTCCTTGAGAGTGCGTTTGCCCTGACAGAGTTGGCCGACCCGCTGTCGGTAGGCGTGGGCGACGGCGAAGCGTTCGGCCGGTGGGCGGCTGGAGTAGGAGCGGTCGAGGTCGGTCATTACACAGCCGAGGTGGTCGAGGGTTGCCGACCCGACCGAGGACATGGTGGCCTGGCGGGTGAACTCCATCGCTTCGGCCGCCGAGCCCCGGAGAACGGCGCCGATGGTCGTCGGGCTCAGCGCGGCGGCGAGCCCGAGGCTGACGACCGTACGGCGTTTCGTGTCGGGATGCTCCTCAGCAGGTTCGATGGTGGCGGTGGTTGCCGGGCCGACTTGTGGGGCCAGCCCGAGGCGGAGGCGGGCGTGGCCAGGCAGGTCGAGACCGGTGGCGACGCGTTCGAGCAGGTCGATGGTCGTGACGGTGCGCTGGCCGTTCATGTAGAGCGACACGGTGCCTTGGGCCAGGCCAACGGCGATGCCGATGCGCGTCTGGCTGGCTCCAGCGTACCGGCGGAGCAGGCAGAACACCTGGCCGATGTCCCGCCGGTGGAGGGCTGTGGTGACCTCGTCGCGAGCCCAGAATCCGTTGGGGATGCGCAGTGGTTCGAGTGCGTGGTTCGGCATGTCCACCTACTCCTCGGGGATCGGGGGCCGAACGCGGTGCTGATGGCAAGCGTAGGGCGACTCGCCGCACCGGGCGAGTCGTGGGTGAGGTATCACGTCGCGGTATATCGGCTGCTCATGGGAATCCCTCCGCCCGGTTGCCAGGGTGAACGCAGAGCGCCGGGACGGGTGCTGGTCGATCCCGCCCGTCTCGGCGCTGGCCAATGCCTGATGCGAGCAGGGTGCACTCGCCTGGAGGTGGATCATGCGTGACCGTGAGGATCGGAATCCCGCCATGGCGGTCGTGTCGGTGGCCGCCTCAGCCCTCGCCGCGACTCGTTCCGGTACCGCCGGCTTCGATGATCAGGACGTACTGCGGCTGCGGGTGGAGGCAGCGCTGGCCGTGGTACCGCTGATCTCACGGGTCGTGGCTGGTCGTGACGATCGGCGAGCCGTGGTGGTCGATGTTGTGGACCGTTGGCTCGGTCTGCCCGTCGGTGTTCGCGATCGGTACCGCAGGATTGCCGGCTCAGCCGAGGAAGGTTTGGAGCGCTTCGGGTGGGACTTCGTGGACGCCGTCGAGCAGGGCAGACTGCCGCATCATGTTGGCGGCGAGGGAGCGGCCGGTGGCCCCGCAGCGTCGTTCGAGTCCGAGGAGCAGATCGCGTTCGCGCGGTGGCACAGGTACCTGCAATGGCGTACGACCACTGGAGATCGTCAGGCCCGGTGGGTGGCGTGAACCGTCCTGAATACACGCGCAACGATCTGTTGCGGTGTGCGCAGCTGCGCACGCCGTCACCGTCCCGGCCGGACAAGCCCATGTCGCGCCAGGAATTGGCCGACGCGGTCAACCGGTGGCTGCTGACCGAGACCCGGAGGGTGTTCTGCATGAGCGCCGCCCAGGTGGGCAGCTACGAGTCAGGCCAGCATCACTGGCCGAGCATTCCCTATCGGCGGGCGCTGCGCGCGATTCTCGGGGCCGGCACGGATGCCGAGTTGGGGCTGGGTCCCCGCCACGTGGTGAACAGGCGTCTGGGCTGGGTTCCGCCACTGACGCGGGCCTTCGACCTGGACGGTATCGAGACCTCCAATTGTGGGCCGCTGGTGGCCGGCGCCACCGGGGAACGGTTGCGCCGCGAGGTGGCCACGATGGCGCATCTGGTCGCCGGAGGCGATCCGAAGGGCGACGTGGGCGAGTGGGAGGACATCGTCGCCGAGTACGCCACCGGTTGGGGCATCCGGGCGCCAGCGGAGATCCTGCGGGATCTGGTGGTGGACCTGCCCCATGCCCGGGATCGGCTCGGACTGGTCGCCA
>JABDRL010000130.1 GCA_013041765.1 Dactylosporangium sp. | reverse complement strand
GGCGGATCCCATCGCCGCGCAGTGGACGCAGGAGGCACGGTTGCTGCTGGCCGAGCGGGCGCTCGCGGCCGGTGATCCGCAGGCCCCGGTCGACGTGGCTCTGCCGGGGCGGCTGTCGGTGTCGCAGCTGGTGACGTTGCGGCGGGACCCGGCGACGCTGGCCCGCCTGCTGCGCCGCCCCATGCCGGCCAGGCCAGATCCGGAGGCACGGCGCGGTACGGCGTTTCACCGGTGGCTGGAGCGGCGTTATGCCGGCGACCGGCTGTTCGACTTTGATGATTGGCCGGAAGCCGCAGCGGCCGGCGGGGCGTCCGGGACGGGGGCCGACCCGGCCCCGGACGCGGACCGGGCCACCGCCGGAGCGGTGGGCGGGGACGAGACCCTTGCCGATCTGCAACGGCGCTTCGAGGCGAGCGAGTGGGCCGACCGGATTCCGCTCGACGTGGAGGTGCCGTTCTCCACGGTGGTCGACGGTGTGGTGCTTCGCGGGCGGATGGACGCCGTGTTCGCCGCCGAGCCGACCTCCAGCGGGGCGCCGTGCTTCGAGGTGGTCGACTGGAAGACCGGCGCGGTGCCCGTCGGCGCCGCGGCGCGGGCCGCGCGGGTCCAGCTCGCCGCGTACCGCCTGGCCTTCGCGAAGCTCCGGGGCGTTTCCCCCGACCGGGTGCGCGGGGCCTTCTACTACGTGCATGCCGGGGTGACCGTTCGCCCCGATGCCGAGGTGGCGATGGTGGCCGAGAGCCTTGCCCGGGGCACGACCGGGGCTTGACAGCGATCGATGGGCGTGATTCCGTGAGCGCTCACGGGCTTTGATTGAAACAGTCGCTACATGTCGCGAATTACAACAGTTCAGGACGTAGATGATCGACTGGGAGCGCTCACAGTTTCTCGGTCGGTCGTCCGAGGTGAGGGAGGAACCATGCGGTCGTGGAACAGGCTTCCCGGAAGGATCGCGGTGGCGGTGGCCCTGGCCGTCGCCGTGGGCGGCGTCGGCACGCCGGCCGCCGCCGCCGTGCCCCGGAGCGTTCCGCTCGCCATCTGCGGAGCGGACGTCTCCCAGCTGGCGAAGAACGAGGCCTACGGCGCGGTCTACCGGGACGTCGCCGGCCACCCCCGGGATGCGCTGGAGATACTCGCCGAGGCCGGGGTCAACTATCTCCGCCTGAAAGTGTGGGTCGATCCGGCCGACGGGTTCAGTGACAAGGACCACGTGCTCGCCATGGCCAGGCGGGCGAAGGCCGAGGGCATGCAGCTGCTGATCGATTTCCACTATTCGGACTCCTGGGCCGACCCCGGCAAGCAGATCAAGCCGGCCGCGTGGGCAGCGCTGCCCTTCGACCAGCTGCGCCAGGCCCTCTACGAGCACACGTTCGACGTGCTCGCCAGCTTGCGCGCCCAGCGGACCCCGGCGGACCTGGCTCAGATCGGCAACGAGATCAACGGTGGCCTGCTGTGGCCCGACGGCCGCTGGGACAACTGGGACGGTCTCGCGGATCTGCTGATCGCCGGAGCCTCGGCGGTCCGCGACGCCTCGCCGGCCACGCGGGTGGTGCTTCACCTTGCCGAGGGTGGCGACAACGCCGCCCACCAGTGGTGGTTCGACAACGCCGTCGCCAGGGGGGTGCCGTTCGACGTCATCGGGGTCTCCCACTACGTCTACTGGCACGGTCCGCTGAGTTCTCTCCAGGCGAACCTCAACGACCTCGCGGTCCGGTACGACAAGGACGTGCTGGTCGTCGAGGCCGCCTACGGCTTCACGACCGCCGAGAACGACGGCCAGGAGAACATCTTCACCGCGGCGCTGGCCGAGGCGGGGGGATACCCCGCCACGCCGAGCGGGCAGGCCCAGGCGCTGCGGGACACCATGGCCGTCGTCGCCGCCGTACCCGGCGGGCGCGGCCTGGGGGTCTTCTACTGGGAACCGACCTGGACCGCGGTCCCCGGCAGCGGCTGGGACCCGGAGGACCCGACCTCAGGCAACGGGTGGGAGAACCAGGCGCTGTTCGACTACACCGGACGGGCCCTGCCCGGGCTGTGGGTCCTGGGCGAAGCGGGGGCCGCTCGGTCGAGTCGGGCCTCGGCCGGATGACGCCAAACGACGATCTCGCCGGCCACGGATGCGCGCGGCGGCGGGAAGCTGCGACACTGGCAGGGAGATGACTGAAGAGCATTCGCCTTGGGCCAAGCCGGACAC
>JABDRL010000309.1 GCA_013041765.1 Dactylosporangium sp. | reverse complement strand
CGGCGGAGCGCCGCCGGCCGTCGGGTGACAGCGGATCGGCGACAGCCGAGCTGATCGCCGCTCATGTGCTCGATGTGCCCGACTATCCGAAGCCCGGTGTCCTCTTCAAGGACCTCAGCCCGCTGTTCGCCGACGGGCCCGCGCTGGCCGCCATGGCGGAAGCGGTCGTGGCCAGCGTCGTCGCCGGGGGCTTCGACGTGGTCGCCGGGATCGAGGCCAGGGGCTTTCTCGTCGCCGGGGCCGTCGCCGTGCGTGCCGGAGTGGGCGTCGTCCCGGTGCGGAAGGCCGGGAAGCTGCCACGGGACACCCTCTCGGCGAGCTACGCCCTGGAGTACGGCGAGGCCACGATCGAGGTGCACGCCGATGCGTTCACCCCGGGCCAGCGGGTCCTGCTGGTGGACGACGTGCTGGCCACCGGTGGAACGATCGAGGCCGCGCTGGACCTGGTGGACCGGGCCGGCGGCCGGGTCGTTGGCTGCTCTGTCCTGCTGGAACTGGCCTTTCTCGGTGGCCGGGAGCGGCTCGCCCCGGCCCTCGGCGGCCTGTCCGCGCACGCGCTGCTCGTGGTCTAGCAGGTCAGCGGTTCGCTGCGGCCGGTGGACGCCGTTCCCTGGTCATTCGGATCACTATGGTTCTAGAACGGGCTCATGGTGGGATCCCCGCGCGAATGGTCTGGCGGGTCGTGCTGGGATCGCGAGTAGGATGACGGTTCCGTAGTCGGTGAGGGAGGAGCGGCCGGTGTCCGGCGAGATCGCGCCTCCGGTGGAAGGCACTGTCGAAGATGCGGCGGTGCTGCGACCGGTGAATACACCGTCGTCCCAGGTCGACGAGGCCGAGCAGGCGGCGCTGGTCGCCCTCGACCCGCCCGCGTCCGTGCTGCGGGATCCGGACGGGCCCGACGGCGCCGACCAGCCCGGGGACCAGCAGGCCCCCGAGGCCGTCGTGCTGCCATTCCCGGGACCGGCCGGGCCGCGGCCCGAGGCCCGCGCCGACGACGCCGACGACGCCGATGACCTGGAGGTTATGCCGTTTGCCGACCACCTGCCTGCGGGGGAGCGGATACCGCTGCCCCAGCCAGGGACGATCTCGCCCAACGAGCCGGCGGCGGGCAACGGGTCGCTGGGGCTCGTCGGGTCGGCCCCGACGGGACGTCGGGTGCGGGCGCGCCTGGCGCGGTTCAACGCGCCGTGGCAGACGCCGCAGACCAGCGAGGCGCTGGAACCGCTGATCAGCCAGCACCGCAGCTCTCACCCCAAGGCGGACATCCGCCTGCTGCAACGCGCCTACGACACGGCCGAGCACTGGCACCGCGGGCAGTACCGCAAATCCGGGGACCCGTACATCACCCACCCGCTGGCGGTCGCCAACATCCTGGCCGATCTCGGCATGGACACCACGACGCTGGTGGCAGCCCTGCTGCACGACACCATCGAGGACACCGACTACGGCCTCGACCGGATGCGGACGGACTTCGGCGGCGAGGTCACGCTGCTCGTCGATGGCGTCACCAAACTCGACCGGGTGAAGCTCGGTGACGCGGCCAAGGCGGAGACGATCCGCAAAATGGTCGTCGCGATGGCCAAGGACCCGCGCGTCCTCGTGATCAAACTGGCCGACCGGCTGCACAACATGCGGACCCTGACCTTCCTGCCCCGGGCCAAGCAGGAGCAGAAAGCCAAGGAAACGCTGGAGATTCTCGCTCCGCTGGCCCACCGCCTCGGGATGAACACCATCAAGTGGGAGCTGGAGGACCTGGCGTTCAAGACGCTGTTCCCCAAGCGGTTCGAGGAGATCCACCGGCTGATCAACGAGCACGCGCCGCAGCGTGATGCCCTGCTCAAGCAGGTAACCCAGCGGGTGGTCGCCGACCTGAAATCGGCGAAGATCAAGGCAGAGGTCACCGGCCGGCCGAAGCACCTGTACTCCGTCTACCAGAAGATGATCGTGCGAGGCCGGGAGTTCGCCGACATCTACGATCTCATCGGTATCCGTATCCTGGTCGACACGGTCCGCGACTGCTATGCGGCGCTCGGGGTCATCCATGCGAACTGGCAACCCGTGCCCGGCCGGTTCAAGGACTACATCGCGATGCCGAAGTTCAACATGTACCAGTCGCTGCACACGACGGTCATCGGGCCGACGGGCAAGCCCGTCGAGCTACAGATCCGCACCTACGCGATGCATCGGACCGCGGAGTACGGCATCGCGGCGCACTGGCGCTACAAGGAGACCAAGGGCGCGACCATCGCCGGCCCGCCGGCCCACATCGACGAGATGACCTGGCTCCGGCAGCTGCTCGACTGGCAGCGGGAGGCCAGCGATCCCAGCGAGTTCCTGGACGCGCTCCGGTTCGACCTCTCCAGCCAGGAGGTCTACGTCTTCACACCCAAGGGCGACGTGATCGCCCTGCCCACCGGCTCGACCCCGGTGGACTTCGCCTATGCGGTGCACACCGAGGTCGGCCACAAGTGCATCGGTGCCCGGGTCAACGGCAAGCTCGTGCCGCTGGAGTCCGCGCTCTCCAACGGCGATGTCATCGAGATTTTCACCTCGAAGTCCGAGACCGCTGGTCCGACGCAGGACTGGCTGGGATTCGTCAAGAGCCCGCGCGCCCGCACGAAGATCCGCCAGTACTTCAACAAGGAACGGCGGGAAGAGGCGATCGAGGCGGGCAAGGAGGCCATGGTCAAGGCCATGCGCAAGCAGGGCCTGCCCCTCCAGCGACTGCTGACCTCCGAATCGCTCAACACCATCGCCAGGGAACTCCACCTTGCCGACGTCGCGGCCCTGTACGCCGCCGTCGGGGAGAACCAGGTGTCCGCGCACTCGATCGTGGTGCGGCTGGTCGCCAGCTACGGCGGGGAGGAGGGTGCGGTCGAGGACCTCGCCGAGGTCGCGACCCCGACCCGCCCACCGCGGGCCAGGGGCGGCACCTCCGATCCCGGCGTCGTGGTGCGGGGCGTGAACGACGTCTGGATCAAGCTCGCGCGATGCTGCACGCCGGTGCCCGGTGACGCCGTGTTCGGCTTCGTCACCCGTTCCGGTGGGGTGAGCGTCCATCGGGAGGACTGCGCCAACGCCGCGGACCTGCGAGAGCAGCGGGAGCGGGTGCTCGATGTCACCTGGAAACCGACCTCGGCCTCGACGTTCGTGGTCTCCGTCCAGGTCGAGGCCCTGGACCGGCAGAAACTGCTCGCCGATGTCACCCGGGTGCTGTCCGACGAGAAGGTCAACATCCTGTCCGCGACGGTAACCACGACCCGTGACCGGGTGGCCGTCAGTCGGTTCAGCTTCGAGATGGCAGACCCGAAGCACCTGACCCATCTGCTGGCGGCTGTGCGTCGCGTTGAGGGCGTCTACGACGCCTACCGGGTCACTTCCGGATCCTGAGGAAGGGCTTCCCCGGGCCGGGCGACCCGTTCGGCGCTTCTCCGGAGACCACAATGGGGTATGGCCTGGTGCGGGCCATACCCCATGACGGTGTACGGATCAGGAAGCCGGGGAGGCCGTCTCGGACGGCGCGACCGACGGGGTGGACATTGCGGGAAGGGGACTGGCCGGAGGCAGGTCCGGCAGGGACGGCGCGGCGGGGTCGATGATCATTGAGGCGATCTTGACCTCGGCCTTCGGTGCTCCGTCGCCGGGGTTGCTCGGGTCGGTGGGCTCGACCCCCGTGGAGGCCACCCTCTTGATGATATCCAGGCCCTGGAGCACGTGGCCGAAGACGGTGTAGCTCGCGGGGAGTTCGCTGTCCTGGTACACGATGAAGAACTGGCTGCCATTGGTATTGGCCCCGGCATTGGCCATCGCGACCGTGCCCTCCGGGTAGGTGGGGACCTTGTCCACGGGCAGGTTCTCATCGCGAATCCGGTAGTCCGGTCCGCCCATGCCCGAGCCGGACGGGTCGCCACACTGGATGACGTAGATCCCCTCGGTCGTGAGCCGGTGGCATATGGTTTCGTCGAAGAACTGCTGGCCCGCGAGATGGGTGAAGCTTGCGGCCGTGCAGGGAGCCTTGCCCGTTTCGACCTGGATCCTGAGCGTGCCCTGACTGGTGTTGAGGGTCATGAGCTGGACCCCGGAGCGGACGACGCTGCTCTCGTCCGGGGCTCCGACCTGCTGGATGCCGTCGGGCAGCGGCTCCGGCGACGCGGCACTCGGATCGGCCACGGGCTGGTAGACACACGACTCGGGCGAGGCCGCCGCCGACGCCGCGCCGTCCCCGTCGTCCATGGCGAGCATCGTGACGACGACAACGGCACCGACGACAACGACGAGCGCCGCCGAACCCGAGATGATCGTTTTGATGCGCTTGCGGCGGCGTGCGGATTCCGCCCGCACCGCCATGTCCCGCTCCAACCGCGCCCGCGCCGCAGCGCGTCGCCGGTCCCGGTAGGACGTCACGGTTCTTCTCCCTGTGGTAAGAGGGGCCGCTGCGTGCTCGTGGCCCCAAGGTCGTTCGAGGTGGACGGTAGCGGGTCAGGGCGCCGACGGGTCACCGGGGACGGCGGACTCGTCGGCTGGGGGCGTGGTGGTTTCCGGTACGGCCGACGTGGCCTGCTGCACATCACCGACGGTCAGCGACTGGATCGTGACGGTTTCCTTCGGGGCGCCGTCGGTCTGGGGGACGCCGTCCTTGTCCGCGACACCGATCGTGCCGATGCCCTCGACCACCTCGATGCCCTTCGTGACCGTTCCGATGATGGAGAACTCGGAAGGCACATCGGGACTGTCCTGGTAGAAGATGTAGAACTGGCTGCCGTTGGTGTCCGGGCCGCTGTTGGAGAAGGCGACAGTGCCGCGCGGGTACAGGTAGGTGTTGGCGGCCGTCGTCGGCGAAGGGCTGGTCGCGGCCTCGTCGGTCGCGGCGGGGGAGGCCTCGTCGGCTCCCGGCGACGCCTCGGCGCTCGTGCTGGGCGTCTGGGCGACCGGGAGGTTCTCGTCGATGAAGGTGTACGTCGGGCCGCCCACCCCGCTGGCCTTGGGATCGCCGCACTGCAGGGCGAAGAAGGCCCCGTTGACCAGGCGGTGGCACGTGGTGTTGTCGAAGAAGTTCTGCCCGGCCAGGTGGGCGAAACTGGCTGCGGTGCAGGGCACCTTCGCCAGATCGAGTTGGACCTCGACAGCGCCCTGGGCCAGGGAAATGGTCATCATCCTGGTCCCGGATGTCGGGACGTCCCGGGTCGGCGGCGTGCCGACGTCCTGCAGATCGGGGTTGGTCATGTTGGCGTTGGGGGTCCACGCGCAGATGGCGGCCTTCTCCGGCTCCGGGTCGAACCCGCCGGCCGCCCAGACCACGCCGACAGTGAGCGCCGCGAATGTCATGATGGCAACGGTCGCCGCCTGCCAGCGCCGCCGTTTCCTCGCGGACAGCGCTCGACGAGCGATTTGCCGCTCGGCCTTGGCCCGCGCCAGCGCGCGTTGCCGGTCCTTACTGGAAGCCACCGGTGCTCCCTTCCCACGTGACAGACCCGTTCAGAAACCGGCGCCGCATTCCTGGAGAAAACTGAGATGCGCGCCGTACCACACGCCCGGGAGAGTGTACGGGCAAAACCTGTGGTCCGGGTCTCCACCCGGTGACGCGGTTTGGCGTCGTTAGGCTTCTGGAGGAACCTGTCCGCCTGTGGAGAGAGAACTGCCGTGTTTGTCGCCGGTCTGATCGCCGACGTGTTTGCTACCAATTGTTACCTGCTCGCTCCCGAACGTGGTGGGGCGTGTGTCGTCGTCGACCCCGGTATCGGGGTCGTTGATCGGCTTCGCGACCTGCTGGGGAAGCATGAGCTGGTGCCCGCTGCCGTTCTGCTGACCCACGGTCACTTCGACCACACCGGTGCCGCGGCGGCCGTCTGCGACGCGTGGGGCGTCCCGGCATACGTGCATCCGGCCGACCGCGAGCAACTCGTCGACCCGAGGATCGGCGTCGGGATGGATCTCCGGGAACTGTTCGGCGAAGATTTCATCTGGAACGAACCGTCGAATGTTTCCGGATACCCGGAGTCCATGACGCTCCGCCTGGCCGGGCTGGACATCGCCGTCGAAGCCGCCCCGGGGCACACCGCGGGATCGGTGCTGCTGCACGTGGAGAGCAACGGCGATCGGATCTGCGTGAGCGGTGACGTGCTCCTGGCCGGTTCCGTCGGCCGGACCGATCTGCCCGGTGGCGACCCGGATGCCATGGTGACGACGCTGCGTGACAGGATCCTGTTACTTCCCGACGAGACGACGGTGCTGCCAGGCCACGGTCCCCAGACGACCATCGGCCACGAACGCGTGGGCAACCCCTACCTGCGGGCGGCCGCGGCGGGCACGGTCGGGACCAGAGGCTGATGGGCAACCGATGACACGACCACGACCGATTTCCGGTTTCCCGGAGTGGCTGCCGCCGCAGCGCATGATCGAGCAGCAGCTCGTTGACCGGCTGCGCGCCGCGTTCGAGTGCCACGGCTTCGCGCCGCTGGAGACCCGGGCGGTTGAGCCGCTGGACCAGCTGCTGCGCAAGGGCGAGACCAGCAAGGAGGTCTACGTCCTGCGCCGGCTGCAGGCGGAGTCCGGCGAATCCGGCGACGAGGCCCTCGGCCTGCACTTCGATCTGACGGTGCCGTTCGCCAGATTCGTGCTTGAAAACGCCGGCAGGCTCCAGTTTCCCTTCCGGCGCTACCAGATCCAGAAGGTCTGGCGGGGCGAGCGTCCCCAGGAGGGGCGCTACCGCGAGTTCCTCCAGGCCGACATCGACATCGTCGACCGGGGGACGCTGCCGGCCCACTACGAGGCCGAACTGCCGCTCGTCGTCGGTGAGGCCCTTGCCGGCCTGCCCATCCCCCCCATTCTGATCAGAGCGAACAACCGCAAGCTCTGTGAGGGCTTCTACCGGGGCCTGGGCCTGGACGATCCCCCAGCGGTGCTCCGGGCCGTGGACAAGCTCGACAAGATCGGTCCGGTCCGGGTGGCCACCCAGCTGGCGGCGACCGCTGGCGCCAGCGAGGCACAGGCCAAGGCCTGTCTCGGCCTCGCGGAGATCTCGGCGGGGGACGGCTCCTTCGTCGAGGCCGTCCGGGCACTGGGCGTCGAGCATCCGCTGCTGGAGGAGGGTCTGGGCGAACTCGCGTCGGTGGTGGACACCGCCCGGGAGCATGCGGCCGGGCTGCTCGTCGCCGATCTGCGGATCGCCAGAGGGCTCGACTACTACACCGGCACCGTCTATGAGGCCCAGCTGCGCGGCTACGAGCGGTTCGGCGCGGTGTGCGCCGGTGGCCGGTACGACAACCTCGCCACCGCGGGCGATGACCGCTATCCGGGCATCGGCCTGTCGATCGGGATCTCCCGCATCCTCGGCCTGCTGTTCGGGGCCGGCGCGTTGAGTATCTCCCGCCAGGTGCCGACCTGCGTGCTCGTCGCACTGCCCGCGGAAGACCAGCGGCCGGTGTGCCTGCGGGTCGCCTCGGCGCTGCGGCGGCGGGGGATAGCCGCGGAGGTTTCGCCGAGCGCCGCGAAGTACGGTAAGCAAATCAGGGCCGCGGCCAGGGTCGGTATCCCCTTCGTGTGGTTCCCCGGGCAGGATGGTGCTGCCGACGAGGTGAAGGACATCCGCTCCGGAGCGCAGGATACCGCGGACCTGGCGACGTGGAGTCCGCCAGTGGCCGACCTGCGCCCGACCGTCACCGCTGTGACCAAGGAGATCAAGTGATCCGTACGCACAATGCCGGCAGCCTGCGGGCCGAGGCGGTAGGCACCCGGGTGACGCTGGCCGGGTGGGTGGCCCGGCGCCGGGACCACGGTGGGGTGATTTTCCTGGATCTGCGGGATGCCTCCGGGGTCGTGCAGGTGGTCTTCCGGGCCGACGAGGTCGCCGATCAGGCCCACGCCCTGCGTAACGAGTTCTGCGTCAAGGTCGTCGGTCTGGTCGAGCGCCGGCCGGCGGGCAACGAGAACCCCGAGCTGCCCACGGGGGACGTCGAGGTCGCCGTGGAGAGCCTGGAGATCTTCTCCGAGGCGGCTCCGCTGCCGCTGCCGGTCGACGATCATGTCGAGGTCGGCGACGACGTGCGACTGAAGTACCGCTACCTCGACCTGCGCCGCTCCGGGCCGGCTCGGACGCTGCGGCTGCGCAGCCGGGCCAGCCAGCTGGCCCGGACGCTGCTGGACGGGCGGGACTTCCTGGAGATCGAGACACCGACCCTGACCGCGTCGACGCCGGAGGGCGCCAGGGACTTCCTGGTCCCGGTCAGGTTGCAGCCGGGGACCTGGTTCGCGCTGCCGCAGTCGCCGCAGCTGTTCAAGCAGTTGCTGATGGTCTCCGGGGTCGAGCGCTACTACCAGCTGGCCCGCTGCTACCGCGACGAGGACTTCCGCGCGGACCGGCAGCCGGAGTTCACCCAGCTCGACATCGAGATGTCGTTTGTCACGGAGGACGACGTCATCGACGTCGGGGAGGCCATCGTCGCCGCACTGTGGCGCGAACTGGCCGGTCACGACATCCAGCTGCCGCTGCCCCGGATCACCTGGCACGAGGCGATGCACCGGTACGGTTCGGACAAACCGGACCTGCGCTACGGGGTCGAGCTGAGCGACCTGACCGACTACCTGCGGGGGACGACGTTCCGGGTGTTCGCCGGGGCGATCGACGCCGGGGGCTACGTCGGGGCGGTGGTCATGCCCGGTGGCGCCGGGCAGACGCGCCGGGAACTGGACGGCTGGCAGGACTGGGCGAAGGCCCGCGGGGCCCGCGGGCTGGCGTACGTCGTGCTGGACGCCGAGACCGGGCAACCGCGAGGACCGGTGGCGAAGAACCTGTCCGAGGCCCACCTGGCGGGTCTGGCGGACGAGGTCGGGGCCAAACCCGGTGACGTGGTGTTCTTCGCGGCGAGCGCGGACCGCCGGGAGGCCCAGGAACTGCTCGGCGCGGCCCGGGTCGAGATCGCCAGGCGGGCCGGGCTGGTGGACGACGACGCGTGGGCCTTCTGCTGGGTCGTCGACGCGCCGATGTTCGAGCGGGACGCCGATGGTGGCTGGAGCGCGGTGCATCACCCTTTCACGGCCCCCAACGACGACTGGGTCGACGGCTTCGAGTCGGCACCGGACCAGGCTCTGGCCTTCGCCTACGACATCGTCTGCAACGGCAACGAGATCGGCGGCGGATCGATTCGTATTCATCGTCCGGACGTGCAGCGGCGGGTCTTCGACGTCCTGGGCATCACGCCGGAGGACGCCGCTGCCAAGTTCGGTTTCCTGCTGGAAGCGTTCAAGTTCGGCCCCCCGCCGCACGGCGGGATCGCGTTCGGCTGGGACCGCGTCTGCATGCTGCTGGCGGAGGCCGACTCGATCCGCGAGGTCATCGCGTTCCCGAAGTCCCGGGGTGGGCTCGACCCGCTGACCGGGGCTCCGACCCAGATCACCGCGCGGCAGCGGGCCGAGGCGGGGGTGGACGCGAAGCCCAAGACCGCCACCTGACCGGGCGCGGCGCCCGCCCCTCGGGCGCGGCTGAGAGAAATATCGCAACCTGCTGGGAATCCACGATTGATGGGTGCGACTTCGTGGGCGTTCTTGATAGAGGTTCTCGGTGACCCCGATCCCCCCTCCCCGAACACTCCCACCGTCCGCGGCTCGACCGATGCTTGAGGCCGTCGAGCCCGGGACGGCGGGCTCGACGGGCCCCTCGCCGACCGCGACGTCGGAGCGGCAGCGGGCCCCGGGCGCCAGACCGGCCCGATTGGGCGTGCTGGATGGCCTCCGGCTGGTCGCCGCGCTGCTGGTGGTGTGCTATCACTTCATCGCTCAGGGGGATACGGCCTGGCAGCGTGACAGCCGGTCGCTGTTCGGCGGCGCCGATGCGGCCACGGCCTACGGCTGGCTCGGGGTCCAGTTCTTCTTCGTGATCAGTGGATTCGTCATCTGCATGAGCGCGTGGGGCAAGCCCCTCGGGGAATTCCTCGTCTCCCGCGCGGTCCGGCTCTACCCGGCGTACTGGTTCGCCATCCTCGCCATCACGGTGGCCGTCTGGATCGCACCCCTGCTCCAGACCCGCATGATCTCGTCCGAGATCCTGATCAATCTGACGATGTTCCAGCATCCCGTCGGAGTGCCCGGGATCAGCGCGGTGTTCTGGACACTGTGGAACGAGCTGCATTTCTACCTGCTGTTCGGGCTGACGGTGGTGTGGCGGGGGACCACCTACCGCCGGGTGCTGGCCTTCTGCGGGCTGTGGACGATCGCCTCGGTGTTCGCCGCGGCCGCGCGCGAGCCGGTGATCAGCACACTGGTGGACGAGCGGTACTCGCCGTTCTTCATCGGCGGAGTCGTGCTGTATCTGATGTACCGTTTCCGCCCGACCCTGCTGCTGTGGGGACTGCTCGGGATCTCCTGGGCACTGGCCCTGGTCAAGAGCGTGACGCTGACCAGGGAAGCGGTGACCTTCGTCGGCTACCCGCTGAGCTGGCGGCCGACGGCGGGCATCGTGACCGCCTCGTTCGTCGCGGTCGGGGTCGCGACCCTGGTGCCGAGGGTGGCCCGGATCAGCAACCGGTGGCTGACGGTCGCCGGGGCGATGACCTATCCGCTGTACCTGCTGCACCTGGAGATTGGCTGGCTGCTGATCCGGGTCCTGCACCGCCACCTCCCCGTGTGGCCGCTGACCCTGGGTGTCATCGCGGTGATGCTGGTGTTCGCCTACGCGGTGCACCGCTTCATCGAGCGCCCGCTGGCTCCCCGGATGCGGAGGCTGCTGCTGCGGGCCCTCGCGGACGTGCGCGATCCGGCCGGCGCGGAGCGTTACCCCGCCAGACCGGTCACCGCGGATGGCGCCGATCCCCAGCCCGAAGCGCGGCCGGAACCGGCCGAGCGGATCCGGG
>JABDRL010000305.1 GCA_013041765.1 Dactylosporangium sp. | reverse complement strand
CACCCGCTTCAACACCGGCAGCACGGTCGTGTGATCGAAGGTCACCGCCAGGCCGGCGGTGGCCATGGCCGGATGCCAATCACGCCGGTAGACCAACCGCCGCCAGTAGCCCAGCACCGGCCACCAGACCAACCGCCGGAAGGAGGCCCGATGACACAAGGCCCAGACGACCAGGGCCAGGGCGGGCACGGTGACGGCGAGGACCGGGCCGGGCCACCCGAACCGGGCATACAGCCAGACCAGCAGGGTCACCGGACCGGTGACATACCAGAACCGCAGATAGGCCACCACCACGCGGGCAAGACCCCGCAGACCCCACCACACGATCGTCATCCACAGCGGAATCCGCACGATCGGGGTCCGCACGTTCAGCATCGCGTCGGGAACCCGCTCGCCGCGCACATGATTGATCAGCGGCATGGTGCACACCCCCGGCCAGGGCGCATGCCGCCCAGGACATCGGTGACCAGCACAGCCGGGGACGAGCCGTCGGCGCCCAGCACAATGGGCGCCCGGCCAGGTGAATTCAGGGCAGCAATAGGTACGGTGGGCAACACAGCCCGCTCCTTCAGCTGAGGGATGGGTTTGGGACCGTGGGGGCGGGCTGCTCCGGCAAGAGTCGTTGCCCGCCCCTACGGGCATTCGGCGGATCAGACCGCCCCGGTTGCGGCAACCGGGGTGTCCAGCTCGGTCGGGTCGACCAGGGCGCCAGCGCGGACCGACCAGCCCTGCCGCGCCCGGCACTTGTGCGGCCTGCGCTCCCCCCTGCACCCCGAACCGTCGGTGTACGGCGTCACGGTCACCTCGGTGAACCCCACCGCCGGCGGATAACCCGGCACACCCGGAGCCGGGGGCACCGGCTGATACGGAGCGGCGATCTTCACCTTCACCTCGGTCGACCGACCAAACCGACCAGCCTGCGGATCCAGGTCCATCACCTTCACGACCCACACCCGCTCGCCCCGGTCGTCGCGGGCCTGGTTGTCGTCCTCCCGCAACCGGTCGAAATCGATCGACTTGTCGACACCGAGAAGCAGCGCACCGTTGGGGAACACGTAGTCGAACGGCACCGGGATCTTGATCGAACTGGGAATCATGGGATGTCTACCTCCGAATCTTTGTACATCTCACCAACTTCGCCCCACTGTCCCCTTTGCGGCAGAGTAGTGTCAAGGCATCTGACCTTCGAAGCGCGAAGCGTGATGTGGTCCACTTAGCGGACAGCGCACCGTCAAGGAGACCTACGATGAGTGACCGCCCCGAGCAGCCCGAGTACCAGCGGGTCTCCGAGCACCTTCGGAGCCGCATCCGTGGCGGTGAGTACCCGGTCGGCAGCCAACTCCCCTCGCTCGCGGCCTTGATGCAGCAGTACTCGGCGTCAGCCACCGTTGTTCGCATGGCGCTGCGGGAGCTGCGCAGTTCTGGTGTCGTCATCACCAGGCAGGGCAAGGGCGCCTTTGTCCTCGCCGCGCCCGAGGACGGCGACGACAGGGGATCTTCCGCCGAGTTCCACATGATCATGCGGCGTCTCGACGGCATCCAGGACGGCATGCGACAGATCGAGCAGCGGCTTGCCGTGCTGGAGAGCGCGGCGCAGCAGCCCGCGCCTGCGGGCAACGGGCACCAACCGCAGTAGCCACCGCCCCGAGTCGCCTGCTGACCAGCTCCAGCTGCCGCGCAAGATCCGCGACACGGTGCATGACAGCCGCCCGTTCCGCGTCACTCAATGCCATGACCGCCGCCCTCCGGTATGACTCGTTCCTTTGCCACACTGAAGAGAGTCGCGTCTATCTGGAAGACCTCGCCACGTCCGCCGAAGGACCTCTGGCAGACCTCCGGAGGACCTCCGGAAGACCTTCCCTTGTGACAGCCGCTGACCTGCGAGAACGTCAGGGCAGGCCCGTTTTCGGAGGGAGTTGTCATGGCAGGGTCCGCCGAGCGCGAACCGCGTACCGTCCTGGAACACCTGCTGTGGCAGCAGGACCGCACATACGAGGAACTGGCGAGCGACTTCCTCACGCTCGCCAGGATCACCGGGGAGAACGCGACGATCAGCGCCCGTCACCTCGCGCGGCTTGCTCGCGGCGAGCGCAGCGGGTCGGGTACGAATCCGGCCACCCGGCGCGTGCTTCAGAAGATGCTCGGTCGACCAATCGATGATCTCCTCCGGCCATGGGCTCCATCTACCGAACTCGACGTGTTGTCGCCGACCGTGGCGAGCGGTGCCGTTGCGCTCTCCGGTCCCGACGACGAAAGGAGAGTGCTCGCCATGGCAGCTCAGCGCGCCCGGAAGTTCGCCCTGCTCGCGGGCCAGTCCGCCGCTGGCGGAGAAGTCATCGATCAGCTTCACGACGATGTGCACCGGCTCGCGGTGACCTACCCGCAGCAACCGCTGGCGACCGTACTGGGCGGTCTTGTCGATACCCAGGACAGCATCTTCACGCTGCTCGAAGCGCGGCAGCGCCCGCAGCGCGCCCGGCAGCTGTACTTTCTCGGCGCTGTCGTCGGCGGGTTGCTGGCGAAGGCCAGTCACGATCTGGCGGACCCGCACGCGGCCATGGCTCAGGCCCGCACGGCGTTCCTGTGCGCGGACAACGCCGACCACGATGGGCTGCGTGCCTGGCTTCGGGGGCAGCAATCCCTCATCGCATACTGGGCGGGTCGTCCCCGGGAGGCCGCCAGGTATGCCGAGTCCGGCGGGCAGTACGCGGCGGGGGCCGGTAACACGACGGCGGTGTGGCTGCCGATGAACGAGGCCAGGGCGTGGGCGGCACTCGGTGACGCCGAGCGGACCCGTGCGGCCATCGAGCGCGCCGAGCACGCATGGGACACCGTTCACAGCGACGATCTCGACGAGCTTGGCGGGATCTGTACCTTCTCTCGGCCCCGGCAGCTGTACTACGCCGCCGATGCGCTGGTCTGGCTGCCCGCAGAGGCGTCGCACGCCGAGCGGTACTCCACGGCGGCGGTCGAGGCATACGGCGACACCGCCGACCCGGATTGGGCCTTCGGCGACCAGGCCGGCAGCCACACCGCTCTGGCGATCGCGCGGGTGGCGCATGGTGAATTCGACGGTGCGGCAGAGGCTCTCGCGCCCGTGCTGGCCCTGCCCGCCGAGCAGCGCATCAACGGCATCGTCGCGTCGGCCCGGCGCGTGCACCAGGTGTTGAGCCGGGCGCCGGGCGCCGCAGGAGTGTCCGATCTGCGCGAGGAGATCGAGGTCTTCATGACCATCCCTATGAACGCCCTGCCTCGATAAGAGATCATCTGAACATGTATCCGGTGAACCTGGTTGGTAAGCGGGTCGTCTTGCGCGAGTTCCGCGAGGGCGACGGAGACGACCTGTACGCCATCAACGGCGATGAGCGGGTGACCACGTGGTTGTCGTTCGACCGCCGTACCCGCGAGCAGACGCGGACCGCTCTCGCGGGGATTCTCGAACGTGCCCAGCACGAGGCGCGTACCGAGTACTACCTTGCCCTCAGCCGGCCGGCCGTCGACCGGGTCATCGGCGGGGTTCGTCTCGGGCTGGCCGGCGTCAACGCCGCCAAGCTCGGCTACTCCGTCCACGCCGACCACTGGGGTCAGGGGTACGCCACCGACGCGGTGCGGGCCATGGTCGTTTTCGGGTTCCGCACGCTCGGGCTGCACCGCATCAGCGCCGCCATCGGCCCCGACAACGCCCCGTCCGTCGCTGTTGTCAAGCGGTTGGGATTCCAGTACGAGGGTCGGCTACGCGATCATGTTTATACCAACGGCGCATGGCGCGACAGCCTGCTCTACTCGCTGCTCGACCACGAGTGCCCCGCAGTGACCGAGGCCGGCTGAACCGTGCCAGCCTGACTCACCGGAGCGTCGTCACGGCGAGCGAGGCCGGCGGGATCGCCGCGCAGCGAATCAGGATCTGCATCGGGTGTCCGGGCGGCATCTGCCCGGGGCGCTCGACCTGGTGGCCCTCGATCCAGACCCACTTGCCGCCATACCACTGTGATATGTCCTTGCGGACTCCGGCCACGCGGATCGTCAGTGTGCGGGTGCCGTCGTGGTAGCGCCAGTCGCCGGGAGCCAACGTGAGCACCGCGCCCGCAGCGGGGACCGCGCAGGGCGAAACCGGGCCGAATTCGTGGTTCATCGTTGGTCTCCTTGGCGGGGCGTGGCCCTTCCCGCCTCGGTCGCGTCCGGGCAGGCCGGCAGCCACACCCCGCAGGCACAGCGGTGGTGAAAGGGCCAGCGCCTCCAGCGGACGACACGATGGTGGACGGCCAGTTGCGCTCGGGTGCGCTCGTCCGCAATCCCCTTCTTGGGACGCGGTACCGCGGGGTTCTCGTCGTCGCTCATGGCAGCCTCGCCACGGCCCCGTACACGGCCGTCTGCGCTGCGGTAGCGCTGGGACGGGGTTCCCGCTCGGGTTGCCAGTCGACGATTGGGGCCAGTCCCGGGCTGATCAGCTCCAGCCCATCGAGGAAACTGGCCACATCGCGGCGGTTGCGGGCGCGGAAGGCCCCGTGCCCGGCCCCCGGTGAGATCAGGCTGGTCAGCCCGGTGATGGTGGCGGCCGGCAACAGGTCGAACGTCGCATGCGACAGCGCCAGGTAGCTTCCCGCTGGCAGCGCCGAGACCAGCTGTGACACGGCGCCGTGCGGGTCGTCGGCATCGTCGAGAAAATGCAGTACCGCGATCAGCAGCAGGGCAATGGGCTGGTCCCAGTCGAAGACGTCGCGCAGCGTCGCATGGGTCCCGATCGTGGCTGGGTCACGCAGGTCCGCCCGCACATAGGCGGTCCGGCCCTCCGGCGAGCCGACCAGCCGCGCCCGAGCATGCGCGATCACCAACGGGTCGTTGTCGACATAGGCCACCCGGGAAGCCGGGGCGATGACTTGAGCGATCTCGTGGACGTTGGGGGAGGTCGGAATGCCGGTTCCGATATCGAGGAACTGGCGAATGCCGGCCTGGCCGGCCAGGAACGAGACGACCCGGTGCAGGAAACGCCGGTTTTCGATAGCCGCGATTCGGATCGTTGGAAACGCCTGTGCGATGTCGTCTCCAGACGTGCGGTCGGCTTCGAAGTTGTCCTTGCCGCCAAGCCAGTAGTCATAGCGCCGGCTAGGGTGGGCCTTGGTCGAATCAAATCGCCGAGCTTCGAAGCCAGGATCAGCGTGGTGTCCGCCATTGATTTTCGCCAACGGTATTCATTCCTCCGTTGTGGATTGGGCAAGGGCGCGCCAACAACGAGTGCTGGATTCGATGTATTGATTTCCGCCCCGGAGTGTGCCGGCAGGAAGCATGCCGTCAGAAGTGCGCGACGAGGCCAATTGTTGGCGTCCGGCTGTCATCTGGCGGACACCAGCCGGCCGTATCCCGCAGAACCGGGTGTGGAAGGTGACGACCGGCCAGAACAGCCATACCGTGGTTGCCAGATCCATCGATCAGGGGGTCTCTGACGATGCCAGACCAGAACGCGACGACGCTGCTTGCCGTCTTGGTGGGCCAAGACGAGCGCACCCATGCGGACATCGTCCAGCGATTCGAGCAGTGCGCCCGTACCAACGGCGAAAACGCCACGCTGAGCCTGCGAACGCTCCGGCGCTGGATGTCGGGTCAGATCCGGACGGCCCCGCATCCCTCGCAACGTCGAGTCGCCCGGCTGTTCTGGGGCCGCCCGATGATCGAGCTTCTTGCCCCGCCCCCGGCGCAACGCCCGGTCGCTCCACCACGAGGCGAGCTGATCGCAACACCCGGCACCGGCGCCACCGCACGACCCGGACCAGCACAGCCACCCGTCACCAGCCGTGGCGACGCGGCCAGCCCCATGATTGACACCCTCGAAAGGCAGGTCGCGATGGCCACGCGGCGCGCGGCACGGTTCATGACGTTCGCCGAGATCGACAACGTCGGCCCCGAGGCGATCGCCCAGCTTCAAGACGACGTGATCCATCTCGCCAACGCCTACAACCGCGACCCGCTGGCCGAGATCCTGCGCGAACTTCCCAACCTCCAGGAGACCGCATTTCGGCTACTGGAAGGCAGACAGAAGCCGGCCTTCACCCGTGACCTCTACCTTCTTGCCAGCATCATTTCCGGCATGATCGCCAAGGCCAGCCATGATCTCGGCCAGCCGCACGATGCCATGGCCCACGCGCGGACCATGTACGTGTGCGCCGACAACGCCGGCCACCAGGGACTCTGCGCATGGGCCAGGGGGTTGCAGAGTCTGATCTCCTACTGGGCCGGCCGCCCTCAGGAAGCCATCCGGCACGCCCAGCACGGGGCAACGATCGCCGCCGGCCGTTCGGGATCGGTGTCGTCCTGGCTCCCGGCCCTGGAAGCCCGATCATGGGCACTGGTATCCGCCCATCATGAAGCCGCCGAGGCTCTGGGCCGGGCCGACGACCAGCGCGCGGCGGGCGAGCCCGACGACCTCGACACCATCGGCGGCCTGTTCGCATTCCCCCCGGCCAAGCAGCGCTACTACGCTGCGGGCACTTACGTGCACCTGTCCGGCGAGCACGGATACGCGCAGGCCGAAGCCCTGTCAGCGCTGGACCAGTTCGAGCATGGGCGCACCGCGGACCGCTCCTACAGCGACGAGGCGGGCGCCCGCGCGGAACTCGCCCTCGCCCGGGTCCACACCAGCGACGTCGACGGCGCCCAGGAAGCCCTCACTCGGGTGCTCGAACTCCCGCCCGAACGCAGAATCGACGGCATCCTCATCAGCACCACCCGCGTGCACCAGGCGCTCAGCAGACGCCAGCTCACCGACTCGCCCACCACCCGCAACCTCCAGGAAGCGATCGAGTCATTCTGCCGGCTGCCAGCAGCGGCCCTGCCAGGCTGAACCGGGGAGCGGCACCGTCCGGCCGGTCGTGATCGACCACGGCGAAACTCCAGCAGCGACGCCGCACCCTGGAAGTCGCCCGAACGCATGCCCTCATGCCTACGCGATGCATTGCCGAATTCGCCTCTTCTGAATCAAGGCGCCGCTGCGCGTCGCAGCGCCGCCCGCGCTCGGCCTGCTGGCGACCTCCGGCCGGCATCGGCCAGCGCGGCGGCGCGACTGGCGCCCTAATTCTCAATGAATATGGCGGCTCGATCCTCGCTGAGTCGAGCGCCCGTCAGCTGTGCCGGCTGTCGGCGGGGCCGTTCTTCGTCGCAACTGGGGTAATCACTCAAGCCGGCGGCTGGCCCGCACCATCCTGCTACCCGGTTTTCACTGTTCCTCGATGCCATAGCGCGTACGCACCTCAACGGCCTCCTCAGGGGCGCCCCGGGCATCATGGACATCGGCGAGGACCCCAGCGGCAGCACGGAGCCGACCCGTGAAGGCATCCGGTTCGACAGCCGCCAACTCGACGAATAGCCGCACGGCCTCGGACGAGGCCGCCGCCGCGCGATCCAGCGGCCCGCTAACCTCCAGACAGACCCGTCCCGTCATCCACAAAGACATGGCGAGGTTGGGCAGGTAGGCATCCCGGTTGCCAGCCGCCAACTCCCGGTAGAGGGTGACGGCCTCGGCGGAGGCCTCCAGGGCCTCCGGACGCCGACCCGCCTCCGCCAACGCCACCGCATGGTTGTTCACCGAACCGGCGAGGTCGGGCAGGTAGGCATCCCGGTTGCCAGCCGCCAACTCCCGCCGGAGGGTGACGGCCTCGGCGGAGGCCTCCAGGGCCTCCGGACGCCGACCCGCCTCCGCCAGGCGCACCGCATGGTTGTTCACCGACATGGCGAGGTCGGGCAGGTAGGCATCCCGGTTGCCAGCCGCCAACTCCCGCCGGAGGGTGACGGCCTCGGCGGAGGCCTCCAGGGCCTCCGGACGCCGACCCGCCTCCGCCAAGCGCACCGCGTACCAGGTCAGCCAGGTGCCCCGATCCGGCGAAGACCCGGCGAGATCGGGATGATCGAGGATCCTGCCGGCCAGGACAAGCCCGACGCACCCCAACTCCAACGACGGGTGAGGCACCCGCTCGGCCAACCCGATCAGCCGGACAAGATCAGTCTCGGCCGTGGCCAGCAGCCGCGCGCACCGGGCCGCGAACATCCCCGGGAACCGGGTAGCGATCTCGACGACCGCCCCGGTCATCATGACCGGATCGACCGCGAGCGCAGCATCGATGAGTTGCTGGGCGTCGGGGCGATGCGCGGTCGCCCGGCCCAATACGGTCAACGCCCGCACTGCCCGCGCCGTGGCGAGCCCGGTGAACACCGCCGTGCGGTGTTGAGGGGTGAGCCCGGCCAGCGCATCGACGGCCAGATACTCAGCCAGCAGGTCCGGTTGCAGGGTGCCCAACCGGCCAGTCCGCTCGGACCCCTCAGCCGGGTACAGCGTCCGCAACCAGGCCACGTACGTATCGACCGTGGCCCGGTCGGCGTCGGCCAGATCCGGTACCCGCCGGATGATTCCGGCGACCTCAGCATCGTCGTCGGCGCCCAGCAGCGCCGCCAGCCCCACCAACCGCCGGCACAGCAGGTCAGCGCGGCGCGGGTCGTCGGGCAGCGCCAGCATCACCCGTCGCGCCCGCCCACGCCAATACCGACACTCGTGTTTGAGCACCTCGTCGAGTACGTTGACCGTTCCGTCCCGGCCGGTCGGAGTGCCCAGTACGGCCAGTAGCGCCTCGGTATGCAACCGCAACAGGGTCGTATCCGGATCATGCCGGCCAGGGCGGTAGTTGGCCGGCGGGCGACGATGCAGCCGTTGGGCGAACGCGGTCATCGCCGAGTCGATGATCTGTTGGGGAGGACGTTCATCGGCCCGAGCGGGCAGGTCGATCACATGGCTGTCGGTAGTCAGGGCGTCCACCAGTGCCCCCTGTCCGGGGTAGGCCTCCGACAGGTCCGTCCACCACGGTCCCGCTGCCCGGGCCAGCAACAGCAGCCGAACCCGGCCCCGCCCGGGGCGCCCCGCCGCGTACAGCAGTTGGGCCAGGCCCGCCGCTGGCCGGGAATCGGCATAATCCACGGTGATCACCAGCCGGTCGGGCACCTCACCGGCCGTGACCACAGCGGCGACCGCCGACTCCGAGCCCACCGCGACCGGCCAGTGCCCCCAACCCGACAGCCGCGCGACGAAGTGTCGGGCCAGACGAGTCTTGCCGTACCCGCCAGGCGCCGTGATCAGACGCACCGCGTCGGCGTCGTCGTCGCACCAGGTCGACAACTGCCGCAGCACCCAGCCCCGGCCGAAGAACGCCACCACCTCCTGATCGGCCCGCAGCAGCCACGTCACCGAAGCTGGCAGGTCGGCCACCAGATGATCAGACAGGGCACGCCGACGCTCGATACCGTCCTGTCGTCGCGCACGCCACCGATCGACGACCGACGGGCTGAACGCGCCAGCCACGGCGGCCACCACACCCGTCCCGACAGCCCAGCCGGTCTTGGCATCGGCCAGCAACGCCCACCCGGCCAGCCCGGCCACACCGACCACCAGGCCAGCAGGAACCCACCGCCCCACGGCCCCTGGCCACCGCCGCGCCCCCATGACAAGCATCATGACCGACCCCAGCCACGCCACCACCACCCCAAACGGGTGATGCAACCGCCGACCAACACCATCCAGGCCTCCAGAGGATCCGTCGGGGGACGCCGCCGAACAGACCAGCCCCAGGCCGTGACGATCGCGAAGGTGCCTGGCCACCGCCGTGGTTCCGGCGATCGCTGCCGCGCCACTTCGTGGCTTGCCACCGAAAAACGTGGTCACCGCCCGCGCCGCACCAGCCAACCAACAAGATCGAACGTGCCATTCGCGTGCCAGTAACACCGTCCGCCAGCGGTCATCACCGGGTACGAGCGGGCACCGCCACCTGCACCGTGAGCAGGCATTCCGCACATTCCAGGGCACAAATCCACGATCTTCCAAGCTGATGGTGCCGGTTCGATCCCGGTCGCCCGCTCCAAGCACAACGGCCCAGGTCATCGGCATGATCGCCGATCCTGGGCCGTCGTCGTT
>JABDRL010000067.1 GCA_013041765.1 Dactylosporangium sp. | reverse complement strand
CTCCAGTTCCCGGACCCTGGCCCGGAGTTTGCGCAGCTCGTCGCGTTCGTCGCCGCTGAGGGCGGGTTCTCCGGTCGCGGCGGACCTCCGCTTGGCCGCGGAGACCCAACCGCGCAGGGTCTCGGGGCTCACACCCAGATCGCGTGCGATCTGACGGACGGGCTGTTCCGACGAGTGTACGAGCGCCACAGCGTCCGCACGGAACTGTTCTGGGTACCGCGAGGAGGGTGCCACCTGGACATCCTTACTCCTGGCCGTGCCGCCAGGTATCGGGGTGTCCGGTTGAAGGGGGGAAGCTCAAGGCGGGGGTGGGCGGCACCCCGGATCCGGGTCATCGGGTCGGGGTGCCGTTCGTGGCGCTCGTCAGTCCGTCGGCAATCCGCGACCACCAAGACGACGCCACCGTCGTCCACCTCGCCACCGTCGTCCACCTCGCCACCGTCGACCAGACCGGCGGAGATTCGGCACTCACCACTCAACAGGCCGCCGATCTCCTGAACCGCTCGAAAACTGCGTTCGGGCTACGCTGCCTGCGAGTACTCGTTGATCGTTCCGCTGAGAATCTTGGTACGGCGCACCCTCACCGCCGCCAGATCCACCACAGGAGCCGGCAGCTTCTCGACGGTTGGCGGCCGTTGGCCGCAGCCTTGACGGGGTCCGTGGCCGTCATGGTGATCGATATACTCGCCCAAGATGTTCAGCGGGCGTCATTGCCCGAACACCATGACCCCATCCAGACATTCCCGACGTAGGATGCATACCCACCTTTCGGCAAAGGCATTCGCGCGAGGCACCTGCGAAGGTGCCCGGACGACCGTGATCCCCTCGCTGGTGAAGACCTCGTCGAACGCCGCGAGGTACCTGGTGTCACGGTCGCGAATCAGGAATCGGAACGCGGTGATCCCTTGCCGAGGACCGGGGCCTGCGGGCGAAGGGGATCGATCCCGCGCCCAAGCGGGTCTCCACCACGTGGGCGGACCTCCTTCGATCACAGGCCCAGGGCTTGATGTCGTGCGACTTCTTCGAGACCGTGACGTTGACGGGGGCGCGGATGTCCGTGTTCACGGTCATCGAACACGCCAGCCGGCGGATTCGGATCCTGGGTGCCACAGCTCACCCGACCGCCTCCTGGATGGCACAGGTCCGGACAGCATCGTCCGGCTCGACATCCGGCGACGAGATCGCCTGGGCGGCATCCTTCACGAGTATGAAAATGCTGCCTGAACTGCATGGGTGGGGTTTTCGGCAGGCGCAGGGGCGCATGGATAGGGCGGCCATGGCACACCCCCGCACATAACAGAAGCGAGCGATTGTCTATGTTCGGGTGACTTCTTGAATATGGCACGGAAAAAGCGTCACAAGCAGCCGCGATTGTGGGTCGCGGACCGGTCGGCGAATGTTTCAGCAGCATTCGAAACTCTCTCGGCAGCGACGGCGCATACCACCGAGCACCCGACTTGAGCTGGACCGACACCTTTGATCTTGCCAGCGAGAACGATGCAATCCGCCCGCTGCCACAGGTCGGGCCGGAGGCTGTCCTTGAATGTCTCGCAGCAATCTGACAATATCGTCGAGTCTGGATGCGGGCGTTCGCGGAGTATCCGTTCGTCGGGCTGGCCGCATCGATCAAAGTCGCCTGGCATACGTGGCTGGTATGCAAAATGTTAACGCTAACATTCCATCAGTGATCAGCTTCGACCAAAGGGCACCCGGTGGGCGGTCGGTCCACGACAGGGGCCATCCGGCCGGTTCGCGGAACGCAATGGTTCCAGCACGGCAGGATGCGTGCCGTTCCGGGCCGTGCGCGGTTCCCAATCGAAGGAGTGACCCATGAATACCAATGGTGCGGCCGCCACGGCCGCACGTTTCCGCCCCAGCCGCCGCTGGTTGGGGATCGCGACCGCAGCGGTAACGGTGCTCGCCAGTGGCGCCGCCGCCATGGCGCACGTGACGGCGGCATCGGCTGCGACGATCAACACGAGCGTCTGGTACGAGCTGATCAACCGCAACAGTGGCAAGGCCCTGGAGGTGCAGAACGCCTCGACCGCGGACGGGGCGGCGATCGTGCAGTACAGCTACTGGGGCGGCACCAACCAGCAGTGGCAGTTCGTCGACTCGGGCAACGGCTACTACCGGCTCAAGGCCCGCAACTCCAGCAAGGTCCTGGACGTCTACAACTGGTCGACGGCGAACTCCGCGGCCGTGGTGCAGTGGCCCGACCTCAACGGCGCCAACCAGCAGTGGAGCGTTGCCGACAGCAGCGGGTACATCCGGCTGATCAACCGCAACAGTGGCAAGGCCCTGGAGGTCATGGACGCCTCCACCGCCGATTCTGCCGCCGTGGTGCAGTACACCGACTGGAACGGCACAAACCAGCAGTGGCAACTGATCGCGGTAACCAACAGTACACCCACCGCTACCAGCAGCTCCTCGAATGAGACGTGTACCCTCCCGTCGACGTACCGCTGGACCTCGACGGACGCGCTGGCGACCCCGAAGTCGGGATGGGTCTCGCTCAAGGACTTCACCCACGCCCCGTACGACGGCAAGAATCTGGTCTACGCCACGACGCACGACACCGGGACGTCGTGGGGCTCGATGAACTTCGGCCTGTTCACCAACTGGTCCGACATGGCCTCGGCCAGCCAGAACACGATGCCGTTCGCCGCGGTCGCGCCAACGCTGTTCTACTTCGCCCCGAAGAGCATCTGGGTGCTCGCGTACCAGTGGGGTGGGACCGCGTTCTCCTACCGGACGTCGAGTGACCCGTCGAACGTGAACGGATGGTCGTCGGCCCAGACCCTCTTCTCCGGAAGTATTTCCAACTCCGGCACCGGACCCATCGACCAGGCACTCATCGGGGACGGGACGAACATGTACCTGTTCTTCGCCGGGGACAACGGCAGTATCTACCGGGCCAGCATGCCCATCGGGAACTTCCCCGGCAGCTTCGGCTCGACCTCGACGGTGGTCATGAGTGACTCGACGAACAACCTGTTCGAGGCGGTCCAGGTCTACAAGGTCCAGGGCCAAAGCCAGTACCTCATGCTCGTCGAGGCGATCGGGGCGAACGGACGCTACTTCCGCTCGTTCACGGCCACCAGCCTGGACGGCTCGTGGACCCCGCAGGCCGCGACCGAGAGCAGCCCCTTCGCCGGCACGGCCAACAGCGGCGCCACCTGGACCAACGACATCAGCCACGGCGAGCTGATCCGCAGCGACGCGGATCAGACCATGACAGTGGACGCATGCAATCTGCAGTTGCTCTACCAGGGCCGCTCCCCCAGCTCCGGCGGCGAGTACGGTCTCCTGCCGTACCGGCCGGGCGTGCTGACCCTGCAACGCTAGTCAGGACGATGAGTTGGAACGGCTGCTCGCTGCCGGCGCCCGCGCGGTCGATATCGGGCAGACCGGCGCCAAGTCATGGCAGGTGCTCGCCGACCCGGAAGGCAACGAGTTCTGCCTACTGAGACGTCGGGTGCCGAAGGTGTGATCGGTCCATCATCTGGTGCCGTCGCACCTGCCGGGTCTGGCGGACCACGGACGTGGCACACCAGACCCGCTGGGCATCAGGCGGCGGTGCAGGTGGGCGTCATACCGGTACCAGTACCGGTGCCCTGGAAACCAAACTCGGTGGACTGTCCCGCGTCGACGCGGCCGTTGTAGCTGACATTGGTGAAGTGCACGGTGCCGCTGGTGGCGCTCTGATTGGCGTTCCACGCGCTGGTGACGGTGGCTCCAGCGGGCAGGGTCAGGCTGACGGACCAGCCGTCGATCGGTTCAGCTCCTGCGGTGACCCGCACCGTCGCGACGAAACCGCCGTTCCAGGAGTTGAGTGTGACCCCCGCCGAGCACCCAGCGGTGGGGTCCGACGGGCTCGACGATGAGGTGGACGGGCTCGACGATGAGGTGGACGGGCTCGACGGCGGGCTGGAAGAGTTCGACGGCGGGCCGCTGGACCCCGGAGTGGTCTGGCGTCCCTTGTTGAGCTCGTCGAGCACGGCGGAGTATGCGGCCTTCTTCTGGTAGCTGCCGTTGCTGCCGGTGAACAGCAGCCCGCGCTCTGAGGCACGCCACGACTCGCTGTCAGAGATGCCCCAGACGGTGATACCGGTGCACTTTGCCACGTTCAGGCAGGCTCGCACGACCTTGCGGTAGTTGTCCGCCTGGCCCTGGCCGATGTCGTTGTTGCTCAGGTCGTCATCGATGTCCAACTCGGTCAGTTGGACCTCGACCCCGAGGTCTGCGAAGCGCTGGATGTTGGCCTGCAGGTCATCGGTGATGATGCTGTTCGGGTTGTCGTTGAAGTGGCTCTGGAGCCCGACGCAGTCGATGTACTTGTACGGTTCCTGGCTGTACATCTTCACGATGTCGTACATGGCGTCGGACTTCTTGTTCCGCGCGCCGCCCTTGACCGTCAGACCCTCGATGTCGTAGTCGTTGATGCACAGTTTCGTGGTCAGCCCGGACTGCTCGACCACCTGCCGAGCCTGGCGGAAGGAGTCCCGGATGTAGTCGGTGTCGCTCGGGTCGAAGTAGTCGCCGTCGCCGTTGGCGTCCCGGTCCAGGGTGTGCGGCCACTGGTTGCGGCGCTGCCCGGTGTTGTTGTCGTCGAGAGCCTCGTTGACGACGTCCCAGTGCGAAATCTTGTTGCCCCATTTCAGCAGGACGTTCTGGATGTAGGTGTTCAGTGTGGACTGGCTGGCACCGGAGAGCGAGCCGGCCTGGGAGTACCACACCATGGTGTGGCCACGGACGGTCATGTTGTTGGTCTGGGCATAGTTGACCAGCGTGTCCGCGTTCCCGGTGTTCTGCACGGTGCCACCAGGGCCGGCGATCGTCGCCGGCTTCATGTCGTTCTCGGCAGTGAGCTGGCCGAACTCGCGCCCGACGATCGAGCTGAGCCGGGCGGGCGAGGCCGCGACGCCGAAGAACAGGTCGGCCTGGGCCGCCGCGGCACGCAGGGTTTCGGCGGTCGCCGCCTCACCGATCGCGGTGAACGGAGGGCTGACGGTCAGGGCCACCGCGCCGCTGGCCACGAGTATTGCCACCGCCAGTCCGCTGATCCGCAGGTTCCTGGCGCGGCCGGGGCTGCTATTCACGTGCATTCTCCCTCCTGGAGCCAACCGAAGGCAGTTGATGCTCATCAATGTAACTGCACATCAGAAGTCAGAGAGGGGCTTGGCTGTGTCAATGCGCCGGCAGCCCGGCCGGCTGCGGCTCCCACCGGCCTGAGCTGCGCCGGTGTGCGGCAGGCCGCCTCGCCCGGGTGGATGGTGCCCGGTCACCTTTCATCGACGTTCGACGGTCGGCCGCCCGGACCGACCCGGTCACGTACCGGGTCCGTCTCGCGCCAGAGCGGCAACGGCGCCCGGCGGGATGACCCGCCAGGCGCCGTGTGCTGGAATCCGCCGGACTCCACGTCTCGATGGATCAGCCGAGAGTCGGGGTGGTCCAGTTCTTCCAACTGGACATGTCGGGGGCACCGCCAGAGACGGAGATGCCACCGGTGGCACCGGTGCCGGTGCCGACCAGGAACTTCTTCACATTGTTCGTCGTCGGAGCGTTCCACTCGCTACGGATGGCGCAGTGGTTGCCATTCGAGGTCGTGGAGGTGTAGGTGAGGGCACTGCTGGCGCCGAGGGCCTTGTAGACCTCCATGCCGGCCGTGGCCGCGATGGCGGCGTTCCTGGCACCCAGCCAGGCGATCGCCGGGTTGTCGAGAATCAGCAGACCGCGCGGTGCGACCATGCCGACCATCTCGTGGGTGTCCACCGGCAGGCCGTTCGGATTGTTGACGTACCCGCCGAACGCGTCGCCCAGCCACGGCTGCTCGTTGTAGGTGCTGCTCAGCGGCTGCGCGCCACCGTCCCTGGCGATCGCACGGAAGGCGCTGACGCCGCCGCTACCCGACTCGACCGGGATGGTCAGCGCGATGCGCTGGTCGAACACGCCGATCGCGAAGGCGGCCTTACCGTAGCGCGAGCAGCCAGTGACGCCGCTCCTGTCGGCGATGAGGACCCTGCCGTCCGACTGCGCGATGACGTCGATGAGCCGGCTGACGCCCCAGGCCCAGGCTGCGAGGAGCCCGGTCGTGCTGGTGGAACCGTAGAGGGTGTAGAACGCACCCTGCTTGTTGCTGCGCGAGGTGCCTTCCTTGCCGACCGCCAGCGGGTCGTAGTTGATGATGGCCGCACCGGCGGCCTTGATGGTGTTGGTGTCGCCGAAGCCGCCCACGACGAAGACGCCGGGGAAGGGGCCAGTGCCGCTGGGCAGGCTGACGCTTGCCGAGATGGTGACGGTCCTGCCGTTGGCCGTCACGTTCGCGGTGATCCGGCTGCTGGTCACCGTGCCCGTCACGGTGGCGTTCGTGGGTTTCTCACCGTAGATGGTCTTTTCTGCCAGCTTCTTGATCTCTTCCCGACGGCAACGCCAGTCGGCCTTGGTGGTGACCCTGGTGCCATTGATCTTCGTGAAGGGGTCCGGGAGCATGGCGTTCGACGGGGTACTGCTGGGCAGGGTGACCGCGCAGTCCGCGCCGTCGTCCTCGACACCGGCAGCCAGCGGGACGGCGGCACCGGCAGCGGTGTTGACCATCACCGATCCGGCGACCGTGAGCGCCGCCAGAGACAGCACGACCATGGACCTGCGGAGCAGGGAACGACCCGAGCCTGTCATCGCTTGGGTTCTCCTTTCGGCCTTGGGAGAAGGTTGTCGATTTACATCGATGATTGCCGGCGCAAGCACGACAAGCCTCGACCAAACCATCGATAGATGTCAATGCTCAAATGGGACCTACAGCCCTTTTCGCCGCTCAGCGCAGTGATGAACGTTGAACATAGGCGCAACTCGATCACAACAAACCGGACGGCAACCGCGCCGGCCGGGTAGCCCGAGATGTCAAGCCCCGGGTTTGATGGAGTGCTGGTTATCTGGTCTTCAGGGGTACGGTGACTGGCTGGGTCATCGAGTGGAGGACTTCGTACTCGGCGGGTGGGATGTGGCCGAGTTCGCCGTGCAGCCTGCGGTTGTTGTACCAGTCGATGTACTCGACGGTGGCCATCTCCAGGTCGTCGAGCCCTCGCCAGGGACCCTTGTTGCGGACGAGTTCGGCCTTGTAGAGGGAGTTGAGGGCTTCGGCCATGGCGTTGTCGTAGGAGTCGCCCTTGGAGCCGACCGAGGCGACGGCGCCGGCCTCGGCCAGCCGCTGGGTGTATCGAATCGCTCTATATTGGACTCCACGGTCGGAGTGGTGGACCAGTCCGTGCAGGTCAGCACCCTGGTCGGTGCGGCGCCAGATCGCCATCTTCAGCGCGTCGAGGGCCAGGGCGGTGTAGAGCGACGTGGACACCTGCCAGCCGACGATCATGCGGGAGTGCACGTCCAGGACGAACGCGGCATACACCCAGCCCACGCTGGTCCGCACGTAGGTGAGGTCCTATGCCGACCAGCAGACTATGCCGACCGGCCCGGAGATCTCGAGCGTCGGTGCGGCGTTCGGGTTGGGGCGATCGGCATGGTCAGAGGGATGTCAGCCAGGCGAGGATGTCTGCTTCGGGCTTGTAGGTCCCGGGTTCCACGTCGGGTGGCCGGGTGCGGTCGATGGCGGCTTGCTTGATCGCCATATCGGCGTGGAGGTAGGCGTCGGTGCTGTGGGTGTCGGCGTGGCCGAGCCAGAGTGCGATCACGGAGACGTCGACGCCGGCGGTGAGCAGGTTCATCGCGGCGGTGTGCCGCAGGGTGTGCATCGTGACGTGTTTGACGGCGAGGCCAGGGCAGGTGGTCGTGGCGGCGGCGAGATGCTTGGCGAGGCGGTGCTCGAGGGCGTCGCGGGGCAGGGGCCGCCCTTGCGGGCCGCAGAACAGTGCGGTGCCCGGTCGGGTGGCTCTCTCGGCGAGGTAGGTCGTCATGGTGCTCACGGTGGCTCGGGTCAAGGGGGTGATGCGTTGACGTCGGCCTTTGCCGGTGCAGGCGACGTGGGGGCCGGCGTCGAGGTGGGTGTCGTGGCGGGTCAGCGAGCAGATCTCGCT
>JABDRL010000052.1 GCA_013041765.1 Dactylosporangium sp. | reverse complement strand
GCCTGGTGATCGCCAGCAACGCGCTGGGTCATCCAGCGGCGTCGGGAGCCACCGCGACCAGCACCGACTTCGTCTGGGTGTACTCGGCGAGCGCCTCCGGACCCTGCTCCCGGCCATAGCCGGACTGCTTGCATCCACCGAACGGGACGGTGACGTCGAGCATGCCCCAGGTGTTGACCCAGACGGTGCCCGCGCGCAGCCGCTCGGCCACCCGGTGAGCTCTGCTGACGTCCGTGGTGTGCAGGCCGGCGGCCAGGCCGTACGCGGTGCCGTTCGCCAGCATGATCGCTTCCTCTTCGGTGTCGAACGGCTGGACCGTCAGCACCGGCCCGAAGATCTCCTCCTGGACCGCGGCCGCGTGCTGGTCCACATCGGCCAGCACCGTCGGGGCGTAGAAGTACCCGTCGGTGTCCGCCAGTCGCTCGCCGCCCGCCAGCAGGGTGGCGCCCTGCTCGCGAACGGCCCGGTCGACGTGGTGGCGCACCTTGTCCAGGTGCCGCTGACCGGCCAGCGGGCCGATCACGGTATGCGGCGACAGCGGGTCGCCCACGGGTATCGTGCTCGCGCCGGCGGTGACCCCGGCCACGACGTCGTCGAACACCGGCCGTTGGACCAGCAGCCGGGTGCCGGCCGCACAGAACTGCCCGGTGTTGAACACGAACGCGGTGACGCTGGCCGCGATGGCCGACACCGGGTCGGCGTCCGCGAACACGATGTTTGCCGATTTGCCGCCCAACTCGACGGTGACGGGCTTGACCGTCTCCGCGGCGAGCGCCGCGACCCGGCGTCCCGTCGTGGTCGAACCGGTGAACGCGATCTTGTCGACCTGCGGATGCCGGACCAGGTGCTCACCGGTCTTGCCTCCACCGGTCACCACGTTGAACGCGCCGTCCGGCACACCGGCCTCGTGCAGGAGTTCGGCCAGGCGCAATGCGGTCAGCGGAGTCTCGTCCGCCGGTTTGTGCACCATCGTGTTGCCCGCGGCCAGGGCCGGGGCGATCTTCGTGACGGACAGGACGAGCGGGAAGTTGAACGGGGTGATGGCCGCGACCACGCCCAGCGGTTCCCTGCGGGTGTAGGCCAGCATCGGAGCCGCGGTCTGCCGGGTCGCGCCATCGATCGACCAGGCCAGCGCCGCGTAGTACTCGAACAGGTCGATCGTCGTCGTGATATCGACCATCTTGCTGAGCTGCAACGGCTTGCCGGTGTCGGTGGTCTCCAACATGGCCAGTTCGTCGGCGTGCGTTCGGATGAGTTCCGCGACCCGAAACAGCGTGCGGGCGCGTTCGCGTCCTGGCATGCGGGGCCACGCACCGGTGTCGAAGGCCTGCCGGGCGGCGGCGACGGCCGCCGAGACGTCCTCCGCATCGGCCTCGGCCGCCGTGGTGATCACCAGTCCGGTCGCCGGGTTGACCACAGTCCGGCGCTGACTGGCACGGCTGTCGCACCAGGCGCCATCCATGAACAGTTGTCCGGGCGGCAGCCGGTCCGAGTTCTGGGCAGGGATTGCCGCCGACTCGGGGGGATGTCCATCGACGTGATTTGTGGTATTCATGACGGCAAGTGTATCGATGATCGGTTCGATGAGAGGCCGTTGAGCGCGCCGAAGGCAATGCTCTCCGCCGGACAGGCACCCCACCCGCGCAGAAGGAGCCGTGGTGCAGACAACAGCAGCCGTGACGTACGAGCAGGACCGGGCGTTCCACCTCGAACAGATCATCTTGGACGATCCTCGACCAAACGAGATCCTCGTCCGCATGGTCGCCGCGGGGCTGTGCCACACCGACCTCAGCGTGCAGGCCGGCAACGTCCCGTTCGCCATGCCAGGGGTGCTCGGTCATGAGGGAGCCGGTGTTGTCGAGGCCGTCGGCGACGCGGTCACCACCGTCGCCCCGGGCGATGCCGTGCTGCTGTCGTTCACCTCGTGCGGTCGCTGCCGCTCCTGCCGCACCGGTCGCCCGGCGCTGTGCGAGCTGTGGCTGCCGATGAATCTCCTCGACGGGGCGAGGGCGGACGGGTCGGCGACGCTCCACCGCCTGGACGGCGACGAATTGCACGGTCATTTCTTCGGGCAGTCCTCGTTCGCGTCGCATGCGCTGGCCGATGAGCGCAGCGCCGTACGGGTCGCGCAGGAGGATCTCCTGGCCGTCCTCGCACCCCTGGGATGCGGCGTGCAGACCGGGGCCGGCACGGTGTTCAACGTCCTCCGGCCGACTCCGGGTGCGAGCATTGCCGTGGTCGGGGCTGGTGCCGTGGGGCTCAGCGCCGTGATGGCCGCGGCCCTCACCCCCGCCACCACCATCATCGCGGTCGATCGGATCCCGTGGCGGCTGGACCTGGCCCGGGAGCTGGGCGCCACCGACACCATCGACGTCAATGAGGTTTCCCTGGGCGAGGCGTTGCGGCAGATCACCGCCGGACGCGGGGTGGACCTGGCCCTGGACGCCACCGGCGACACGGGTGTCATCGCCACGACCGCGGCCGCTCTCGCGGTCGGGGGAACCCTGGCCCTCGTCGGCGCCCCGCCCTTCGGCGCCACGATCCCCACCGATGTCAACGGGATGCTTCCCGGGCGCTCGGTGGTCGGGGTCACCGAAGGCGATGCCGACCCCCACGTGCTGGTGCCGGTGCTGGCACGGCTGTATCACCAGGGCCGGTTCCCGGTTGACCGGCTCGTGCGGACCTACGACTTCGCCGACATCCAGTCGGCGGCCCAGGACCTCCACTCCGGCCACACGATCAAGCCGGTCCTGCTGTTCGACCCGGACCAGTCCGCCCGTACCTGACCGTCGAGCGAAACAGGCGAGGCGGCACCCCGGTGCCGCCGAAATACCATGATCAGGCCCCGCTCCGGAGCACCGCCGCGGGACCTGATCATCTCCGTTCCGGATGGGATTTCGCTGGATCATTCATCCCCACCAATCCAGTGCTGATCGGACCGGGGGGGGGCGCCGCGCCGATCCACGGCGGCGGAAGCGGGCCCGCCAGGACCGGAATGACGGCACCGCGATACCGGTAAATCCACCAGACGCACCCGACCCCACAAAAGCGCCGCAATGGACTAGTGTCACTGTCCGTGGCCCGTCGGATTCCTCCGCGCCACGACGTGACGCGGAGGTGAACTTGCTGGCCCGGCATGCCACGACCACACCGCACGACGCACGGGGACCTTGTCGCTGCCTGAGCCATCGAATGGAATGCCGACGATGCTCGATCGACTGGATATTCCGGCCGGGGCCGAAAGTCCCGACCCCGGGACGGGGGCCTGGTTCCAACACGAGCAACAGATTCTGCAACGGCTCGCCCACGTCCCCGGCGTACCCGGGCCCGCACCGGCCTCCGGTCCGGACGGTGCCCCGGCCCGGTGGGCAACCCGGACCTTCCCGCTCGCCGACCGGCTGCTCGGCCGACCGCCACTGAGCATCATCGAACAGATCGACATCGCCCAGGGACTCGCGCAGATCCTCGCGGCCGTGCACCGCGCCGGCGTCACCCACGGGAATCTCAACGCGGCCAATGTGCTCCTGGACGGCGAGTCCTCCGATCCCATGATCATCGGCTTCGGTCACGCCACCACGGTTGCCGAACGCGAACCGGCGTTCTCCCACCACAACAGCATTCCCGGCATGCTCGCCACCCTCGCTCCCGAGCAGACCGGTCGCACCGGTCGGCCCGTCGACCAGCGCGCCGACCTGTACGGCCTCGGCGTGGTGCTGTACCAGATGGCCACCGGAAGGCTGCCGTTCGGCCAGACCGATCCGCTCCGCCTGGTCCACGACGTGCTGGCGCGGATGCCGGTGCCGCCAGCGGATCGGGTCCCGGGTCTCCCCGCGACGCTGTCGGCCATCGTCATGCGCCTGCTCGAAAAGGAGCCCGACCAGCGTTATCAGAGCGCCGAGGGGCTCACGCACGACCTGCGCCGGCTGCGCGAGGACCAGGCCCTCGGCCGGACCGACCCGTTTTCCCTGGGTGAGCACGACTTTCCGCACCGGCTCTCCGCCCCGAGCCGCCTCGTCGGCCGGACGACCGCGATCGCCGCGCTGCGCACCGCGCTGGACGACGCGGTCCGCGGCACATGCAAGGTAGCCCTGGTCAGCGGGGCGCCAGGAGTCGGGAAGACGGCGCTGATCAACGAACTCCGGCCGATGGTGACGGCCCTCGGCGGCTGGTTCGTCTCCGGCAAATCCGATCAGTACCGCCGTGATCTGGCAACCGACGCGGTGTCCCAGACCCTGCGCGCCCTCGGCCGGCTGTTGCTGACCGAATCCGACGCCGATCTGCTCCGCCATCGTCATCGGCTCATCGGCGCGGTGGGTGCCAACGCCGGCCTCATCGCGTCGGTCCAGCCGGAGATCGCACTGGTCCTGGACATGGCCGGGGACTCCGCCAGGGACAGTGGGGCGCACGCGAAGGACCGGGTGATCCGTGCGGCGCTCGATGTCATGCGGGCCATCGCGTCGCCGGAGCGCCCGGTGGTGGTCGTCCTCGACGATCTCCAGTGGGCCTCGGAGACCTCGACCGGCCTCATCGATGCGCTCTTCCAGGAGGACGGCCGGCCGGGGCTGCTCGTGGTCGGCGCGTACCGTCGGGGAGAGATCGACGCGACGCATCCGCTCTCCGCGATGCTGCCCCGATGGCTACGGTCGCCGGTCCCCCCGGTGACGCTCCGCCCGGAGAACCTGCCGGCCGCCCATCTGAGCGCCATGATCGCGGAAATGCTGCGACTGCCTCCGCAGCCGGCGATCGCGCTGGCCGACATCGTCGGGGCCCGCACCGGCGGCAACCCCTTCGACACCGTCACGCTCCTCAACGCCCTCCGCGACGACGGCGCGCTGGTCCGCGACGACGACGGCTGGCGGTGGGACGACACCACGATCCGCCATCATGTCGGGGAAGGCGACGTCGCCGACCTGCTGGCGACGCGCATCGACCGGCTTCCGGCGGATACCGGCGCGCTGCTGCGCCGCATGGCGTGCCTGGGCGGCGAGGCCGACGCCGATCTCCTGTGCGCCGCCAGCGGCCTCGCCCCCGCGGTTCTTGGCGAGTACCTCACGCCCGCGCTGGAGGACGGCCTGCTCGTCATGGGACAGAGCGGCCACGCCGGGGAGACTATGGTGGTGCGGTTTCGTCACGACCGGGTCCAGCAGGCCGCCACCAGCCGGCTCGACGCACCCGGCCGGCGGACGCTGCACCTGGGCCTGGCCCGGCTGCTGGCCGCTCGCCCGGAGTTCGCCGGGATCGCGGCGGAGCAGTACCTCCCAGCGGTCGAGGAGGTCACCGAAGCGGACGAGCAGCAGCGCGTCATCGGATTGTTCCGCGCGGCGGCCCACACGCTCCGACTGGTCAACCCGGCGATGACCGAACGTTTTCTCGCCTCGGCGCTGGCCCTGCTGGACCGGACGGAGGGGCGCGACGGTGCGGCCGCGGACCGGTTCCGGCGCATCGCGATCGAGACCAACCACCACGCGGCCCTGTACCATCTCGGGCGGCTGGCCGAGGCCGACGAGCGATACCGGTCGATCGAGCGCTGCCGGCCCACGGCCCTGGCGCTCACCGAAGCGGCCTGCGTGCGGATCAGCAGCCTGACCTTCCGCGAACGGCCGGAGGAGGCCGTTGCCCTCGGCCTGGACATGCTCCAACGGCTCGGGGTCGAGGTCCCGGACGATGAACAGGTCGGCCCGTGGACCGAGCGGGGCCTCGCCCGGTTCCGGGCGTGGGCCGCGCAGGAGGACGGGATCCTGGCGGACCTCGCGCTTCCAGAGGCCAGCGATCCACGTGGGGCCGCGGCGGCATGTCTGATCAACCGGATGATCCCGCCGGCGTTCTTCGCCAACATGCCGATCATGCCGTGGCTGGTGTTCGAGTGCCAGCGGTTGTGGGTCGAGCACGGCCCGTGCGCGGCACTGGTCGGGCCGCTCAGCCACGCCGGCTTCGCCACCATCATGCTGGCCCAGGACTTCTGGAGCGGGTACGCCGCCGCCCGGCGGGTGCTGGCCGTGTGCGAGCACCACCGCCACGAGCCGGAGGGCTCCCATGCCGGGTTGGTCCTCACGCTCAGCGCCGCGCAGTGGTTCGAGCCGCTGGAGATGGTGGTCGACCGGGCCCAGCGGGCCCTCGACGGCCTGCTCCAGGGCGGTGACCAGCAGAACGCCGGCTTCGCTGGGTACGTGCTCATCCCGACGCTCCTGGAGTGCGTCCCGACGCTGGAGGAGTACCTCGCCCAGGTCGACGCCAGGCTCGCCTTCGCCGCTGGTTCCGGCAACGGCCAGACCCACGCCGCACTGCTCGGGTACCGGCAGCTGGCCAGGGCACTGCTCGGCCGGACCGAGGGGCCGGGCACGCTCACCGACGCCTCGTTCGACGCGGACAAGCACCTGGCAACGTACGCGGAGAACGGGGTCGCCAGCGCGTACGCGCGGCTCGCCTACACCATCGCCAGCGCCATCGCGGGCGACGAGGAGGCGCTCGCCGAGCACTCGGCCGCCGCGATGGCGCTCCTGCCGTTCTACCAGGCGACCCTCTCGATGTCGGTGGCACACCTGTTCCGCGCCGTGGCCCTCGCCGAGTCGCTGCGGTCGCCGACCGCGACGATGACGTCCGAGGACCGTGCCGCGGCCCTCCGGGAGCTGGCCCAGTGCCAGGACTGGCTGGCGTCCCGGGCCGCCGACGCCGCCGGCAACTTCGAGCATCTGCTGTATCTGGTCGACGCGGAACGGGCCTGGACGCTCGGTGCGTTCCTGGACGCGGCGCGGGCCTTCGACGCGGCCATACGCACGGTGCGGGGGCGGCAACGGCCCTGGCACGCGGCGCTGATCGCCGAGCGGGCCGCCAGGTTCCATCTCGCGCACGGGCTCGAACATGTCGGACGCGGCCTGCTGGCCGAGGCCCGTGACCTGTACCAGGTGTGGGGCGCCGTGGCGAAGGTCCGCGCGCTGGAGCGGGCCAACGCCCCGCTGCGCGCGGGGAAGGCCGGTAGCTGGGCCACCGCCACCCCGGAGACGATTGACCTGCTGGCCGTTCTGCGGGCCTGCCAGGCGCTCAGCTCGGAGACCAGTCTGGACCGGTTGCACGTCCTGGTCCGCGAGGTGCTCAGCGCCGCGACCGGCGCGACCGACGTGCGCATTGTGTTGCGCCGGGACGAGCCGAACGGCTGGTTCGTGCCGGCGATCGACACCGGCGGGACCGGCGGTCCCTGGACGCCCCTCGACAGCCCGGCGGGCCAGCGGCTGGTGCCGCTGTCGGCCTTCCGCTACACCGAGCGGACGCTGGAACCGCTGCTGGTTTCGGATGTCGCGTGCGACGGTCGGTTCACCGCCGACCCGTACCTTCGCGAGCGGCGCTGCCGCTCGCTGCTCGTGGTGCCGATCCTCAGCCACGGCACGCCGCGCGCGATGCTGGTGCTGGAGCACCGGCTCAGCGGCGGGGCCTTCACCGCGGACCGGCTTGACGCGGTTCGGCTGATCGCCGGTCAACTCGCGGTCTCGGTGGAGAACGCCATCGTCTACGAGGAGCTGGAGGAGCGGGTCCGGCAACGCACCCGGGAGTTGCGCGCGGCGCAGAGCGAGCTGATCGCCACGGCCAGGCACATCGGGATGGCCGAGATCGCCTCCAACGTCCTGCACAATGTCGGCAACGTGCTGACGAGTGTCACCGTCTCGGCGGGTCTGGCCGTCCAGCGGATCCGGGTGTCGAAGGTCGACGGCCTGGCCCAGGCGGTCGTGCTGCTGCGCGAGCACGAGGCGAATCTCAGCGACTATCTCACCCGAGACGACCGGGGAAAGCTGTTGCCGGAGTACCTGTCCAAGGTCTCCGAGGCGCTCGTCGCCGAACGACGGGACATCGTGAGCGAGCTGGACCGGCTGGTCCGGAACATCGATCACATCATCGACATCGTGGCGACCCAGCAGGCCCACGCCAGCGGGACGAGCCTGACCGAGCCGACGGACGTCGAGGTCCTCGTCGAGGACGCGATCCGCATCAACGCGGAGGTCCTGGAGCGCCATCAAGTGACGATCGTCCGGCGGTTCGGCAAGGTACTGCCGGTCCTGCTGGACAAGGTCAGGGTGCTTCTGATCCTCGTCAATCTCATCAGCAACGCGAAGGCGGCGATGGCCTCCGTGACCGACCGGCCCCGGGTCATCACCCTGTCAACCGAGATGACCGACCAGGGAATGTTGCGGATCGGGGTGGAGGATTCCGGGGAGGGAATCCGGTCGAAGCACCTTGCCCGGATCTTCACCCACGGATTCACCACCCGGGACGACGGCCATGGCTTCGGCCTGCACAGCTGTGCGCTGGCCGCCAGCGAGATGGGAGGAACGTTGCTGGCCGTCAGCGACGGACCGGGATGCGGCGCGGCGTTCACCCTGGAGATCCCCGTTGCTGCCGAGGAGGCTCCGTGCTGAGCTCGCTCCCGAATCGTCGGGTTCTCCTCGTGGATGACACCCCAGCGATTCACCAGGACTTCCGCAGGCTCCTGAACGGGGCGGACGATGGCACGCCAGAGGCCGACCTCGACAATCTGGAGGCGACGCTCTTCGGCACCGCAGCCGCGCCGCGCTCGCCCGGGTTCGAAGTGGACTCGGCGTTCGGCGGCCAGGAGGCCCTGACGATGGTGCGGGAGGCCCTGGCCGCGGGCCGCCCCTACGCGATGGCCTTCGTGGACATGCGGATGCCGCCCGGGTGGGACGGCGTTGAGACCGTAGAGCGCGTGTGGAAGGCCGATCCCCGGCTCCAGGTGGTCATCTGCACCGCCTACTCCGACCATTCCTGGAGTCGGGTCCTGGACCGGCTCCATGCCAGTGACCAGTTGCTCATCCTGAAGAAGCCGTTCGATCCGATCGAGGTGGGCCAGCTCGCCACCGCCCTGACCGCGAAGTGGAACACCACGAGGCAGGCTGAGGCCAAGCTGGACGGGCTGGAGCGGATAGTCCGGGAGCGCACCGCGAAGCTGTGGGAGGCCAACGAGGCGCTGCGGCGGGAACTCGCCGAACGCCAGCGGACGGCAACCGAACTCACGCTGGCCGCCAGCGTCTTCCACCACGCACTCGACGGCATCGTGATCACCGGACCACTCGGCCGGATCATCTCGGTCAACCCGGCGTTCACCGCGATCACCGGGTACGAGCCGGGCGAGGTCCTCGGCAGATCGGCCCATCGGTTGTGGAGCGGGTCCTGGGATCCCGGGGTGTACCGCGGCATCCGGGACGGCCTGGCCAGGGACGGCCGGTGGGAAGGTGCCGTCTGGAACCGCCGCAAGACTGGCGAGCGGCTGCTGATGCGGCTGAGCATTTCCAGGGTCGAGGAAGACGAGCGCTCGGCCAGGCGCTATGTATGCCTTTTCAATGACATCACTGATATACGGCGCAAAGACGAGCGTATTCGACATCTAGCATTTCATGACCATCTGACCGGGCTCCCCAACCAGGCGATGCTGATCGAGCGACTCAACGAGAGCGTCAACCTGGCCCGGCACGACCACGAGCCACTGGGCATCTTCTTCATCGACCTCGACCGGTTCAAGGCCATCAACGACTCGTACGGCCACGACATCGGCAACCTCCTGCTCAAGGAGGTCGCCAGCCGGCTCAAGGGCTGTCTGCACCGATCGGACATGGTCGCCCGGATCGGCGGGGACGAGTTCGTCGTGCTGCTCCGGCGGATCACGCGGCCGAAGGGCTACTCCGGGCTCGCAAAAAGGATCATCAACCGGCTATCCCAGCCGACCCGAATCGCCAATCGAGACGTCCAGGTCGGCGTCTCGATCGGGATCGCGTGCTTTCCCGACGACGGGACCGACGCGATCGAGCTGATGCGGCACGCCGACGCCGCCATGTACGCCGCGAAGTCCTCCGGGCGGGGCACCTTCCGCTTCTTCCAGGCCTCGATGTCCGAACGGATCGAGCGGCGGCTGCGGCTGGAGATGGAACTGCGCACCGCGGTCCCCAACGGCGAGCTGGAGCTGCGTTACCAGCCGAAGGTCTCGCTGGTGACCGGGGAGCCCATCGGGCTGGAGGCGCTGATCCGGTGGCGCCATCGCCGGCACGGGGTGCTCAGCCCGGGCGAGTTCCTGCCGATGGCCGAGGAGATCGGCCTTGCCGGGGAGCTGGAGGACTGGGTACTCCGGGAGGTCTTCCGGCAGTCCCGCGACTGGCGGGCCCGCGGGCTGCCGAGTGCCCCGATCGCCGTCAACATCTCGGTGGAGCAGGTGCAGCGCAGCGACCTGACCGATCTGATCATCAGTCTCTCCAACCGGTACGCATTCCCCCTCTGCGACCTGGAGATCGAGCTGACCGAGGACGGGGTCATGGCCGACCCCGAAGCGGCAGCCGGCACCCTCGGCCGGCTCCGGAAACTCGGCATCAGCATCGCGATCGATGATTTCGGCACCGGGTACTCCAGCCTCGCCTACCTCCGCCGGCTGCCGATCGATGTTCTCAAAATCGACAAATCCTTCGTGATGAACACCGATGGAACCCCGTCCGACGCCGAAATCGTCAAGACCATCATCGGTCTGGGAAAGACCCTCAACCTGGCGGTCGTCGCCGAGGGCGTCGAGACCCACGAGCAGGCCGAGTTCCTCCGTGCCTGCGGATGTACGACGGCGCAGGGATACCTGTTCGCCCAGCCGCTCGCCGCCGACGAGGTGGAAGGATGGTTTCGCGACCGCAGCCGGCTCATCGGGACGTCGCAGCCGGAGGACTCCTGAAGCATTGTCTCGGGGACCTCGATTCCCTACACTCGCGGCCAGTCCCCGAGGCAGATCACCATCGATCGTGACGAGTCCTGGCATCCGAGGTGCGCTATGACGACAAGCAACACCAGCCCCCTCCCCGACACTCCAAGCAGCACCGATCCGGTGGAACGCTGCATCGATCATCTCAAGGGCGGCCTCAACTGTGCGGAGTCCGTCCTGCACGGCTTCAACGAGTGCTATGACCTTGGCCTTCCGGAGTCGGCGCGCGGCATCGCGACGCCCTTCGGCGCCGGGGTCAGCACCGCGAAGTGCCTGTGCGGCGGGGTCTCGGGAGGGCTCATGGCGCTCGGACTCGCCCGGGGCAGGACCAGCGCGAGCGAGCCCGCCGGCCCCGCGTTCGACGCCGGCAGGGAACTCCACAGCCGCTTTCTGGACCATTTCCAATCGGTCTACTGCCGCGACCTGACCGCCCACTTGGCCTGGGACCAGCCGGAACGCCGCGAGGCCTGCCAGGCCTACGTCCGCTACGCGGCCGAGGTCGTCCACTCGATCCTGGACGGCGACGGCCGCCCGGTCCCGGAGCGGCAGCGGGCCGAATCCGCCGACCGGGACTGAACGGCCCCGGGTCACTCCTTCAGACCGATGCCCTCCACCGGCGGGGTCCGCAGCACCCGGCGGACCGGAAGTATCGTCGCCACCAGGGCGAGCAGCGCTGTTCCGCCGATGACGCAGAGCCATCCCAGCGGGGGAACGTACGGAACGGTCCGCCCGGTCACCACGGACACGAGGGAGGTCAGGGCCAGGGCTGCGATGGTGCCGCCGATGAGCACCGCCGCCCCGAGCAGGGTCACCTGCTCGGCCCGGACCATCCCCATGATCTCGCGGCGGGTCACCCCGACCAGCCGCAGCACGGCCAGCTCGCGACCGCGGCTCAGCGCGGCCATGACCAGCGTGTTGGCCGCGGCGATGACGACGTAGGCGATGAGGATCCCGACGAAGACCTGATTGGTCCACGCGCTCAGCTTCACCGCGTCGGAGAGTTCCCGGCCGAGCGCTTCCGGGTCGGTCAGACCGACCCCGGGGTAGCCCTGGGCCAGGGCCGCCAGCGCCTGACGCTGGTCCTCTCCGGACCTCGACCGCACCAGCACCAGATCATCCAGGTCGGATGCCGTATGACCGTCGAGGACCGCTCGGGGAACGGTCAGGTCCCCGAACCCCATGCCCCGCTCGTACAGCGCCACCACCCGCAGCCGCGTCTGGGTTCCATCGCCCAGCCACACCGTGACCTGGTCGCCGACCCGCCACCGTAGATGATCGGCGACCATCTGGGAGATCGCGACGGTCTCGCCGCGGAGATCGGCCAGGCTGCCCGCGCCCACGCCGAGGTCCACCGTGTGTTCGAGCCCCTCCGGATCCACCCCCTGGGCGGTGTACGTGTCCACGTCACCGAACCTGCGGATGATGACCGTTGTCCGCCGGACGGCGGTGGCGGCCTGCGTGCCCGGCAGCGTCCTCGCCTCCCGGGCCACCTCGGGCGACAGCCCAAGCCCGCTATCGACCAGCACGTGCTCCGCGAGGGTTCCCCGCCGGTTCTGCCCGGTCGTCTCCCGTTCCAGGTTGGTCTGCAGGAACCAGACCGACCCGCCGAGCGCCACCGCGAGGACCAGCGACGTCAGCACCGGTGCCATCCGCCGCGCGTTGGAGCGAAGGTTCGCCACGGCAAGGTAGCCGCTGGCCTTCCAGCCGGCGGTCAGTGGGCCGGCACAGACCCAGGCGGCCACGCGGTTGATCCAGGGTGCGAGGAGCGCGACCGCGATGGTCAGCGTGAACAGCAGCCCGAGGGCACCCCCGACGGCGGCATCGCCCCTGACCGCGCGGGCCAGGAAGCTCAGCCCGACGCCACCGGCGAGAAACAGGATGCCGAAGAACGCCCGCGTCCAGCCGACCGTCTCTGGCTCGGCCGAGGCCTCGCCGAGGGCCTCGGTCGGCCGAATCCGGGAGGTCCTCCGGGAGGCCGCCCAGCCGGCGATGAACGCGGTCAGCAGCACCGAGCCTATGGTGATCATGAAAGTCAGGGAGCCCATGGTGAGGGTGAGGGCAGCCGGGACGATGTCCCGCTCGACCAGTTCGTCGCGGAACACCCTGGTCGCGAGCCAACCGGCGGGGATGGCCAACACCGTCGCGACGGCGGCGATGCATACCCCCTCGCCGATCACCAGGCGCCGCACCTGCCGGGGGGTCGCCGCGATCGCCCGCAGCAGCGCGATGTCGCGGTGCCGGGACCGCACCGACAGGCCGGTGGTCCCCGCGACGACGATGATCGTGACCAGCACGGCATAGCTGGCGAAGGTCCCCCCGAAGGAGACCATGAACTCCTGCGCGGTGGCCTCCGCCGGTTCCTCTACCAGCCCCCGGTCCGGCCCGGTGTAGACCGTGGCCTGAGATGGCTCGGCCTCCGCGCGGATCAGACCAAGGGTGTCGGCGACGTCCGCCCCAGCGGCGAACCGCACGCCGATGGCGTCGGCGGTCGCTGGCCGGCCGGCGAGGTTGGCCGCCTCGGCGTCGGTGAAGAACACCGCCAGCTGGCGAGTGGTCGGGGTCTCCGGGACGGCGACCCCGGCGACCCGGTATTCCCGCGACTGGCCGCCGACCAGCATCGCCGCGGTGTCCCCCGGCCGGAGGCCGGCCTTGGCGGCGTACGTGTCGCCGACCACGACGTCGGTGTCGGCACGTGGCGGGGTCCCGGTCTCCATCCGGTACGGCGTCAGGGCGGCGCTGGCCCAGCCGTGCCCCCAGGTCGGCAGGGACGTCCCCGCGGGAGACCCCACCGCGACCGAGATGTCGGCCACCGCGGCGGCCACTCCGGGTACCGCGGCGATGCGCTCGGCCAGCGCGATGTCGACCCGGCCGCCCTCCGGCAGCAGGACCTCCTCGACGTCCGTCTCACCATCGGACTCCTGGAAGGTGAACGGTAGCTTCTCGAACGCCACCACCGCGTCTGTCCCGGCGTACCGCTCGGGAGCTCCCTCGTAGCGATTTCCGGATTCGATGAGGCTGGCCCCGAAAGTGATGATCACCGCGCCGCACCAGAGCGCGATGAAGGTGGCGACGGCCCGGGACGGCCGATCTCGCAGCATGAGCAACGCCAGCCGCAGCATCGGTCAGACCCCCTTGGCCAGGCGCTCGGCGATCTTCTCTGCCCCCGGTTGGGGCAGATCGTCGACGATCTGCCCGTCCCGGAGGAACACCACCCGGTCGGTGTACGACGCGGCGACCGGGTCGTGGGTCACCATGACGACGTTCTGCCCGGCCTCGTCGACCAGGGAACGCAGCAGCTGGAGCACCTCCGCGGCCGTCCGGCTGTCCAGGGCTCCCGTCGGCTCGTCACAGAAGATCACCTCTGGATGGACCACGAGCGCCCTGGCGATCGCCACCCGTTGCTGCTGCCCACCGGACAGCTGCGACGGTCGGTGGTCCAGCCGGTCCGCCAGCCCGACCCGGCTGATGACGTTGGCTAGCCAGTCCTGGTCGGGCCGGTTTCCGGACAATCGGAACGGCAGGGTGATGTTCTGCTTGACGGTCAGCGCGGGCACCAGGTTGAACGCCTGGAACACGAATCCGATCTTCGTGCGACGCAGCTTGGTCAGTTTGGTCTCCGACATCCCCGACAGGTCGATGTCACCAAGCCGGACCGTTCCGGAGGTGGGCTGGTCCAGCCCGGCCGCGCAGTGCAGCAGGGTGCTCTTCCCCGAGCCGGACGGCCCCATCACCGCGGTCGCGGTGCCGGCGTGGAACTCGGTGGTGACCCCGTCGAGCGCCGTCACCGGCTGCCGGCTGTGACCGTAGATTTTGGTGATCTGGTTGAGCGAGACGGCAGAT
>JABDRL010000011.1 GCA_013041765.1 Dactylosporangium sp. | reverse complement strand
CCGCGGTGCTCACCACGACCGACCGGCTGGCCACCGGCCTTGCCAGCCTGGTCAACGTCCTCAACCCGGACCGGATCGTCCTCGGCGGCATGCACGCCGACCTGCTGGCCGCCGCCGGGCCGGAGCTTCGCGACCGGCTGGCTCGCCGGTCGTATCTCGACCACGCCGCCCGGGTTCCGGTCGTGGCCGGCAGCCTCCCGGAGCCCGGCCTCGTCGGCGCCGCCGAGGTGGCCCTGCAGGCGTTGCTGGACGATCCTCGCGCCCAGCTGACCGCCACCCAACATGCGGAATTCCGCCCCTGAAACACCAGAGCGACGGGGAGGGATGGCACCATCCCTCAAAATCGAATATCATCAATTTCGCAATACCGGCAGACGTCGTGGGGAGGCCCGGTGCATACCCGAGGAGCGCGGTCCCTGGCCATCCTGGCCGTCGCGGTGACCGGAGTCGTCGGCGGGATCCTCGCCACCGAGCGAGGCGCCTCGGCCGCGACCGGATGCTCGGTCGACTACGCCGTCACCTCCCAATGGGCCGGGGGATTCGTCGCGTCGGTCAGCGTGACGAACCTCGGCAGCGCCGTGACCGGCTGGACGGTGGCCTGGTCCTTCGGGGCCGGGCAGGAGGTCGTCTCGGCGTGGAACGCCGCCGTCAGCCAGAGCGGTGCCCAGGTCACCGCGAGCGACCTCGGCTACAACGGCGACCTTGGTGACAGCGCCAGCGCCTCGTTCGGCTTCCAGGGCGCCTGGACCGGCACCAACCCGGCTCCGGCCGGGTTCACGCTCAACGGGGTGGCCTGCGCGGACGGCGCGGCAACGCCCTCGGCGACGATCACCACCCTCGCCCCGTCGGTCTCGACCAGCCCCGCACCGGCGGAGTGCCCCGCGGCCGGTCACATCACCTACACCCTGAGCCGGGCGACGAACCCGACCGCGGCGCAGACCGCCGCCTACGACCTGATCACCACGGCGATGGACCAGGCGGTCGGGGTCTACAACTGCCACACGAACATCACCAAGGCGCTGTACGTCTCCTATGACCCGAGCGTCGCCACGGCGGACGGCAACCAGAACGGGTCGATCCGGTTCGGGGCCACCTCGACCATGCAGCAGATCACCGCGATGCACGAGATCGGCCACACGGTGGGGGTCGGGGCGAGCACCGCCTGGTCGTCCCTGGTCGTCGACGGGGTGTGGACCGGCGCCAACGCCACCGGCCGGCTTCGCGCGATCACCGGTGACCAGTCGGCCATCCTGCACGCGGACGCGATCCACTTCTGGCCGTACGGGTTGAACTACACCAGCGAGGTCAGCTCATCCGCCGATCTCGTCGCGCACTGCGCGATCGTCGTGGCGCTCCGCCAGGACATGGGAATGTGAGGCCGGGCGAGGAGCGTCGTGAGGTAGTACCCGCCCCAGGCCCAGCGCCCAGCCCGGCTCCCCGCCGGTCGCGGTGCGCCCCGCGGCCCTGCTACCAGGTCGTGGTCCCCGGGGAGACCCGGCTGTCGCCGACCTGCCACGCCGCGTCCGCCGGCATCGGCCGGCCGAGGTAGTACCCCTGGCAGGTCGTGCACCCCAGCTCGCGCAGCTCGTCGATGTGGGTCTTGGTCTCGACCCCCTCCGCGATGACCAGGATGCCCAGGCTCTTCGCCAGACTCACGATCATCTCGACGATGGCGGAGTCCTCCCGGTTCTGGCCGAGACCGCTGACGAAGGACCGATCGATCTTGAGAACCTGGACCGGGAACTGCCGCAGGTGGGTCAGCGAGGAGTACCCCGTGCCGAAGTCGTCGAGGGCGAGGTGCACTCCGAGGTCACGCAACGCGTCGAGGGTGACGGTCGCGGCCCGGATGTCGGCGAGCACGCTGGTCTCGGTGATTTCCAGCCAGAGCGCTCCGGGGTCGAGACCGGTGCTCTCCAGCGCCGCGGCGACCGTGGGGATGAACGTGGGGTGGCCGAACTGGGCCGCCGACACGTTGACGGAGATCCGCAGCCGCTCGCAGCCGGGCCGGTTGGCGCGCCAGTCGGCCGCCTGCCGGCAGGCCTCCAGGAGCACGTTCGCGCCGAGCGGGATGATCAGGCCGCTCTCCTCCGCGGTCTCGATGAAGTCACCCGGGGCCAGCAGCCCCCGGGTGGGGTGTTGCCAGCGCACCAGCGCCTCGAAGCCGACGATGCTGCCGCTGACCGTCTCCACCAGGCTGCTGCTGACCGTCTCCACGATGGGCTGGTAGTAGACCACCAGTTCGGCGGAGTCGATGGCCCGACGCAGATCGTGCTGGGTCTGCAGGCGGCGCTCGATGGCGGCGCTGAGGCTGTCGTCGAAAATGTCGACCCGGCTCCGGCCACGCTGCTTGGCCCGGTACATGGCGATGTCGGCGTCCCGGAGCAGATCGCTGGGGGACACGACGGCCTCGGCCTCGGCGAAGGCAATGCCGACGCTGGCCCCGATGGCGGCCTCGCGGCGGCTGCCGTTCACCATGACCTCGATCGGTTCGCTGATCGTCGCCACGATGCGTTCGGCCGCCGCGATGGCGTCGTCCGTGTCCCAGAGGTCCTCACTGATCACGACGAACTCGTCGCCGGCCAGCCTGGCCAGGGTGTCCGAGTTCCGGGTCACCGCCGACAGGCGACCGGCCACGGTGCACAGCACCGCGTCCCCGGCATCGTGCCCGAGCGAATCGTTGACCAGCTTGAACCGGTCGAGGTCGATGAAGAGCACCGCGAGCAGGCTCCCGGTCCTCCGGGTGCGAGCCAGGGCGTGTTCCAGCCGGTCGATGACGACGGCCCGGTTGGGCAGGGCGGTGAGGGTGTCGCGGGTCGCCTGGAGCGCGAGCCGCTCGGTCGCGGTCTGGGTCGTGGCGATGGTTTCGTTGAGCACCGTTGCGACGAAGCTCAGCTCGTCCCGGGTGTTCACGGAGACCCGCCGGGTCAGGTCGCCGGCCGCGACCGCGCGCAGGACCCCGACGATGCTCTTCACCGGGGAGGCGACGGAGACGTAGAAGCCCGCGAAGAGGTACACCGCGAGCAGCGCACCCAGCCCGGTCCAGATCTCGATCTGGCGAATGTGCAGCATGGACTGCTCGATCCGGGCCTGGAGCAACCGGTCGAGCCCGCTCACGGCGACCGACGCGAAGTTGTTGGCCGCCACCCGGACCGCGTCCGCAGAGTGTGAGGGGAACTCGCGCAGCGCGCGATGCTTCACCGCCGAGTCGAGACGGTCGCCCAGGGTCGCGGTGACCGCGTTGAGCTGGCGAGACTGCTCCTGGACCGCGAGCAGAGTGCGCCGGTCGGTGGCGGCGACCACGACGGCGTCCGCCGCGTGCGCGATGAGCTGCCGGGTGTTCGACACGATCCCGTAGTACTTACCGAGTTCGATGAACACTTCCAGGTCGTCGGAGACCTGGTCGGATTCGGCCAGTTCCATCAGGTCGGCGATCCGGCCCGAGACATCACAGAGAGACGGCAGCCAGTACTGGAGGGCCTCGGCGAGGTAGCGAGAGTCCAGGTCCGGGTCGTGGATCAGGCTGGACCTGTCCCCCAGCGTGGCCATGAGGGCCAGCACGGCGTCGCAGGCGGCCTGGTACGCCCGGAACCGGACGAGTTTCGGCTGGCCCTCGGTGTCCACCGCGGCGAGCACCAGCCGGCGCACGGCCCCCCACTCCCGGCTGACGTCGAGCACGCCACGCAGACGCTGGTCGATCTTGTCGACGCGGGCAATGTCCGAGTGAAGGTCGACCGGGTACTGATGCCCCTTCGACACCGCCGACCGGCGGGCCTGGACGATGTCGCCGGTAAGCATGATCAGCGACCGCAGGTACTGCAGCCCGTGCTGCTCCCTGGTGGTGGACGAGATCTGCAACCGCTGGACGCTGACGTAGGCGTTCGCGGTGAACCCCAGGGGTACCAGCAGGACCAGGGCCACGACCAGGAACTTCTGGGCGTAGCGGAGCCGCCCGATCAGGGCGGAGGCGGGCCGGAGCAGCACCGCGAGCAGCGCCAAGGCGCGAGCGCCCATGTGCCCGCCCCCTTCCCACGCGCCAGCAGACGGACCGGTCCTGTGAAGTTCATCGGACGCTGGCGGCGATGCTGAAGTGAGCAGTCGGTTGCCGAACGGGAGAGCGGCCCGCCCCGGGCCAAGGCGTACGTACCGTGAGACGCACGAAACATGGCATTGCCGGCTATGGGAGAAGATCATGTTTGTCGCGAAGAGCCGGGCCGTGTTCTGGCCGACACTCGTCGCCGTCGCGCTGGCCCTGTCCGGATGCACGGACTCCGGCGATGACGACACGTCCGGCAGTGACGTCCTCACCCTGTGGCACTACGAGCACGCCACCAGTGCCATGGGCATCGCGTGGGCCGAGGCGATCAAGCAGTTCGAGACCAGCCATCCCGGGGTGACGGTGAAGTTCGAGCAGAAGGAGTTCGAACAGATCCGGCAGAACGCCGGCATCACGCTCAACGCCGACGGCGCACCCGATCTCCTGGAGTACAACAAGGGCAACGCGACCGCGGGAACGCTGTCGAAGCAGGGGCTGCTCACCGACCTGACGCCTCAGGTCACCAGGCGCGGGTGGGACGAGCTGCTGGCCCCGAGTCTGCAGACGACGGCCCGCTACGACGACCAGGGCATCATGGGCAGCGGGGCGTGGTACGGCATTCCGAACTACGCGGAATATGTCATGGTTTATTACAACAAAGACATGTTCGCCGAGCGTGGCCTTCAGATCCCCACCACACTGGACGAGTTCCAGACCGTCATGGACGTCTTCGTCGAGGCCGGCGTGACGCCCCTCTCTGTCAGCGGGGCCGAGTACCCGGCCCAGCAGATCTTCTATGAGCTGGTCCTCTCCCAGGCCAACCGCTCCTTCGTGGACGCCTACGAGCGGTACCAGGGCAAGGTCGACTTCGCCGGACCCGAGATGACCTTCGGCGCGAACACCTTCGCCGACTGGGTCCGGAAGGGGTACATCAACGAGGACGCCGCCAGCGTCAAGGCCGAGGACATGAGCGCTGGTTTCCAGGAGTCCAGGTTCCCGATGGTCATCGTCGGAAGCTGGTTGTACGGCGAGTTCACCAGCGGCATCAAGGACTTCCAGTGGGGGACGTTCCTCTTCCCCGGAAACAAGCTGCACCCCGGGTCCAGCGGCAATCTCTGGGTGGTCCCCGAGAAGGCGAAGAACAAGGACCTCGCCTACGACTTCATCGACATCACCATGAAGCCGGAAATCCAGAATCTCCTCGGCAACTCCGGCGGCATCCCGGTCGCCGCCGACCCCAGCAAGATCACGGATGAGAAGAACCGGGAGCTGATCGCGAATTTCACCGCCATCGAGTCCACCGACGGCCTTGCCTTCTATCCGGACTGGCCCGCACCCGGTTTCTACGACGTGCTCGGGGTGGCGATCCAGGACCTGATCAATGGCAGCAAAACCCCCGCGCAGGTGCTGACCGATGTGGCCGGGCCATACCACGACAATCTGACGAGCCTGGGCATCAACCCGTAATCCGGACGCCGTGACCCACCGTCGCCACCGAGGAGACCTGGGTCACAGCAACGATTCACCTATTCGGACTCCAGTACACAGCTAAACGGACAGTCCTTCCTGGACATATCCAGTACCACCGCTGATGCTCTTGCCGCTGCCTTCACCAGCGTGCCATTCTCGTCATCTCGTGGTCGAGAAGTCATTCGCTCCGCCCCCGGATCTTCGCGTCCTCCCACGTTCCAGGTGAAGGCTGTCTTGTGGTTGATCGGCTCGTTGCCCCGGGGGCGGCGGCCCCATACTCCGGCAGACCATCGCACGCCATCCCGCAACCCCGCACCGTCGGGATGATGCTGGCCACCCGCGCCCGTCTTGACCCCGACCGGATCGCCATCGAGATCTCCGGCGGACCGAGCCTGACCTTCGCCGAGTGGGACCACCGGGCCGACGCCGTCGCCAGCGGGCTCGTCGCCGACGGGCTGCGACCGGGCGAGCGGGTCGGGCTGGTGTTCGGCACCCGGTCCTGGGTTTCCTACGCGATCGCCTTCTGCGGCGTCCTGCGCGCCGGCGGCGTCGGGGTGCCCTGCTCGGCCGAGCAGCCGGCCGGCTACGCCGCCGGCGTCTTCGCGCACTGCGACGCCCGCCGGGTGCTGGATCCCGAGGTCCTGGCCGGCCTGGAGCGGCCGGCCGGCTCCGGGCCGCCCGAGGTCCGGGTGCGGGCCGGTGATCCCGCGCAGATCCTCTACACCTCCGGCACGACCGGACGTCCCAAGGGGGTCGCCGCCACGCACGCCAACCTGGTCTTCGGCGCCGCCACCCACCACCGGCGCCGGCGGCTGGCCCACTCCGAGCGCTTCGTCCACGCGTTTCCCGTCGGCACCAACGCGGGGCAGACGATGCTGCTCAACGCCCTCGACGCCAGACCGGCGGCGCTCACCCTTGGCAGGTTCACTCCGGCCAGGTTCGCCAGGCTCGTCGAGCGCTCCGGCGCCGGCTCGGTCTTCGTCGTCCCGGCGATGGCCATCGAGCTGCTGCGGTCGACCGATCTGGCCCGCTACGACCTGTCCCGGGTGCTCCTGCTGGGGTCGACGGCGGCGGCCCTGCCCCCGGCGGTGGCCTCGCAGCTGGCCCGGGCGCTGCCGAACGCCACGATCGTCAACTACTACAGCTCCACCGAAGCGGCCCCGGCCCAGACGAGCATGATCTTCGACGAGTCCCGGCCGGATTCTGTCGGCCGGGCCGTCGATGGCGAGCTGCGCATCACCGGAGACACCGGCGCCCCAATGCCGCCGGGAGACATCGGCGAGGTCTGGCTGCGTTCGCCCTTCCCCAGGGAGTACTTCGGCGACCCGGCCGCCAACCGCGAGGTCTTCCGCGACGGCTGGGTACGCATGGGTGATCTGGGCCGCCTCGACGCCGACGGCTACCTCTATCTGATCGACCGCGAGCGGGACGTCATCAAATCCGGGGCGCACAAGGTCTCGACCCTGCGGGTGGAGGCCGAGTTGCACGAGCATCCGGCCGTGAGCGAAGCCGCGGTGTTCGGGGTGCCACACCCGGTCCTCGGGGCCGAGGTCACCGCGACCGTCATCGTCAGGGAGCCGATCGAGCCCACGACCCTGCGGACGTTCCTGCTCGACCGTCTGGCCAGCTACGAGGTGCCGGCCAGGATCATGCTCGTCGACCAGCTGCCACGCAATGCCGGAGGCAAGGTCCTGAAGCGGGAACTCGCGCACAGGTACGCCCGATAGCGGGCCGTTGCCCATGTCCAGACCTCGGCAGCATCAGCACGGAAACGCGAATATTCGAAAACGGGGATGTCATGACACAGGTGTCCGACCTGCAACACGGAATATGGTTCACCGAGACCACCGGCGGCGCCTCCACGGCCTATGCCCTGGCCGTCGCCCTCGACCTGACCGGGCCGCTGGACCTCACGGCGCTGGAGACGGCCTGCCAGTCGGTGGTCTCGCGACACGAGGCGCTGCGGCTGGCGGTCGCGGAGTCGGACGCCGGCCCGCGACTCGTCGAGGCCGGGGCACCGCCCCGGCTGGAGCGTCGGGTACATACCGCAGACCTCGTCGACAGTCTCCTGGCGACGCCCTTCGACCTGGCCCGCGGGCCGCTGGTCCGGATGATCCTGGCCGAGCGTTCCCCCGAGCGGCACCTGCTGGTCGTCGTCGCCCATCACCTGGTGTTCGACGGCATGTCCAAGGAAATCCTGGTCCGGGATCTCGCGGCGGCCTACCGGCCCGGGCCCGCGGACCCGGGCCCGCCCGGCGCGGAGGACCGGCCGGCGGCCGGGTCCCCCATCGCTCCCCCACGGTTCGTCGACCTCATCGAGACCCAGCGGAAGGCCATCGAGCGCGAGCTGCCGGCCGCGCGGGAGTTCTGGTCCCGGACCGGCCCGACCGTGCCCGCGCGGGCGACGCTGCCT
>JABDRL010000380.1 GCA_013041765.1 Dactylosporangium sp. | reverse complement strand
CCACGAGCGCGCGGACGGTCGGGTCCGTGGCCGTGGGGTGCCACTCGACCGCGTCGGCGAACGCGGTGCTCTCCGCTACCGCTCCGGCCCAGTCCGGCCGGGGGATCGGCAGCAGCTTGCCGTCGCGCAACGTCTGCGCGTCCGCCCGTACCTGGTCGCGCTCGGCACGCAGCCGCGTGCCGTCGTCCCTCGCGGCGCGGTGCCGGTGGCGCAGCACAGCGGCGGCGGACTCGCCGACGGTCCGGACCAGGCCTTCGATGCGCTCGATTTCCGGGATGGCCTGGGCCGGCTCGTCCTCGGCCAGCGTGCCGAGGTCGGGGCGACGCCATGCCCCGCGCTCGTCGTCGGTCGCCTCGGGGTGTGCATCCCGATGCGCGACGTCCACGATGGGGGCGAGCTCGCTGTGATCGGCATACCAGGCGTCAACGGCCTCGATGAGGTGCCGGACGGCCGTTCGCGCCGCGTTCGCCTCCCGGGCCAGCCGCCGCTGCTCCTCCTCGGCCCGCAGTCGCGCTTCGCGTGCCGCCGCAGCGGCGTCTCGGGCCTCGCGCTCGGCGTCGTTGGTCTCTCGGCGGTCGGTGAGGGCGAGCAGCGCCTCGCCGGCCCTGGCCCGGTGGTGTGCGGCGCGGGCGTTCCAGGAGGCGACCAGGTCGTCGACGTCCTGGCTGTCGACGTCCACGGCGGTGCCGGGGCCCGGGTCGATGGACACGTCGCCGACGAGGTACGCCGCTCTCGGTCTGGCGCGCCATGCCAGCGGCGGGTGGTCGGGGCGGGCCCGGATGTCGATGCCGCCGGCCCGCGCGCAGAGGTCTTCAAGATCCGAGGAGAGGTCCGTGGCGGTGTCGCGCAGTGCCGCGGCACGATCCCCGCTGGCTTCGACCGCCTCCCGAAACGCCAAGAGGGCGATCGATGCGGTGTTCTTCTCCGCCTCGACCCGGTCGGCCAGATCGGTCAGGCGACCGGCCGCCTGGTACGGCTCCGACTCCTCCAGCGCGCGGATGGTCGCGTCGAGGTCCCGGGCGCGCCGTTGCAGCTTTTCGGACTCGGCGGACGCCGTATCGTGCGTTTCCCTGGCCGTCCGCAGGTCCCGGTCCACTCGCGCCTGGGCCTTGCTGGCCGTACCCGCGTTGTCCACCGCCTTCCTCGCGGCGGTATGGGCGGCGGTGACAACCTCCACGACGTGGCCGGCCCAGGCTTCGGCGAAGCGGTCGAGGGCCGCGGCGGCGTCGCGGTCGCGCTGGAACGCCCCGCGGGTGGCTTCGGACTCGGCGAGCGCCTCGGCGGTCGCGCTGACCACGTCGTCGGAGACGCCGGGCAGCGCCTCCCGCAGCGCGTCGGCCGCGGCCCGCGGGGATACGTCGCCGAGCAGCGTGGGGTTGCGCACCGCGCGGATGCGGTTGGCCAGCTCGGACAGCTCCCGCTCGCCGGCCGCCCAGATCCGCGTCGCCAGATGGGCGACGTACGCCGCCTCGTCGGTGAAGACGGTGCCACCGGCACCGGTGATCGTGTCGGTGAACCGCTCGGCCGGGAGAAAGCCCCGGCCCGAGCCGTACAGTGGCACGTCTCGCAGTGGCACGCCGGGCACCGTGAACGGCGTCACCCGCACCGCGGGCGAGCCGCTCTCGCTGTAGAGCAGCCGCACGCCGTGGGAGTACTCGCCCTCGCCCCCGGGCGCGGCGAGGGTCAGCCACAGGTACCCGCACCGGCGCCTGGCGCCGCCCGCGCCCTCCCGCATCAGCAGCGCCAGCGACGTGGGCCGGGCCTTGCCGGCCGCCAGCCGGTGCGGGTTCAGGTCGAGCAGGTACGGCCACAGCGCTTCCAACGCCGTGGTCTTGCCGGTGCCGTTCGGGCCGCGCAGCAGCAGCCGGCCGCTGGGGGCGTCGAGGTGCAGGTCGCCGTAGCGCCAGACGTTGGACAGGCCGGCACCCACCAGCCGCCAGCGGGTGGTGAACCGTTCGGGGTGGCCGGCCGGTTCGAGCAGGTCCTCCCCCTCGAACAGGGTCAGGGCATCAGCGAGTGCCATCGGTCTCCTCCGGTTGCGAGGCCGGCCAGTCGTTCCCACCGGCCGGTCGCGGGCGCGAACCACCAGGTCTCTGCCTCGACCCGCAGCAGGTTGGCGCCGCCCAGCAGCGCGATGACCTCGGCGGCCAGGCCGGGCGGGTTGGTGACGTGCTCGGCCGACCAGCCCCGGCCGGCGAACCGTTCGGCAAGGACGGCCAGGTGCTCCATGATCTGGTTCTGCGGTACGCCGCGCCAGCCGGGCCGCTCGCCCTCGACGATCCCCTCGGCCTCGGCGATGTCGCACAGCAGCAGGCCAGCGTGGGCAACGGTGCCGCCACCCGGGAACGGGCAGTCGCCGAGTTCGCTCCGCGAGCGGTAGGCGTCGGCCGGGACCACGAACGCCGCGCCCTCGGCCCGGCGCTCCAGATGCAGCCCGAACGACTCGGCCAGTGGTTGGCCGTCGTCACCGCGGACCCGTCGCGACAGCCAGTCCGCCTCGTCCGCGTCCAGATCGCCGGCGTAGACGGCGGTGTCGTCGACGAGCCGGCGACGCATCCGTCGCGCCGGGTCGGCTTCCCGTTCCACCTGCTCCAGCCACGCGGCCGGATCGGCCACCGGGTCGGCAACGCCGAAGTTCGCGATCACGTGGACCAGCCGGTGGTGCTGGACCGCCAGCAGCACCGGCGGGTCGTCGTCGCGCAGGAACTGGTTGATATCGCCGTCGAGGCGCTCCACCACCCCCCGCTCGTCGAGCATCTTCAGCGCGGCGAGGATCGCGTGCCGCTCGGGCCTGTCGTCGGGTGCCGGCACCTCGGCCTCCGCCGCGGCGGTGCGCGCCGCGGCCACCAGCTGCCCGATGCTGACCCGTGGTGGCATCGACTCGGCCGCGGCCACCAGCAGGAAGAACCACGAGCAGGTCAGCGGGCCTGGCCCGCTGGCCGCCCAGGCCTCCCGGCGTACCGGCGGGGACTTGCGCAGGCGCACGAAGTCCCGGTCGACGACCAGCACCCAGCCCAGCCGCGCCAGCGCGTCGCGGACGGCCGCCTCGTTACGCCGCACGGTGGCGATGGCGCCGTCGTCCCGCCCGGCGATGAGCCAGGGGCGCACCAGGAGCAGGCGCAGGACGGCCGCAGTCTCCGCCGAGGCTTCGGGAGGCTGCCCTCGACGCTGCCGCCAGGCCCTGGCGCCGGACGATGTCGTGCTGGTCATGCCGCCCCCCGGATCGGTTCGAGTACGGCAACGGCACGTTCCCGCGGGTCGGCGATCGTTGGTCGCGGTCCGGGAACCCACTGGCCGGGCAGGTGGAAGACCGGTTGCCGTCCCGGCAGCAGCACCCGCCAGGTCGGGGCGGTCAGCACGCCGGCCCCGTCGCCGGTATGGAACAGCGTGCACGACAGGCCGTCCCGGGTGCCGGTACGCCGGTCGGTCGTGCCGGGCGTGAGACCGACCCGGACCGCGGTCATCAGTGACGCTAGGGCTACCCGCGCGGCGTGCGGCGACAGCTGCTGCCCGGGTCCGGCCGCGAGGATCTCCTCGATCGCGGCGGCGTGCTCGGCCAGCCGGTGCTGGCGGGCCGCCTGCACGGCCCTCCGGGCGGCCGAGTCGTCCCGGGCGGCCGGCGCCCGACCCCGCGCACCGGTCCGGCCGGTCGTTCGCAGCAGCTCGGAGAGTTCCACCGACGGCCCGCCCCGCCAGGCGGGGTTGCTGGTCAGCTCGGTGTCGTCGGCCTCGCCGTACAGCTTGCGCCATGTGTGGTCACCGGTGGCCGCCAGCAGGATCGCCGAACCGTACCGCTGGTCCAAACAGGCCCTGGCCAGCAGCAACGCCCGCGCCCGGCCGGTGGCGTACCCCGCGGAGCTGTGGAGCCTGCGCAGGTTGGCGTGCATCCCCGGCAGCGCCCGGACCAGCCGCAGCGCGAACCGGCTGGAGCGGCCTCGGTGCGGATCGCACCAGGCGGTCAGCCCGTCCCAGTCCGCGACCCGGCCGCCCTTGGAGGCGGTCAGCGCACCGCGCTCGATGAGCGCCCGCGCCTGCGACTCGGTCACCGCGATCCCCGCCAGGGTTGCGAAGTGCGGGCGCAGCAGCCGGTGCAGGAGGTCGAAGGCCCGGTGGGCGCCACGCTCCAGCTCGCCGGCAACGTGGGTGGCGTAGTCCACCAGCAGACCCTTGAGCTCGGCGGTGGCATCCCGGTCGAGGTCGAAGCGGTCGGCCAGACCGGCGAGGCTGTCCTCGGCCCCGACCAGCGCCGCGTCAAGGTCGTCATGGCCGGTGAACAGCCGACCGATCAGCTCCGCGATCTGCGTGTCGTCGCGTCGGGGCAGGTTCAGCGCGGTCGCCAGCCGCTCCACCGAGTCCACGATGCGGGCCAGGCTCGGCAGCGGGATCTCGCGCATCGTCGGCGTGCCGGCCAGGACCGAGGTGTAGAAGCGGTGCACCTGGCGACCGGCCGGGGTCGCCGTCCAGCGCCAGTTCCGCGCCAGGATGTCGGCATGCCGCCGGATCCGCGACGGGTCGCTGCGGCCGGTCGCGGCCGTCCAGTCCTTCAGCTTGTCCAGCCGCTGCTGCACCAGGCTGTCGGACATGGGCGGGCCTGCCGCCGAAACCAGCGCGGCGATCTCGGCCGGCGTCAGATCGGTGACCGACGATTCCAGCACCGCCATGATGCGGATGTAGTCGTCGGAGCCGGGCGCGACCAGGTAGGCCATGGCGCGCCGAGAATCCGTGACCTCCACCTCGAACGTCTGGGCACCCTCATCGTCCGGACCGTTCGCGCGGTTCGGCGTGTGAGCCACTGCGGCGCACCTCCCCATGGCCGTGGCGCGGCATCGCGGCGCACGCCTCCACAGCTATGAATGAGGGTATAGGTCCCCTCCGCCGGCCCAACCCCGCTACGTGTGGTCATGCGTGGAAGCTCTTGTCAAAACAGGGATGGATGCTGCGAGCGGGCCCAGCCGAGGGGATCTCCGCGGGCCAGTTGAGGAAACCGCGCGTCGGTGTCAGCCAGGTCCTCGATCAGTCTCTGAGCCGTGGTTTCCGCGAGGAGATCGGCTCGTACTGCGTTGATGATCAGGTGCAGGGTGAGGCTGCGCCTGATCGCCCGACGCACCAGACCAGCCGCCCGGCACCACAGGAACCTCACCGCCCTGGAGCGTGCGACCGGGTGGCGGTACGCCATTGTGGCCACCAGCATCACCCGGATCTGGGGCGTTCCCGGCTCTCATCATCCCCAGTGGATCGACTGCCTCCACCGCGAACACGCCACAGTGGAGGATCGAGTGCGCACCAACAAGGCCCTGGGCCTGCGTAACCTTCCGTCCCAATCCTGGAGAATCAACCGGGGCTGGGTCCTGGTAGCCAACATCGCCGCCGATATCAGCGCCTGGACCCGCCTCCTGGGGCTGCACGACCAGCCCGACCTCGCCCACGCCGAACCCGAAACCCTGCGATACCGGCTGCTTCACCTGCCCTCGACCTTGACCACGCACGCCCGACGCCGCTGGTTGACCATCAGCGAAACCTGGCCCTGGGCGGAGGCGTTCACCCTCTGCTGGCAGCGCCTGAGCGCTCTTCCCCAGGCCACTTGACCAGCAAGAACCATCCCAGCGAGCCAGAGAGGGCCGGTCGGGCACCAGGAGACCTCGACGCACCCGCAGCGACACGCGGCGACCACACCCCCAATCACAAAGGACAAAACGGTCAGGCCGGACCAGTCAGGAGGGAGGAAAACGAGCTGAACAATCGAGGCCAGGTGGCGATGGAGTCCACCGGGGTGTTCTCGTGGCCGGCGTTCCCCGCCCTACCGGCCCTGTCCCGGACGCCCCTGAGCGACAAATGATTAGGTCAACCACGTTGCCTCAAATCAACAAGCGATAGCCCAAGCAAGGTATACACAAACGAAGAGCTAGAGAATTGTCGTGAAGCAGACAGTCGCATTTATCACCAACAAAAAGTGCGCATCCATGCATGGACAGACGTCGAGCTAATCGATAAAGTCACATCGACCACCAGCAAGGTGGTTCGCATTTTTTGGCTGACCTCAAGCGGATCGCTGTCTTTGTCAATTCAGACTGCGCCGGCCGTGCCCGCTTGGGTTGGGCGTGATTGCTGTCATACACCCCTCGAAGAAGGATCGCGGATGTCCGACTCGAGGGTCCTCTTGGCCCAGGAGTTTATCAACAACACGTACAACAATGGCGCAACCATCGGCATATCCAAGCTAGAGGAGAATGGCCAAACAAGCTGGAGCACAATGTACGCCCTGACTCGGGCTCTCCAGTATGAAATAGGCATAACAGCCCTATCGGATAACTTCGGCCCAACCACGCTCTCGACCCTTCAGACCGAGTATCCCAGCCTGAATACAGCGACCGTTCCGTCGCCGACCTTCTGCTGCATTCTTCAGTCCGCCCTCTACTGCAAGGGCTATGACGGCGGCGGCCTTGACGGCGTCTACAACCCCCGCGTTAAGGCCGCCGTCATCAAACTGAAGCAGAACATGGGAGCCGACAGTGCGTTCCCGGGCGACTCCCTTGAACCCAAGGTGGTCAAGGGCCTATTCAACATGGACGCCTACGTCACCGTCAGCAACGGGTCGAGTGTGATCCGTTCCATTCAGCAGTGGCTGAACGGCCGATACGTCAATCGCCGCGACTTCTTCATCATCCCCTGCGATGGTCACCACTCTCGTGATGTCGCAAAGTCGATGCTGCTGGCGATCCAGTACGAGTTGGGTATGGCCGATGGCACGGCCAACGGCGTGTTCGGGCCTGGCACCCAATCGGGGCTGAGGTCTCATACAGTCGAGATTGGCGCTACCGGCGCGTGGGCGCAGTTGTTCACCGCGGCAATGGCACTCAACGGGCGAAACGCCCTCTTCGGGAACTTCACCGCCGACACGCAGGCTGCGGTACGGGAGTTTCAGTCGTTCGCGGCACTTCCGGTCAGCGGGGCCGGTGACTTCCAGACATGGGCATCGCTCCTCGTTTCCTACGGCGACCAGACCCGCAAGGGCGAGGCATGCGATGGGGTAACGAAAATTACGTCGGCGCGCGCACAGGCGCTGCAGGACGCCGGCTACCGATACATCGGCCGATACCTATACAATCCTTCCAGCACGAGCCTGCCGGAGAAGCAGATCCAGCCGGGCGAGCTCGACACGATCAAGCAATACGGGCTGCGCTGCTTCCCGATCTACCAGACGTGGTCCCGATCTGCGGATTACTTCCATTACTCCCGAGGCTGCGTTGACGCATCCAGCGCCATTGAATGGGCGAGGATTCACGGCTTCAAATCGGGGACGACCATCTACTTCGCCGTCGATTACGACGCGATGGACAGCGAAGTCACCACCTACATCCTCCCGCACTTCAGGGGCGTCTGGCAGACTATTCGCGAACTCTCCGCCTACGTCGTGGGAATCTACGGTCCCCGCAACGTGTGCCAACGCGTCTCCGACGCAGGATACGCGGTCACCTCCTTTGTCTGCGACATGTCGTCCGGGTTCTCCGGAAACCTTGGCTACCCGCTGCCGACGAACTGGGCGTTCGACCAGATCGCCACGATAACGATCGGCTCCGGCGACGGATTCATCGAAATCGACAACAACATCGCTTCCGGCCGCGACATCGGCCAAGGCGACTTCGACCCCAGGACGCCCATCACGGACGATCTCGACGTTGATTTTGACAAGGCCAGCTACCGGGTGGCGCTGCTCATGGACGTCCAGACCTACCTCACCTCGATCGGCGTTCCGGAGACCGGCGGCGAGGGCTGGATAGACGGTGACATCGTCACCTACAACCTCATCAGCACGACAGAGGCATTCGACTGCGTCATGGAGGCCGACTGGCTGTTCACGAACCTGGCCCGGGCACTGAAGCTCCGCAAGGCGCTCGTCCAGGCGCCGGTAATGTGGGAGCTACGCAAGTTGAATCCGTTCGATACGGCCGCTGACGACGCCGTGCGGATTGGATTGAGGGATGACTGCAGCACCGGCTGGGGACAGATCTTCGCCTGGGTGGCCATAGCGGCCCGCAACTACTGCGTCCAGCAGGGCATCATCAACGGCGAGCTGTTGAACGACGACGACATGCGCGCGGTGTGGGACCTTCTTCAAGATCCACATTACAACATCGCGACGGCCGCCTACCTGACGATCTACAACGCGCATCAGATCGGGGTTGCCCGCCCATCGCTCACCACCGGCCAGGCCGACACCCAGGCGCTGCTGGCCCGATACAACGGCACCGGCGACGATGCGGCACAGTACGGACGAGAGCTGATCGGCCTGTACAACGTGCTGGAGAACTACAACGGGCTCAGTCGCGCCCAGTAGGCGGGAGGCCTTCTTTGAAGGATTGGCGAGCATGGAAGCTGCTTATCCCCATCGGCGTGAACCTGCTGCTGGGAATACCGGCAATCATACCGTTTTTCCTGGTGTGGTACTTCATGGTGAATGGTCCGCTGGGGTCCCTGGGCTGGGCACAGCGGAACCCGACCGAGAACGACGGGATGCTCCCCATGGTGATCGTCGTCGTGCCGGTGTTCTGCCTGTTCGGCCTGATCTGGTGGCTGGTCAATCTGTTGCTGCGCCGCATGACGGCCGTCCGGGCCGTCCCGGCATTCCAGTACTGGTCCGCGTGCGTGCTCGCCTGCCTGGTGCCGTACGCCATGGGCCTCTTGCTGTTCTGACCAATTCGGGAAGGGAACCAAGAAACATGGATCACCAGATCGCTCGGCGGACCGTCCTCAGAACCGCTGCCCTCACCGGCATGGCCGCCGCCGTCGGCTCGGTCCTGCCCACCGCTTCCGCATCGGCCGAGGGCCGCACACCGAAGCGCCCAGTGACCTCGGCGAACGGGTGGACGATCCAGGCGAACGCCGACCGTGACTCACAGGTGTGGACCCGGCCGGTGGCCGGCACGGGGCTGAGCGTCGCGGTGTGGATCGGTGACGTCGAGATGATCCTGCTGCACGTGGTGCGCCGGTTCCACTACGAGATCGAGGAGATCCAACGGATTGACCTGGCCGGCTGGTGTGAACTCAGCAAGCTCCACAAGGGCCTGCCGGAGTCCAATCTCGCTTCCGGCACCGCGGTGCGCATTCGGCCGGGCGCCCGGGCCAGGGGAGGATTCTTCCCATTGCAGGAACTGGTGCTGCGGGATGTCCTCGCCGAATGCGAGGGCGTCGTGCGTTGGGGCGGCGACGATCGGGAGGTGGACGAGTCGCTGTTCTGCATCGCCGTCGGTCCGCACGACAAGCGGGTTCGGACGGTCGCCGACAAGCTCCGCGGCTGGGAGGCGACACCCGGCGAGGGCGCCGGCGCGGGGGTGGATGTGCTGTCCCCGTCCCGGCGTAGTCGGGCCGACGGCTTGGCCCGCGTCCAGCGTTCGGGCTGACCCTCATGGGCCGAAAACCACGTCCGTCCAGCTCACGGCTGCTTCAGCCAGGGCAGAGGGATCTTGACATCTTCCGCCGCTGTGATCGGCTCGGTGGCGTCCCCCACGAGCATGCCGCCCGATCTGCACGGACAAGACTTCCGGCACCCGCACCGCGCAGCAGGTCACACCTCAGTATCGATCTCATATCGCGCAGCACTCATCGGCGGCAGATACCAAGCTCGTCGCGTGCGGCGATCGCCCAACCCCACTGGCCGCGCATTCTGGGCATGGGCCGAGGACTGAAGGTCGATACTGGATTATCAAAGTCGCATAGATACCGCCGAAAGCGTACAGATGCTTTCTAATCACGGTCTCCCCCGAGGCACATCTCACTGCTACAGTTTAGGATTATAGCGACATGCGATCCATCACAGACGGGTGGTGCTTTTGAACGACAAGCGGGGTAGTGAACTGGCATTTGCCCGAGCAGCGGTGGACACGACGACCGGTCACGGTGTAGACGCGATCTTCTTCGATGACGAGTATGCTGATCCGTGGGCTGACCGCTGCTTCGTTCTCCTGTTTGACACTATCATCAATCACGAGACTGTGGTACTGCCGTTATGGTCGTCTGCGGCGATCGCGAACGTGGACGACGCAACCTTACCAATAATCATGCGCGAAGCGCGACGATCCGGCGCACTTGAGATCCTTTCCACATCATCCGCCGATGACATTTCCCTGACCGCCGAGCAGGTCGACAGGCTGATCATTCAGTTTGTGTCTTGGGCGCTTGCGGAGAAAAAGGCGATCCGCGCGTGGGCTCGCTACCATTTGCACACAAAGCGCATCCAGACGGTCCGGCGAAGCGCTGGGCCGTGGACAGCCGAAGGCCGGACAACGGAGTTTCACCGGCTTCAGGCAGCGTTGCCTGATCTGCCAGCCGACGAGTTGTGGTTCGCATATCAGACTTTTGTCCGTGCGGCCCAGTATTTCGATGTAGTCGGAGAGTCCACTCCATATTTTGTCCACCCAATTCGCGAGCGGGCTTTCGAGGATCCGGTGAGCCCGAACCGGACCTTGTTGTCCTGGTCCTGGGGGCGATATCTTCTTCGGCTGATGCAGGATGGAGAGATGAGGCGACACCCTGGCGTAGTTGCGGAGACGGTCTGTCGAATCCGTGAGCTGACGCGAGAGCACGGAGCATCTGCGTACAGTCTTGAACTATTGTCACCAAAGGCGCGATCAGAGCGACTCCTTGACGTTGCCGTCCGGGCAAGATTCCCCGTATCGCTTCAGACACAGACTCGGGACCTCATGGCCGGGGCGCTCGAAGGGGGCGCCCTTGCCGCTGCGCCGTTCAAGCCGATGGTGACATATGTGCTTGGCATGGGTGCCGTCCTGGCGCGGCGGTGGAAGGGGGGATTGCCGGGGACTGTGGCACGTATTCCGTTTATCAAGGGCAAGGTCGAGCTACCGGGGCAGGAGGCGGGATGGAGTCGAAGCGGCTAGGTTCGGGTGGCGACTCTGATGTCCTGAGCACACCGGCACGAATGCTCCGCGGTCCATCTCCATGACCTTCACCTCAGCCGACACTTCACCTACTGTCGCTGGGAGCGGTTGGGTTGCAGACGCATACGGTGGCTCACTTGCGAAACATCGGTTCGCGACCTGAGGCCACGAGTCGATCTGTTCTTTGAGCCCGCGTTCGAGGATATGATCTTTGGTCGCCGAGGTTCTCTCGACAACACAACTGTATTGGTTTTAGGGAGTGACAGTGCCGTACGGAATCATACTTCTACCTGAAGCCGACAGAGCGCTTTGCATTGAGAACTACTCCCAATCAATCGGCAAGCACGCTGAGGGCCTCATGTTCCTAGGTCAAAATGCGCCCGCTCATCTGACGCTCGGGCATTCAACGTGTGAAAGCGAAGTTGCGGAGCGGTGGTGGGATGCGGTATCGACCGCACTACCTAGCCGAATCCAGTTCAGACTGAGTGGCGTGATGATTACGCCCTTGAGGAAGGGCGACCATTATGTACCTGAGGGAGGCAGCTACGTCGGCCTTGAGGCCATACGGCAACCAGAGCTCGACCTGACTCACCAAATAGTGGTTCGAGTCGCAGATGACGTCAACGCACCGCTGATGGGCGCGGCTGGCGATGACTTCCGACCACATATCACCCTCGCCGTGCTCAAGCCGGGGCCGATTCGAATTCAACCACCACCAGCGGAACTCCTAGATTCCCTCATCGTAGGCCGGCTGGCGCTCGGGCGAATGGGACGGTACGGCACGTTCCCCGAGATCTGCCAGGCTCGGTAAGGCCGCTGACGCCTCGCCTCAGATGCTGCGAGGCGGGTCCCGCCAGGGCCCCCCGCCGGCGACCTCTGGCGGGGCTGGGCTCACTCCCCTCCGACCGGCGCCCCGCTCGGCGCCGCTGCCGTTCCGCCGCCGGGGGCGGTGACGCTCGCCGCCCGGGGGCGCAGCGCTCCGGCCCTCGCCACGATCCCGAGGGTGAGCAGCGCCACCAGGCCGAAGGAGACCGACAGCGACGAGAACCGCGCGATCCCCCCGATGACGGCGGGGGCGAACAGGTTCGAGCTGTAGGTCACCGTGGCCACCCCGGCGATCGCATGGCTCGCGTCGAGGTCCATGCGGCCGACGGCGGCGAAGGTGAGCGGGACCACGACGGCGACGCCGACGCCCAGCAGGATGAAGCCGACGGCGACCGGCACCGGCGAGCGCGCCACCACGACCACCGTTGCGCCGACGGCTGCCACCACACCGGACAGACGCACCGTGCGCACCGGTCCGATGCGGCGGACCACCAGGTCGCCGAGGAAGCGGGTGCCGGCGATCGCCAGGGCGAAGCCGGTGTACCCGGCGGCTGCCATGCCGGCGGACGCCCCCACCGTGTCGGCAAGGTACACCGCGCTCCAGTTGCCGGCGGCCCCCTCCGCGAAGATCGCGCAGAATCCGACGACGCAGAGCCACAGGGTGATCCGCGGCGGGAGGGCGAACCGCGGGGGTGCCTTGGCGCCGGCCGCCGGGCGTCCCGTGGGCAGCCGAAGGCCGACCACCACGGCCGAGGCCCCCAGGATCGCGGTAACCAGACCGAAGTGGATCCTGGCGTCAAGGTCCGCGTGGGCGGCCAGGGTACCGATGGCCGAGCCCGCCAGCCCGCCGAGACTCCAGGTGCCGTGGAAACTGGCCATGATGGAGCGTCCGAGCCACCCCTCGACCCGGACGGCCTGCCCGTTGATCGAGACGTCGGCCATGCCGGAGGTCGCGCCGAACAGCAGCAGCGCCACGAACAGCGCCGGGAGGCTGGGGGCGAGGGCCGGCAGCGAGAGCGCGGCGCACCACATCGCCAGCAGCCCGGTGACGGCCGCTCTGCCCCCGAAGCGGTGCACCACCCGGCCGGCCGTGGGCATCGCCACGGTCGCGCCGATGGCCGGGGCCGCCAGCGCGATGCCCAGCGCCCCGGCGTCGAGGTGCAGGTGCTCGGCGATCCAGGGAATCCGGGTCGCGAAGGTGCCCGTCGCGGCGCCGTGGATGGCGAACGCCAGGGTGATGTCGCGGCGGGCGCGCCGCACGACGTCGAGGGGTGGTGCGGTGTCGCTCACGTCGAACGCCCTCCTCGGATGGTCCGGCGGCGTCCCCCGCGACGCGGCCAGCGCGGGGACGGGGCCCGAGCCCCGCGGGATCCGGGACTCGACCGATCGACCATAAACTATCAGGAAGGTTTCCTGAAATAAAAGGCAGGCAAGATGTCACCATGGACGCCCCCCACCCGGCAGGCCCGGCGACGGCCCGTGCCCTCAACGACCGCCACGCGCTGGACCTGCTCCTCGAGCGGGGACCGCTCACAGCCGGCCAGCTCGCCTCGCTCACCGGGCTGTCCCGCCCCACCGTGGCGGAACTCGTCGAGCGGCTGCGCCGGGCCCGGCTGGTCGAGGTGGTCGGGGAGGCGTCGGTGCCCCGCCGCGGCCCCAACGCCCGGCTGTACGGACTCGCCGCCGACCGGGCACACGTGGCCGGGGCCGAGGTGCACCCCGACGGGATGAGCGTCGCCGTCGCCGATCTCGCCGGCCGGGTGGTATCCCGGGCCGAGCTGCCCCTGGGGCGCGACGCCGACCCGGGTACGGCCGTCCCCGCGGCCCTCGCCGCGCTCGACGACGCCGTTGCCCGGGTGTCCCGGGCCCCGGCCCACACCGTGGCCGTAGGCGCCCCGGGGATGGTCGACCCGGCCACCGGGCTGCTGAACCCGACCGGGGGCCGACCGGGGTGGCACGCCGAGCTGGTTCGAAGGCTCCGGGAACGCGGCGGCCGGGTCCTGGTCGAGAACGAGGTGAACCTCGCGGGGATCGCCGAGGGACGCCTGGGAGCCGCCCGGGACACCCCCACGTTCGTCCTGCTCTGGCTGGGGGCCGGGGTCGGGGCGGCCACCCTCCTGGACGGCAGGCTCCGGCGGGGGGCATCGGGGGGCTCGGGCGAGCTCGGCTTCCTGCCGGTGCCGGGGACCCGCCGCCGGCCCTCGGCCGAGGCGTGCACTGGCGGTCTGCACTCCCTGGTCTCCGGCGCGGCCGTCGCGGCGCTCGCCCGCGAGCACGGG
>JABDRL010000303.1 GCA_013041765.1 Dactylosporangium sp. | reverse complement strand
GCACGCCGCGTGGTCGCCCGACCGGCCCGCGCTGCGGGGGGTTGACCTGGTGCTGCGCCCCGGACAACGGGTGGCACTGGTCGGCCCGAGCGGGTCGGGCAAGAGTACCGTCGCCGCGCTCCTGGTGCGGTTTCTCGACCCGACGCGGGGATCGGTGACCATCAACGGCATCGACCTGCGCGAGCTCAGGTCTGACGAGGTCCGCCGGATGGTTCGGCTCTGCGACGATGAGGCGTACCTGTTCGACTCGACCATTGCGGCGAATGTACGGATCGGCTGTCCGGACGCGACAGTCGGGCAGATACGCGACGCGCTGGCCGCGGCGCGGCTGCTCGACTGGGTCGACACCCTGCCGGACGGGCTGGACACCGCCGTCGGGGAGCACGGGGTACGGCTGTCGGGCGGTCAGCGGCGGCGGCTGGCCCTGGCCCGAGCGCTGCTGGGCGAGGCGGAGGTGCTCGTCCTCGACGAGCCCACCGAGCATCTCGACGAGCCGACCGCGGCAGCGGTGCTGTCCGACCTGCTCACGGTGACCGTCGGTCGGACGGTCCTGCTCATCACCCACCGGAGGAGCGGGCTGGACTCCCTCGACGGAATCATCGCCCTGGATGACGGAGTTGTCAGCCATCAATCGATTGAGATCATCGAGGCATAGGGCCATCGGCCCTGTCTTCTCCCGAGGCAACCTCCCACAGTAGAACCTGTGTTTTCTGCCGGTGCGGCAAACCTCAAGGAGGAGGCGCCATGGAGGATGACCGCAAGCCAGTGATTGTTGGCATCGACGGCTCCGAATCGAGCCGTGGTGCCCTGCACTGGGCCGCGGGTGAGGCGGTCGCCCGGGACCGACCACTCCGGATCATCCACGCGGCGGGTCCCGCCGAGCCCGAGCTGTGGTCCGCCGCCCGCGCGATGGTTGCCGACGCGGTCTCCGCCGCCCGCAGCTGGCGGCCGGAACTGGCCGTCTCCGGTGAGGTGATCGACGGTCAGCCGGTCGTCGAGCTGTGTTCTGCCTCGCCAGATGCCGAGCTGGTGGTCATTGCCGCCCGAGGCATCGGCGGGTTCGACGGGCTGCTGCTCGGTTCGGTTGCCGCGGAGGTCGCCCTGCACGCCCAGAGTGCCGTCACCGTCGTGCACAACGCCTCGGCCTGGGTGGACCGTGCCCCCGACGCCGTGTCCGACCTGCCGGTGCTGGTGGGGGCCGACAGCTCCCACGAGTCGGCGAAGGCGATCGGGGTGGCCTTCGAGGAGGCCCACCTGCATGGTCTCCCCGTCCTCGCGGTCCGGGCCTGGCACCCCCCGGTCGTCGCGTACCGGGGCAAGGTGCAGCACTCCACGATCAGTCACGAGATCGTCGAGACCGCGGCCGGGCACACCGTGCTGGAGGCCGTGGCCGACTGGCGAGCCAAGTATCCGGAGGTCGCCTTCAGCACGAGCATCGTCGCTGGCAGCGCCGCCGGTGCGCTGGTGGAGGCCTCCACCAGCGCGCAGCTGATCGTCGTCGGTTCCCGGGGCCATTCCAGCATCCCCGGCCTCAGGCTGGGCGCGACCATCAGTCAGCTGTTGCAGCACGCCCGGTGCCCCGTGATGATCGTGCGGGAGCCACGAGACGAGGGCTGAGCATCGCGGGCGGGCTACCGGGTGGTCTGCTCCCACAGTTGCAGGACGATGGCGACAGGCTGCCCCAGGGGCGGCAGGACCACCGGGGTGCTGAACCGCCGCCAGGTGATCACGGGGGCGAGGCCAGCGGCGTCCACGGTGTCCAGCAGGGCCTCCATGAGTTCGTACTCCCGGTACCGGCAGGTCGTGGGGGACGGGCGGTCCAGGAGTTGGGCCGCGTCGATGGTGCAGGAGTATCCCCGGCGCGAACCGGCCACGATCGTGTCGATCCGGTCGGCGCCGCCGGCCTGACTCCGGGGAAGGGGACGCGTCCCTTCCCTGCCGGGCGCCTTGAACACCGCCAGCCACCGCCGTTTCACAGCGGCGATCAGGGCGGCCCGGACCTCTTCCGTCCGCCGGTCCGCCGGCACATGGTCGCAGGACAGCAGACCGTAGCCGATCCGCAGGCCGGGGAGGTACAGCGGGGAGCCCCGGTGCTCGACCACCAGTTCGTCGCTGACGAGAAACCCTCCGGTCAGCTCCGCCGCCACCTCGCTGGGGGGCGGGGCGAGGTCGGGGTTCCACAACCGGTCGGCGTAATCCGCCAGGTCCGCGAGGTTGCTGGTCTCCTGTGGAGCGCGGGGGTCCGGCCGGGGACGCAGCACGCCGCTGGCGTTTGGTCGCCAGCACGCGAAGAAGCCGTCATGGATGCGCACGCCGCCGGCTACGAGGTCGTCGATGAGCGACCGCACGCGGCGTCTGCTGTCTGGCAACCCGGAGATCCTCGCGTGGAACTGCTGCTCGTGCACGAAGGGTTCTCCGGCGGCAAAGGGCGAGGTGCCCGGATCGCCGGGCTGCCAGGATCGTTCCACCTCCCGGATCCAGACCAGAACCAGCCGCACCTGCGCATCGGTCAAACCGGGGGCAAAGGTCAGCGAGACGATGAGATCGTCCTCGCGGCCCATGCCGTCGAAGACCGGGTTCGCGAGGCCGTCGCGGGGCACGACCCGGGGCTGCATGACGGTCATGCATCGAAGTGTGCCACCGCGCAGCATTCCAATCGCAGCGGCCTGACACCGAGCCGATACCAACGGCTGGGGGTCCCTCGTGCCCATTCCCGCTAGACTCAGCGGACTTCCCTCCGATGTGGTCAACTTTCAGCCAGCGCCTCACCCGGTCAGCACCCGCTGGAGGCCCCGTGAAGCCAGACATGCGCACACTGATCGATCAGGTTGCCGACGCCGTCTCCACAGCGCTGCTCCTGACGACCAACGACGGGGTGCTGGTGTGGCGGAACAAGGCAGCGGTCGCCCTGCTCGGTGACGGCCCGGTGGACTGGCTGCTGGGCGAGAGCATCCAACCGGGAGGGCCGGCCGTTGAGCTGATTTCGCGTTCTTCCGGCGGGGAGGGCCGCCGTCCGGGTGGGGCCGCCGGATCCGGCTGGATACGCGTGCACTGCCAGCCCTTCCGGGAACTGCGACTGTACGAGATATTCGATATCACCGATATCCATCGGGCGCGGACAGAGCTGATCTACCTCGCCGATCACGATTCCCTGACCGGCCTGGTGAACCGGCGCGCCCTCACCGCCCGGCTCGACGACCTGCTCGCCAACGCCAGCACGGGCGGCCTGCTCATCATCGATGTCGACAATTTCAAGGACATCAACGACGTCCGCGGTCATGCGGTCGGTGACGAGGTCATGCGCATTCTCGCCCGCCTGCTGCGGGAGACCCTGCCCCCCACCGCCGTGCTCGGCAGGCTGGGCGGTGACGAGTTCGCCGTGGTCCTCGCCGAGGGGGATTCCGCGCAGACCCTGGCCGTCGCCGAGGAGCTGTGCAACGTCACGGCTCGCACCCCGCTCGTCGTCTACGGCGACACCCTGCGGGTGACCCTCAGCGTCGGAGCCGCACCCGCGGACGGCGAGCGGGACTGCGAGGTGCTGTTCACCAACGCCGATCTCGGGCTGTACGAGGCGAAGACCGCCGGGCGCAATCGGGCCCGGTTGTTCGCCCAGGAGCAGTACCGCCATGCGGTGACCCGGGTCAATGTCGTCCACAGGGTCCGGGAGGCGCTGGACACCGGAGGTCTGGAACTGGACGCACAGCCGATCGTCGACCTGGCAACGGGTCGCACGACCAGTTATGAGCTGCTGGTCAGGCTGCGGGACGGCATACATCCAGAGGTGGGGCCCGCCGATTTCCTGCCGACGCTGGAACGCGGGGATCTGGTCCGGGAACTCGACCACTGGGTGATCGAGCAGGCGACCACGGCCCTGGCACACCCCGCCAGCAGCCGGACCGAGCTATGCCTGGACGTCAATGTTTCCAGCCGTTCCATGGACGACGCGGCGTTCGGAGACTGGGTGGTGGGGACGCTGGAAGCCCTGAATATTGACCCGCGACGGCTCGGTTTGGAGATTACCGAGACGACCGCGATCAGCAATCTCGATGCCGCCCGGCGGCTGGCGTCGACGTTGCGGGCCGCCGGCTGCCGGTTCAGTCTCGACGACTTCGGTGCCGGGTTCGGTTCCTTCGTCTATCTCAAGAACCTGCCGTTCACCACCCTGAAGATCGCTGGCGAGTTCGTGCGTCAGGCCGATGCCGGTGGGGTCGACGCCGTTCTCGTCGACGCGGTCGTCCGAGCCGCCACGGGTCTCGGGATGACGACGGTCGCCGAGTACGTCGACCGGGAGCCCCTTGTCGGGGCGCTCCGCCGGCTGGGTGTCGACCGGGGACAGGGCTTCCACCTCGGCCGTCCCGCGCCGCTGAAACGTCTTGTCCCGCCCCGGGAAGACCCGGGTGGCGCCGCGGAGCCGGAGACGGCCTAGCCCGCCGCCGCGCCGAGAATCACCGGTGTCTGGCGGGCGACGGGGTATCCGACGATGTCGGTGACCACAGCGGTGATGTTGTCCGGTCCGCCGCCGGCCAGGGCGAGTTCGACCAGGCGGTCGGCGCACTGGTCCAGGTCCGGGACGTCCCGGAGCGTCGCCCGGAGCGTCTCGAAGTCCACCACCCCGGACAGTCCGTCGCTGCACAGCAGGTAGCGGTCCCCGGGGAGGGCCGGGTAGACCGCGTATTCCGCGGCGGTCTCGGAGCCCTGCAACGCCTTGGTCACCAGGAAACGCTGGGGATGGGTGTCGGCCTCCGCCAACGTGATGTGCCCGTCGTCAACGAGCATCTGGACGAAGGTGTCGTCCCGCGTGATCTGCACCAGATCACCGTTTCGAAGGAGATACGCCCGCGAATCACCTATGTGCACCATGATGAGGTCGCTGCCGGTCAGCAGCAGAGCCGTCAGCGTCGTCCCCATGCCCCGACGGGCCGGCTCCGCGTCGACGGCATCCCGCAGTCGGAGGTTGGCCCGTTCCACAGCCGAACGGATCGCCTCGATCGCCGCGCCGGACAGCACCGCACCGGGAAATGCGGCCCCGGCGACCGACTCCCCGTCGGCGGCCTCGCCGAGAAAGGGCTCTCCCGGGAAGGGCTCCTCGTCCAGTGGGGCGAGCGCCGCGATGACAATGGCGCTTGCGAGATCACCGGCGGCCATGCCGCCCATGCCGTCGGCCACCGCGAGTAACCGCGAGCCGACATACGCCGAGTCCTGGTTACCCCGTCGCACAAGACCCTTGTCGGTACGCGCGGCGAACCGCAGCCGCGGCGGCCCGGCCATGCCGGTGGGCGAATCGTTCCCCATGGTCGTTAGCCCGCCTCCTTCTCCTGCGCCTTCGAGTATGAACTTAGGTGTTGCACTGGTCTGCTGTCGCGCCGGGTTCGCTCGATGGACTCAACCAGATGGCAACATCCGCCAACCGGCTCGGCCTTGCCTGGGGCCGCTGGCATACCGTGCGGGGAATCGTCCACACCGCGCAGGATATTGTGCGGCGGCATCACGCATGGCCCAGCCTGTATAGGCTGAACCGATCGCCTGCGACCTGTAGCGGAGGGAGACACGCCATGGCCAGGGTAGACGCTGTCGTCACTGGAGCTGGAGGGTTCATCGGAGGGCACCTCACCAAGGCCCTGCTCGCCGAGGGAAAGACCGTCCGGGCGGTCGACTGCAAGCCGCTGGACGACTGGTATCAGGTGCACCACAACGCTGAGTGCCTCGTCCGAGACGTCTCCCTGATCGAGAGCTGCCGCGAGGTGCTCGCCGGGGGAGCCGGTGAGGTCTACAACCTGGCCGCCGACATGGGTGGTATGGGATTCATTGAGTTCCACAAGGCGGAATGCATGCTGTCGGTGCTGGTGAGCACCCACATGCTGGTGGCGGCCAAGGAAGCGGGAGTCGACCGGTTCTTCTACTCTTCCTCGGCCTGTGTCTACGCCGCGGACAAGCAGACCACCGCCGACGTCGTCGCGCTCAAGGAAGCCGATGCCTACCCGGCGATGCCAGAGGATGGATACGGCTGGGAGAAGCTCTTCAGCGAGCGCCTGGCCCGCCATTTCCGGGAAGACTTTGGCATGGTCACCCGCATCGCCCGGTACCACAACGTCTACGGCCCCAACGGTACCTGGACCGGCGGCAGGGAGAAGGCTCCGGCCGCGGCCTGCCGCAAGATCGCGATAGCGGCCCTGACCGGCAACCACGAGGTGGAGATCTGGGGCGACGGCGAGCAGACCCGCTCGTTCATGTACATCGACGACTGCGTCAAGGGTACCTTGATGCTCGCCCGCAGCGAGGTCGTCGACCCCATCAACATCGGCTCGGCGGAGCTGGTCACCATCAACGGACTGTTCTCGATCGTTGAGAAGATCGCGGGCATCTCGCTCACGTACAAGCACGTGCCGGGTGCGCTCGGCGTGCGCGGGCGCAACAGCGACAACGACCTCATCCGCAAGGAACTCGGGTGGGAACCGTCCATCCGGCTGGCCGACGGCTTGGAGCGGACCTACCGCTGGGTCTACGACCAGGCGAAGGCGCAGCTCGAAGGCCGACCATTCGCCAACTGACGGGCGAGCATCGAACATGGACGAGCAGGAAGCAATCAAGCGGGTCGACGTTCTCGGCGTCGGCGTCTCCGCAGTCAACATGACGATGGCTCTCACCGAGGTCTCCCGCTGGGTCGAGCGGGGCGAGCGCCACTACGTCTGTGTCACCGGGGTGCACGGTGTCATGGAGTCGCAGCGGGACGCCGAACTCCGGCGTATCCACAACGACTCCGGGATGACCACCCCGGACGGCATGCCGATGGTCTGGGCCGGCCGCAAGGCCGGCGCGGGATGGATGAGCCGGGTCTACGGTCCCGACCTCATGCTGGAGGTCCTCACCCGGGCCGCGGAGCTGGGCTGGCGCTCCTACCTCTACGGCGGCAACGAGGGCGTTCCGGAACTGCTCGCGCAGCGGTTGACGGCGCGCATTCCCGGCCTGCGGATCGTCGGCACCTACTCACCGCCGTTCCGGCCGCTGACCGAGGAGGAGGACGCGGCGGTCTGCGACCGGATCAATTCCTCCGGAGCCGAGCTGGTCTGGGTCGGGCTGTCAACGCCCAAGCAGGAACGGTGGATGGCGGCCCACGCCGGGCGGCTGTCGGCCAACGCGATGTTCGGCGTTGGCGCGGCGTTCGATTTCCACGCCGGGCTCATTCCGCAGGCCCCGGCGTGGATGCAGCGACGGGGGCTCGAATGGTTCTATCGCCTGGCCAAGGAGCCGAAGCGCCTGTGGCGGCGCTACCTGCGCAATAATCCCACCTTCACGGCCCGCATCCTGGCCAACCCTCCACGCCTCCGCTAGGACGGGCCTCGGTGGATCCCGGTGGGGCCAGCCGAGGTCCCAGCGGCGTTCTGGCAGTGCCCGGCGAAAGGCCGCATACCAACAAACACCGGTATGCGGCCTTTCCCGACTAGGTGGCGGTGCAGGTCATGGCCGGAGTCGCCGTCGAGCCCGCGCCGATGAACCCGAACGTAGCCGCCCCACCCGCGCCGAGCGCCCCGTTCCAGGTGGCATTCGCGACCGAGACGCCGGTACCGCTCCTGGTCAGGGTGCCGCTCCACACCTGGGTGACATCCTGGCCGCTGGCCAGGGTCCAGTCCACGGCCCAGCCGCTGATCGCGGCCGCACCGCTGTTCGTCACGGTGACCGTCCCCTGGAAGCCGCCCTCCCAGCTGCTGGCGATGGCGTAGGACGCGGAGCACGTCGGTGTGGCCGGGTTGGTGCTCCCGGACGACGGGGTGGCGCTCGCGGTGCCGCTCCCGGCGGGCGTGCTCGCCGAGGGGCTGGTCGGGCCGCCGACGCCGACGCCGGTCACCTCGCCGTTCCCGCCGTCGAAGACCACGTCTGAGCAGCCGTAGAAGGTTTCCTGGCTGTCGGACCTGGCCCAGACCGAGTAGACCAGGTGCCGGCCGCTCTTGCCGGAGGGCAGGTCGCCCGTCCAGTAGTAGTGGCCGTCATCGGTGCCGGGCGATCCGGACTGGGGCGGGTTCGTCACCTGGAGGAACGGCGTCGACTCCAGATCCGACCAGGCCAGCGACCGGGTCGGGCTCCAGGTGTCCTTGGTGATGTACAGCGAGAACGTGCCGGGGTGGGCCGCCCAGTTGTTGTACTTCCAGTTGAAGCTGGCCCCGGAGGTCAGGTGGGTCACCGGCCAGTCGTCCCGGGCCAGGTCGAACCCGGAGAAGTCGTACACCGTCGCCGCAGCGCTGCACAGCTGCCCGTCGGGAATGAAACCGCTGGTCCGGCCGGCGCCATCGGAGCGCAGCACGGCGAACCAGTTGTACAGCGCGGTGACGCCGCTCTCCGCGACCGCCGCCGCGCAGGCCGGGTTGTTGGGCTGGATCGCCCCCGCGGACGTCAAACCGTCCTGCCAGCACAGATATGTCCTGCTCCCGGGCGTCATCATGGCGCCGTGCGCGCTGGCGCCACTCGGCGCGGCGAGCACCGCGATGCCGCTCGCGAGCAGGGTCGTAACGGACAGCGCCGCCGCCCGCCGCAGATTCCTCTTCATTGTGCCCCCCAGAAATCATGGGAGCCCCTTAGGCCCCACAAGTAAGGACTTTGGACCCTAGTGTTTCTAGGATTTCGCCATTTGAACACAAGCCGCCTTGACAGGCAATAGCCACTGGTCAATGGCTGGCGGTACCCGCCGGGGACCGGGAAACCCGGGGACCGGCCCGCCCGCCCCGCCGTGGAAGTTCCACGAAGAGATACCCCGTCCGGAAGAATGCCCAGTGGTCACTGGGGCGTGGCCGCACGCGTGGACAATGGCGACGACGACTGGAGGTGCAGCAGATGGGGCACGGCCACCATGACGGCAGAAATCACCACCTGGCGGAAATCTCCCCGGATTCCGACCGTCGCTGGTTGCTGGTCGCCCTCGCCCTGATCAGCACCTTCATGGCCGGCGAAGTCGCCGTCGGACTCCTGTCCGGTTCGCTGGCACTGCTGTCGGACGCCGCCCACATGTTGACCGACGCCGGGGCGATCGGGCTGGCCCTGGTCGCGATGCGGCTGTCCGCCAAGCGGCCCAGCGATGGGTACACCTACGGCCTCAAGCGCGCGGAGATCGTCTCAGCGATGGTCAACGGTGTCACGCTGCTCGTGCTCGGCGCGTGGCTCGGCGGCGAAGCGATCCAGCGACTCGTGGCGCCGCCGCCGGTGTCCGCCCTGCCCGTCCTGGTGACCGCGCTGGTCGGTGTCGTCGTCAACCTGCTCGCGGTCCAGGCGATCGGCCGGGCCAACCGCACCAGCCTCAACGTCCAGGGGGCGTACCTGCACGTCCTGACCGACCTGTTCGCCTTCGCGGCGACCGCGGCGGCGGGGCTGGTCATGCTGCTGACCGGCTTCACCCGGGCCGACGGAATCGCAACGCTGGTCGTGGTCGCCCTCATGATCAAATCCGGGGTCGGTCTCATCCGCGACTGCGGCCGGATCTTTCTGGAGGCCGCCCCAGCGCACGTCCACCCGCCGGCCGTCGGGGCGGCGCTCACGGCGGTCGATGGCGTCGTCGAAGTCCAGGACCTGCACATCTGGCAGATCACGTCCAGCGAGCCCGCGCTGTCGGCCCATGTGCTCGTCGCCCCGGAGTGCGACTGCCACGCCGTCTGCTACCGGCTCGAACGTCTCCTGCACGACGAGTACGGCATCCACCACAGCACCCTTCAGGTCGACCATGCCGGCCGGGGCAAGCGGTCGGGGGTCCGCTGCTCATCGGCCGACCGGTCGGCGGACCGGCACCGCCGCGAGCCTCCCGGGAGTGTCTCCCCGGCGCCGATCGGCGCCGGGGAATTCCAGATCTGACCGCGTGGCCTCGTCCGACGACGTCGATTCACGAGACGCGCCCTGGGTGATCTGTTCAACCGGCGAATTCCATTGAAGATCATCGCGATATATACACCGGGGTAGGAGTCGATGCCGAACACCGCAATGGCCCTCGCGCCGATCGATCCGACGATTTCTCCAGCACGTCCACGACCGCGATCCGCGCACGAGGCCGTTTCGGGACACGTCGAGGTTCGTTCGATGTTCCCATACGTGGCAAACGGACCAGCCTTGCGTCCACAGCGCAAGTCACTCAATCGCAGGTGCGAGCAACGGGCCCAGGGCACGTCTCGTGGATCTCGCCGGAGCGAGCCGAGGCTCAGGCGGCGATCCGGCAAGGCCGCAGGATGCCCGGATACTGGTGGTATCCGGGCATCCGAGAACGCAGGCGGGCGTCGTCTGGGTTCGGCGCAGCCCGGCAGTGGATTCACAGAACGCGCCCTAGCCCACCGTGCAGGCCGAGCCGTTCAGGGTGAACGCCGTCGGGTTGGCGTTGCCGCTGCTGTAGGTGCCCTGGAAGCCGAACGACACGCTGGTCCCCTGGGCGATGGCGCCGTTGTACGACATGTCGGTCGCCGTCACGTTGCTGCCACTCTGCGAGACGTCCGCGTTCCAGAAACTGGTGACTGTGGAGTCTCCGGGGAAGGCGAAGCCGAGCGTCCAGCCGTTGATCGCGCTGGAACCCGTGTTGGCAATGGTCACGCTGGCCGTGAAGCCACCCGGCCACTCGTTCTTGGCGTACCCGACGCTGCACGCCGCCTCCGTCACCGGGGGACTGCTGGCGGACGCGCTCGGGGAGGCGCTGGCGGATGCCGACGACAGGGGTGGGGACGTCACCGTCCCGCCCGTGGACACGGAGAAGGAGTTGACGGCGAGACCAGCCCCGCCGATCCACGGCTCGAACCCGAACTGCACGCTGGTCATGTACCAGGACTGCTGGGCGTAGCCACGGGACACCGCGTCGTCGATGAAGGAGGTGATGGAATCGTTGAAGCTGGTCGCGGTCGCCTGCCGGACGTAGGACACGACGTTCCAGCCGATGTTGCCGTACCACACGTCCCAGGTCGCGCCGGCAAGCGTCACCGTGGAGACCTTGGACCCGGCGGGCTGGGGCCGTCCCAGGTGGTTGACCCAGATCATGATCTCGGCCCCGGTGTTCTGCCCGTCGGTACGGGCCGTCGGGTCGAGCCAGATGTCGTAGGCCGCGTCCCACTCACCGGTGGTCGGCACCGAGATGCTGGCACTCGACGACACGTTACCGAGCGAGGAGAGCGTCGCCGGGAAGGGCGAGCCGGCGGAGCAGTTGGTGTAGTGGCAGCCCATGTAGGCCGCCGGGTAGGACGCTGGCGCCCCGCTGGTCGAGTTGTTGTGGTCGGCGGTGGTGACCTGGAACCCGGTGTCCGTGACATTGATGCACTGTGCGGTGCTCGCGCCCCAGACGTTGTTCATAACGACGTACTTGCCGCCCTGGATCGTGGTTGTTCCCCACGTATCGCACAGGACCGTATCGGCGTGAGCCGGTAGGGCGATCGCTGCGGCGGCGCCCGCGCCGGCGACAAGCGTCGCCGCGACGAGAGCGATACTGGACCGACGCTTCATGCTGCTCCTCGGATTGCGACGGGGTGACAAGGAAGCTGTGACATCACGGTAGGCATCGATCGCTGGGGCGGGAAACCGCCGGCCCGGATCCGAGTCGGCGACAACCGGCCCGCATGCGGGGAAACGCTTTCCCGCCGATGAAAGCAGGCGAAAAAGGGCCGGGCCCTATGCCCCCCGCTCGCCACCCCGGCGACCGGGGCTGATGGCCAGCAGTCCGGGCCGGTCCCCGCCCGCCGGTCTCCGGCACCAGGCCCGATCCGGGGCAACGGGACAGCCGCCACAGCCGGAGGCGGAGCACCCCAGCAGCCGGTCGACGGTCAGCTCGCCCCGCCGCTCCCAGTAGCCGACCATCGCGTCGACCTCGTCCCGGGACAGCTCCAGCCCGCGGGCGATGTCGTCCAGTCCGGTTCCGGGAGCCGCCGTCAGGACGGCCGAGAGCACGGCCCGCAGCGTACTCACGCGATCATCCGGCCGATCTGGAACACCAGGGTCGCCACCAGCCAGGCGACAGACCCCTGCACCCCGATACCCACCAGCGTCCAGCGCGTTCCGATCTCGATCCGCTGCGCCGCGATCGTCGCGACGCAGGGGGTGTATGCCAGCAGGAACACCAGGAACGCCAGGACGGCCGGCCCGGGATGCCCGCCAGAGGACTGCTCGAAGGTGTCTCGCAGGCGTCCCGAAAGGTCGTCTTCGGACTCGGTGGTCTGGTAGGTCGTCGCGAAGGTTGAGACGATCGCCTCCTTGGCGACGAACCCCGTGATCAACGCGCCGACGGCGTCGGGGTGGTCAAAACCCGTCGGGGCGAACACCGGGGCAATCGTCTGGTTGATGCTGGTGTACAGGCTCCTGCCGTCCGGCACATCGCCGAACCGGCCGTCCCCGCCCACCGGGATGGCGGCCAGCAACCAGACGGCAACGACGGCCGCGACGATGATGCCACTGGCCGTCCGCAGGAACCCGGCGAGCTTCTGCCAGGTCTGCGCGGCAACGACCCGCAGCGTCGGCATCCGGTACGGCGGAAGCTCCAGCACGAGGGCCTCCCGGCTCGTGCCCCGGAACAGCAGCGGTCGCAGTCCCAGACCGACCAGCACCATCAGCGCGACGGACAGCACGTACATCGCGAACACCACGGTCCCCGCGTAGCTGCCAAAGAACACGTTGGCCAGCAGGACATACACCGTCAGCCGGGCGCTGCAACTGGCAAACGGCACCAGCAGACCGGTCATCAGCCGGTGCCGGGCGTCGGTCAGGATCCTGGTGCCGGCCACCGCCGGAACGTTGCAGCCGAAACCGACGATCAGGGGAAGGAACGCCCGGCCGGGCAGGCCGACCACGCGCAGGAAGTGCTCCGCGACGAAGGCCGCCCGGGACATGTACCCGGAGTCCTCCAGCACGGTCAGCAGCACAAACATGATCACCATGAGCGGGACGAAGGTCAGCAGGGTGCCGACACCGGAGACCAGGCCGTCCAGCACCAGCCCCTCGCCCCAGGTCCCGGAGAGGCCGACCATCCCCAGCAGCCGGCCCGCACCGGCCCGCACCGGCCCGTCGAGCAGCCACCCCAGCCCGTCCTGGAGCGGCGCGGCCAGCGTCGTGGTAGCCGTGAAGACCCCCCACATGACCAGCAGGAACAGCGGCAGGCCAAACCATCGGGAGGTCAGGATCCGGTCGAACCGATCGGAGGCCGTCAGCCGCACGCCGGCCGGCCTCCGCACGGCCTGGGTGATGACCTCGTGCACCCAGGCGTACCGCCGCTCGGCGACGACGGTCTCGATGTCCAGGCTCTCCTCGGCGGGGACGCCCTCGCCGACGGAGTCCAGGCTCGCGGTGAGCGTGGCCCGGGCCGCGACGACGTGGGGTGCCAGCGCGGACGGCACGGCCGCCTCGGGTCCGGTGAGCATCATCAGCGCCAGCCAGCGGGCGGCCGGGGACCCGGTCACGGCACGCACCTGCTCGGTGAGCGTTGCCACCGCCGGCTCGACGGGGTCGCCGAGGCCCACCACGGGGTGCTGGGTGCTCGCCGGTGGAGCGCCCGCCGCCGGGCCCGTTCCAGCGGCGATCCCGGCGGGTACGGCGGCGGCGAGCCGGTCCAGCCCCAGCCCCGTCCTGGGACACACCTGGATCACGGGAACCCCGACGGCCGCGGCCAGGCGAGCGAGGTCCACCTCCACCTGGCGGCTGGTCGCGACGTCCAGCATGGTCAGGGCGACGATCACGGAGATGCCGGTGTCCAGCAGTTGTGCCTGCAGGTAGAGGTTCCGGGCAAGGTTGGCCGCGTCGACCGCGGCGATCACCAGGTCTGGGCGGTGCTCCGTGGCCCTGGTGAGCAGGTCGTGGACGAGTTCCTCGTCGGGTGACCGGGGCAGCAGGCTGTAGGTTCCGGGCAGGTCGATGAGCTCGATGTGGTCAGCGCCGGTCTTCCACAGGCCGACGGCCACCTCGGCCGTTTTCCCCGCCCAGTTGCCGACGTGCTGGTGTGCCCCGGTCATCGCGTTGAACAAGGTGGACTTGCCGACGTTGGGGTTGCCGACCAGGGCGACTCTGGCGGTGACGGTCTCCCGCCAGCGGCCATAGGGTGACGCGGGCTGCGGGCAGCAGGGGGCTGTCGGCGTCGACGGCCGGACCGGGCCGCCCCGGGTCACTGCGGATGCTCCACGATCAGCGTCCCGGCGGTCCTGGCGTCAATGGCGACCCTGGCGTCGCCCAGCGCGACGATCACGCCTCCGGCCGGCCCGAGGGCGATGGGTCGAATCCGCACGCCCCGCAGGAACCCCCATTCCAGCAGGCGTCTGCGGCAATCGGGGGTACCCCCGACGGTTTGCAGGATGACGTCGTTCCCCAGCTTGCAGTCGCGGAGTGTCATGGAGTCTCTTCTGTTGACCTGAGAACGAAGGCTTCCCTAAGTTACAGGTTGAGAATCGCCCTCCCGCACCGGTCCGGGCAAGGGCAGAAGTCCCAACCGCCCCTGCCGGGGATGTGAGACCGATCACCTACGGTGACGATTGCAGAAACATACTCTCCGGGGTGAAGCGCTTGCCCCCGGCCAGCGCCGGTCGGCGCAGCCGTTCCCGTAGCAGGATCCAGAGCGCCTGCACGCCGTCCCACCAGGTAATTTTCTTGCCCTCCTCGCGGGAGCGGGCACTGTAGCTGACCGGAACCTCATATGGACGGTAGCCGTTCCGCAGCAACTTGCCCGTGACCTCCGCCTCCATACCGAACCCCCGCGACTTTACGGAAAGTAACCGGTACAACTCGGTGGGCATCAACTTGAAGCAGGTTTCAAGGTCGCCGAGATAGCAGTTAAACAGAACATTCGCTGTGGTGGTGATGACTTTGTTGCCCATGACATACCAGAACGAGAAAGAGCTGTGACTGCCAAACGTCCGGTTGCCGTAGACGATGGTGGTACGCCTATCGAGGACCGGCTCCAGCATTCTCGGAATATCCTTCGGATCGTACTCCAGGTCCGCGTCCAGAATGACCATGAATTCCCCGGACGCCGAAGTCACCCCAGTCATGATCGCCGCGCCCTTGCCGGCATTGCGCTCATGTAGAACCACCTGGACCCGGGGATCACGCACCCCCGCGAGAATGTCTCTTGTGCCGTCCCGGCTACCGTCGTCGATGACCACCAGTTCGACCTCACATGGGTAGTCAACCGAGAGCGCCTGCGCAAGAGCCGTTGGAAGCCGAGCTTCCTCGTTGTACACCGGCACGAGGATTGATAACTTCATGTAATCTCCTGTTGACCGCGTCGGCAACGCGGCGTCGACATGCCAGGCCCGGGACCGATCTAAGATGCAGAATAGTACTCTGCCACGAGCCAGAATCATGCCCTCCGATGACCAGCAACGGGGAGCCCACGTGCGGCGACTATTCGACCTGACAATCCGCGTCTGTGTCACCGCAATTGCGCTTGCCACAATTGCTTTCGCAGCCCAAGGCGCCTATGAAACCGCAACCGCCGACACGGCCCTCCTCGACCGTTCGTTCAGTCCGCCGGCGAGAACCGAATATCTGCGGATCAGGAGCGTCCGTGATGGCCTGGCAGCCGAGGTTCCCAGCGGCAGCCGGATCGTATTCGGCGACGCCCCCAACGAAGCCTGGTGCAAGCAGCGCCTCGCGGAAGCCGCGATGATGGGTGCGATTCACGTCGTGAAGAATTCCGACACCGCGGACTTTCGGGTGAGCTGCGTCGAAGTCCCGATCTCGGTGGCACCGGGCGGGATGCGGCTCGTCGTCGAGCCGGTGCGGTGATCGCCCGATGAGTACCGAGATCAGCTGCGTTCTCGCGATGATGCTCGTTCTCGCCCCCGGGCTCCCCCTGGGATACGCCATCACCAGGAGTGCCCCGCTCGCCCTGGTGGTCGCTCCGCTCGTCACGGCGCTGACCGGCACGGCGGCCATCGTCATCATGCTGCTGCTCGGGGGAAGCCTGCGGGCCTGGCTTCCGGCCCTGTTCCTCGCGCAGTACGCGCTGCTGCTGGCCCGGCACACCGGCGCGCTCTCCCGCTGGCAGCACCGCCTGCCGCACCGCCTGCGGCCGGTCTGGCGACGCCAGCGACCCGAGCGGGTTCCGACCTCTTCCCCGGCCGATGTCGCCTGGGTGACGCTACCGATCGTCCCGCCGTTCCTGGACGCGCTGATGCCGCCGGCCATGTGGGACAGCAATTCGATCTGGTGGTTGCACGCCGCGTACTTCACCCACGGGGCGGACTTCGCCAGAGCGGCCCTGGCGTCCCCGGCGCTGGTCTTCTCCCACCCCGACTACCCACCGTTCGCTTCGGCGCCGGTCTCGGTGGTGTGGAGCGTCTTCGACGGCTACCGCCTGTATCCCGCACAGGCCGTCTCCGCACTGGTCACCTTCTCCGCCATCGCCCTGCTGGCGTACGCGGTCCGCGCGGTGACCAGCGGCGCGCCCAAGCTGCTCTCCCGCCTGGCCGGCGCCGCCACCGGCCTTGCGGCCTGGGCCTGCGCGCCCTATGCCGTCGCCACCGGCATGAGTGACCACCTGTGGTCGGCGGCCTTCGTCGCGGCCGCGCTCCTGCTGCTGATCGGGCACGGCTGGCTGGACCGGCCCGCCGTTCCGGTGCTGCTGCTCTCGGCCGTCGCGCTGACGAAGAACGAGGGCCTGGTCATGGTGCTGGTGCTGACCGCAGCCGGGACGCTCCGGTACCGCCGCGAACTCCGGCGGGTGATCTGGCCCCTCTGGGCTCCGGCCGCCGCCGGGCTCTTCTGGGGGGTGCTGGCACGCCACTTCGGCGCCGTCTCCGATGTCACCGGAGACCCCCGGATCGGGCCGTTCCTCGCCGGAGACGAGCAGGTGTGGTCCCGCTTCCCGCCGACGGTGGCGGCGCTCTGGGGTCAGGTGGGCACGGTGACCACGGGAGCGCTGATCGTCGCGGTTCTCGGTGCGGCCGTCCTCCGCGGCCGCCGCCGCGGGCTGGGCCTCGGGTCCGATGCGTGGTTGTGGGGCCTGTTCGCCCTCTACGCCGTCATCCTCGTGACGAACTACCTCACCCACGCCAATGGCATTGAGTGGTACCTCGCCACCTCGGCCGACCGGGTCAGCCTGCCGTTCGCGCTGCTCGCCTGCGCCAGCGCGGCGTGCTGGGCGGTCGTCGCCGCGTCCCGGGGCCGCGGTTCCGGGACGGAACACACCACGGCCGACCCGCCGGCCGACATCACGGAGCCCCGGGCCACGGAACCGCAGGCCACGGAACCGCACACCGCGACACGCCGGCCCCGTAACGGCCACCGCCCACCGGGGTAGCACGGTGGTCTCCCAGCTCGGCGTTTCTCGATGTTTTCACCGCGGGCAGCCCTGTTGCGCAACCAGATAGGCAGCTCAATGGGGGTCCTCGATTTACGAAGGCCAATCCGCTCTAGCCGCACGCCAGGTGACGTGGCATGGTCACGCCACCTCATCGGCGGGAGCGCTTCCACGGTGCTCCCCGGCTGTCACGGGCTCCCGAACGCCGTGACGGCTGATCGAAAGGAGCCTGCGAGTGGCCATCCCCCGTCACTGGAGACGACCGAAGGTCGTCGCCCTTCTCTCAGCTGGCGCACTGGTTGTCGGCGGGCTCACGGCGGTGACGGCGACCAGCTTCGCCGCGTCAACGTCCACGCCTTACGGCAATCTCTCCGAGGCGTTGCAGAAGTCCCTGTACTTCTATGACGCGGAAAAGTCCGGTGCGTCCCGCACGCTCGACCGCCAGCCGCTGGAATGGCGTGGCGATTCCGAGCCAGCCGACGCCGAGATTCCCCTGACCACCGCGGACGGGACGACCGCGACGGGCAGCGGCAGCGGCGCTGGCACCAACCTGCCCGCGTCGTTCATCAGCCAGTACCAGTCGGTTCTCGACCCGGACGGCGACGGCACCATCGATCTCTCCGGTGGGTTCCACGACGCCGGCGACCACGTCAAGTTCGGCCTGCCCCAGAGCTACACCGCCTCCACCATCGGCTGGGGGGTCTACGAATTCCAGGACGAGTTCGTCGCCACGGGCACCTACGAGCACGCCATGGACGAGTTGCGCTGGGTCTCCGACTACTTCCTGCGCTCGATCTTCCGGGACTCCTCCGGCGAGGTCGTCGCGTTCAACTACATGGTCGGCAACGGCACCATCGACCACACCTACTGGGGACCGCCGGAACTCCAGGACGCGGCCAAGTACGCCCGTCCCGCGACGTTCGCGACCGCCACGACCCCGGCCAGCGACCAGGCCGCCGGCGCCTCGGCCGCCCTGACGATCATGTCGCTGCTGACCGCGGATTCCGACCCGAGCTATTCCACCACCTGCCTCGACAACGCCGCCGCCCTCTACGACTTCGCCGTGCAGTACCGGGGGCTGGGCAACAGCGACGGGTTTTACAACTCCAGCTTCGACGAGGACGAGATGTCCTGGGCCGCGGTGTGGCTCTACATCGCGACCGACACCGAGGGCTACCTGACCGACATCGTCGGGCAGGACGAGTCGGGCAACTACACCGGCTATCTCCAGAAGATCATCCACAGCACCTCGGACACCTGGCAGAACATCTGGGTGCATTCCTGGGACACCGTCTGGGGTGGGGTCTTCGCCAAGCTGGCACCGGCCAGCGAGGGCGCCGTCTCCGCCGAGGAGAACGCGAAGTACTGGTACTACTTCAAGTGGAACCTGGAGTACTGGACCGGCGGCGAGGTCGAGCACGACAACGCCTCGGACACGACGTTCATGGCCTCGACAGACGCTGGTTTCCAGGTCATCAACACCTGGGGTTCCGCCCGTTACAACGCCGCGGCGCAACTGTGTGCCATGGTCTACCGCAAGTACGCCCCGGACGACCCCAAGTCGAGTCAGCTGACCGACTGGGCGCTCGGCCAGATGAACTACATCATGGGCGACAACCCGCTGAGCCGGTCCTACATCGTCGGCTTCGGCGAGAGCTACGCGGAGCACCCGCACCACCGGGCGGCCCACGGCTCGACGACCAACAGCATGCTCGTCCCGGCCGAGCACCGGCACACCCTGTGGGGCGCGCTGGTCGGCGGGCCGGACTCCGACGACCAGCACAACGACGTCACGACGGACTTCGTGTCCAACGAGGTCGCCATCGACTACAACGCCGGCCTCGTCGGCGCGCTCGCCGGGTTGTACCGGTACTACGGCGCGGGCCAGGCCAGCACGGCGTGGACCCCACCGGCCGAGCCCGAAGAGGACGAGCTCTACGCCATGGGCAAGCTGGAGCAGGAGAACGACCAGCGCACCCAGGTCACCCTGACCATCAACAACTACCTGACCCACCCGCCGCACTGGGAGACCGAGCTGTCGCTGCGGTACTACTTCGACATCAGCGAGCTGATGGAGCACGGCCAGGACATCAGCGCGATCACCGCAGAGGTCTACTACGACGAGTCCGCATCGAGCTACGGGGCACCGGCGACGCTGAGTGACCCGATCGCCGCGGACGCGGCCAGCGGGATCTACTACGTGGAGGTGTCCTGGCCCGACATTGCCATCTACGGCAAGCGGGAGTTCCAGTTCGGGCTGATCTCCGCCCAGGACAGCAACTGGCAGTCGTGGTGGGACGGGTCGAACGACTTCAGCCACACCGGCCTGACCAGCACCGAATCGGCCAGGTCCGACTACGTCCCGGCGTACCGGGCCGGTGTCCTGGTCGCGGGGAACGAACCCAGCGGTACGACGCCGGACCCGTCGACCAGTGCCTCCCCCGACACATCGGCTTCCGCGTCCCCGTCGGCGAGCCCATCGGGCAGCACCGGTCTCAAGGCCCAGTACACGGCCCTGACGACCAGCGAGACCAGCGGTGACATCCGCTTCGAACTCGACCTGGTGAACACCGGCACGACCGCCGTCGACCTCACGGATGTCACGGTGCGGTACTGGTACACCAGGGACAACACGGTGGGTCAGACGTACTCCTGCGATTACGCCGTGCTGGGCTGCGCGAACGTCACCGGGACCTTCGCGGAGGTCAGCCCGGCCCGTACCGGGGCGGACGCCTACCTCCAGCTGGCGTTCACGTCGGGGTCGGTCGGGCCGAACTCCAGGTCCGGGCAGATCCAGAGCCGCTTCTTCCACAACGACTGGACGCAGTACACCCAGACCGGCGACTACTCGTTCGACGCGTCCAAGACGTCGCCGAGTGACTGGACGCATGTCACCGTCTACCACAACGGCGTGCTGATCTGGGGCGCCGAGCCCTAGGCCAGCGTCCGGGCGACAACCGGGCCGGGGGAGGACGCGCTGGTGTCCTCCCCCGGCCTGAACGCGCCCCGGACCAGACCGATTAGACGAGTGAGTACTCACTCATTATCATGGGGCCGTGACTCCCCTTCGCCGCCGGCGCGTCCCCGCGATGCCGCCAGACGAACGCCGGGCGGCCCTGATCACCGCGACCCTCCCCCTGCTGCGAGAACACGGGCTGTCGGTGAGCACCCGCCAGATCGCCGAGGCCGCGGGCGTGGCGGAGGGCACGATCTTCGGCGCCTTCCCCGACAAGCGGTCACTGATCCACGCGACGATTCTCAGCGCCTTCGATCCGGCGCCGATCGAGCGCAGCCTCAGCGAGATCGCCCCGGAGGCCGACCTCCACACCAGGATGCGGGTCATCACCACGATCATCGCCCGGCACCTGGCGGAGAACGCTCCGCTCTTCCTGTCCCTGCGCCGGGCCAGGAAGACGGCCGGCGAGGGCGGCGGGCACGCCGACGGCCACCCCCCGGCCGGGCAGCCCCCGGGGGCGCTGCTCGCCGACCTCGACCAGACGCGCCGGCGACTGGTCGACGCCGTGACCTCGGCCATCGAGCCGCACCGCAGCCAACTCCGGCTCACGCCCCCCGCAGTGGCCCAACTGCTGCTGTCCATGCTGGCGATGAACACCCGCGCCGACCGGGGCGACCTCGACATCTCTCCAGAGGAGATCATCACTGTGCTGCTCGACGGCCTGATTGTCCCGTCCGGGCCGGCCCCGGCCGCCCTTGCCACCGCTCAGGGAGATCCCACACCATGCTGATCCGGCTGCTGCGGACGTACCTGCGGCCGTACCTCACGCCCATCGCCATCGTGATCCTGTTGCAGTTCATCCAGGCCATGGCCAGCCTCTACCTGCCGACCCTGAACGCCGACATCATCGACAACGGGGTGGCCAAGGGCGACACGGACTACATCCTCCGCGTCGGCGCCGGCATGCTCACCGTCGCGCTCGTCCAGGTCGCCAGCTCCATCGGCGCGGTCTATCTCGGGGCGCGCACCGCCATGGCCCTCGGTAGGGACGTCCGGGCGGGGCTCTTCGCCCGCGTCGGGGAATTCTCCGCCCGCGAGATGGGCCACTTCGGCGCCCCGTCGTTGATCACCCGCACCACCAACGACGTCCAGCAGGTCCAGATGGTGGTGGTGCTGAGCTTCACGCTGATGGTGTCGGCGCCGATCGTCTGCGTCGGCGGGGTCATCATGGCGCTCCGCCAGGACGTCACCCTCTCCGCGCTCCTGCTGGTCATCGTGCCGATCCTGGTGCTGTTCGTCGGCGGCGTGCTCACCCGGATGCGCCCGCTGTTCCGGTCCATGCAGCTACGGATCGACCAGCTCAACCGCGTCGTGCGGGAGCAGATCGCCGGGATCCGGGTGATCCGGGCCTTTGTCCGCGACGAGTACGAGCAGCGCCGGTACGCCGATGCCAACCAGCAGCTCATGGACGTCTCCGTGGGCATCGGCCGGCTGATGGCCCTGACGTTCCCCGCCGTCATGCTCGTGGTCCACCTGTCGAGCGTCGCCGTGCTCTGGTTCGGTGGTCACCGCATCGACAGCGGTGCCATGCAGATCGGCGCGCTGACCGCGTTCCTGTCGTACCTGATGCAGATCCTGTTCTCGGTCATGATGGCCACGATGATGTTCATCATGGTGCCGCGGGCGGAGGTCTGCGCCGAGCGCATCCAGGAGGTGCTCACCACCGTCAGCAGCGTGCGTCCGCCGGCCAGGCCGGTGACCACCGTCGAGGCCCGGGGCCAGGTGGAGTTCCGGAACGTTGGCTTTCAGTACCCCGGGGCGGAGCAGGCCGTGCTGCGGGACATCTCCTTCCTCGCGGGGCCGGGCGAGACCACGGCGATCATCGGTGGAACGGGGGCCGGCAAGACCACCCTGCTCAACCTGATTCCACGGCTGTGCGACACCACGGCCGGCGCCGTGCTCATCGACGGGGTCGACGCCCGGGACCTCGATCCGTCGTTGCTGTCGCGCATCGTCGGAGTCGTGCCGCAGAAGCCGTACCTGTTCTCCGGGACCATCGCCACGAACCTGCGGTACGGCCGGTCGGACGCCTCGGAAGACCAGCTGTGGCGGGCCCTGGAGATCGCTCAGGCCAGGGAGTTCGTCGAGCAGCTGCCCGGCGGTCTGGACGCTCCGATCGCCCAGGGCGGCACCAACGTCTCCGGTGGCCAGCGCCAGCGTCTGGCCATCGCCCGGGCCCTGGTCCGGCAGCCGGAGATCTATCTGTTCGATGACGCCTTCTCCGCGCTGGACTACGCGACCGACGCCGCCCTGCGGGCCGCGCTCGCCCGCGAGACCACGGCGGCGACGGTCATCATCGTCGCCCAGCGGATCAGCACGATCCGGGACGCCAGCCGGATCATCGTCCTGGACAGGGGAGGGATCGTGGGCGCCGGAACCCACACCGATCTGATGGGTACGAACCCCACCTACCGGGAAATCGTCCTGTCCCAGCTGACCGAGCAGGAGGCCGTGGCATGAGTAGCCAGGCAGCGGCCCCCCGGCGTCCCCAGCCGGGAGGAATCGGCCCCCGACCCATGATGGGCCGGGCACCGGCGGAGAAGCCGCTGGACTTCCGCGGATCCAGCACCAGGCTGCTGGGCCTGCTGCGGCCCGAGCGGCTGGTCATCGCCGCGGTGCTGGCCTGCGGTACGGCCAGCGTCGCGATGGCCGTGGCCGGGCCGAAGATCCTCGGACATGCGACGAACCTCATCTTCGCCGGCGCCCTCGGCGCCCAGATGCCGCCCAACGCCACGAAGGACCAGATCGTCGACGGGATGCGGCAGGGTGGGGAGGCCAAGCTGGCCGACATGCTCTCCGCGATGGACCTCGTTCCCGGGCAGGGCATCGATTTCTCGGCCGTGCTCAACGTGCTGGCCTGGGTGGCGGTCGTCTACGTCGGCTCGGCCGTGCTCAGCGTCTTCCAGGGCCGGCTGACGACCATCGCCGTCCAGCGGACGGTCTTCCGGTTGCGCGAGCAGGTGGAGGCGAAGCTGTCCCGGCTGCCGCTGCGGTACTTCGACCAGCAGCCGCGCGGCGAGGTGCTCAGCCGGGCGACCAACGACACCGACAACATCGCGCAGACCCTCCAGCAGACCCTCAGCCAGATCATCACCTCGCTGCTGACGATCATCGGCGTACTGTCGATGATGTTCTGGATCTCGCCCCTGCTCGCGCTCATCGCGCTGGTGACGGTGCCGGTCTCGGTCGTGGTTGCGGTCACGATCGGCAAGCGGGCGCAGCCGCACTTCGTGCGGCAGTGGGCGGCAACCGGCGATCTCAACGGCCACATCGAGGAGATGTACACCGGGCATGCCCTCGTCAAGGTCTTCGACCGGCAGCGAGAATCGGCGGAGACGTTCGGCCGGCACAACGCAACGCTCTTCACGGCGAGCTTCCGGGCCCAGTTCATCTCGGGGGCGATCCAGCCGACGATGATGCTCATCGGGAACCTCAACTACGTTCTCGTGGCGGTCATCGGTGGCCTGCGGGTCGCCTCCGGGACCATGTCCCTCGGCGACGTTCAGGCGTTCATCCAGTACTCCCGGCAGTTCACCCAGCCGCTGACCCAGGTCGCCAGCATGGCGAACCTGTTGCAGTCCGGCGTGGCCTCGGCCGAGCGGGTGTTCGCCCTGCTGGATGCCGCAGAGCAGGAGCCGGACCCGGACGCCCCGGCCCAGCTCGACGCGGTCAGGGGCCACGTCCGGTTCGAGCATGTCGCGTTCAGCTACACCGAGGACGTTCCACTCATCGAGGACCTGTCGCTGGCGGTGAAACCCGGTCAGACCGTCGCCATCGTCGGCCCGACAGGCGCGGGAAAGACCACACTGGTCAACCTGCTCATGCGCTTCTACGAGGTCCGGGGTGGTCGCATCACGATCGACGGCGTCGACATCGCCGCGATGTCGCGTGCGGACCTCCGGTCGAGCATCGGCATGGTGCTCCAGGACACCTGGTTGTTCGGCGGCACCATCACCGACAACATCGCCTACGGCGCGAACGCTCCCTCCAGGGAGGCCGTTCTCGCGGCGGCCGAGGCCGCGCACGTGGACCAGTTCGTCCGGACGCTCCCCGACGGCTACGACACGGTCATCGACGAGGAGGGATCGAACGTCAGCGCCGGAGAGAAGCAGCTGATCACGATTGCCCGGGCCTTCCTCACCGAGCCGTCCATTCTGGTGCTCGACGAGGCGACCAGTTCCGTGGACACCCGCACCGAGGTGCTGATCCAGCGGGCGATGAGCACGCTCCGGTCCGGCCGGACCAGCTTCGTCATCGCCCACCGGCTGTCGACGATCCGCGATGCCGATCTCATCCTGGTGATGGAACGCGGTGGCATCGTCGAGCAGGGGACGCACGAGTCGCTGATGGCCAGCTGCGGCGCGTACGCCCGGCTCTACTCCGCGCAGTTCGCGGCGGCCCTCGCCGAGGTCGACTAGGCCCGTTGTTCGCGCATGGGGTTGGGCCAAGTGCGCTACGAATGCCACCCGCCACGGCCCGGTCTACGTCAATCGGGTGTTCGGGGTCGGGATACCCGGCTGGCGTAGACCGGAGGCAGATCTTCGACCGGTTGCTCTCCGCACGCCGGAATAGATGAACGTTTCACCCTCCGAGCAGCCAAAACACCAGATTCCGAAACGGGCAGCAGGGGCTTCGCCGGGAGCGCATCGCACGCATTGACAGCCCCCAGTGGATGACCAAGCCTTGAGATCATCGCCAACCGCTCCCGCCCGATGCCCGGAAGGACACAGCACATGAAAGCACCTCGCAAGCGGAGGGGGTCCACCAAGCGCCGATGGGCCCTGCTCGCCGCCATCGGTTCGTGTGCGGCACTCGTGGCACTCCAACTGCCCGCAACAGCGGCGACCCTCGTCGACCCGACCACGACCCCCGTGACCGGCAACGCGACCTGGTTCGACGCGCTGGGCTCGCCGTACGGCGGCTGCGGCCTGCCGCAGGCCAACCTCGACTCCCCGCACTTCGTCGCGCTGAACGTGTTCAACACGCCCGGCGACTACACCATGTACGACCGTCCCCAGCCGGAGGGCGATCCCAAGATCGGAACGTGGGACAACGGCCACAACTGTGGACGCTTCGTCCAGGTCTCGGTCGGGGACTACTGCACCGGAACCAATGACGGCTCGGCCAACAGCGAGTTCTGCCGCGATGGTTCCTGGGTCTCGGACGAGTACAACGACGCCGCTCTGACGATGATCATCGCCGACAGCTGCGCCGACCCCAACGGCTGGTGCCGGGACGACCCGTACCACATCGATCTCGCCAAGGCCTCCATCAACCAGTTCGAGAAGGACGGCGCCGCCGTCGGCGACCTGCTCGACCACTGGAACAACCGCCAGGTCACCTGGCAGTACATCGAAGCCCCGAACTACACCGGCGACATCAACATCGGTTGGCTCCAGAGTGCCCAGGTGTGGTGGCCGGCGATCGCCGTGTCCCACCTGGCCAACGGTATCCACGGCGTGGAGTACCTCCAGGACGGCACCTGGACCGAAGCGGAGATGAACGGGGACATGGGTCAGTCGTTCATCATCGGCGGAACGAGCAACGGCGCCTCGACCTTCCAGATCCGGGTCCGGGACGTCAACGACCAGCTCATCAACGACGGCCGGGTCTACGACTTCGACCTGCCCGACTCCTGCTCGGGCGGTTGCAGCGGCGCCTACACCCAGACGACCTACACCACCAGTGACGGCGACCCATCGTCGCCGTCGGCCAGCGCGTCCGTCTCGGCCAGCGCATCCGTCTCGGCCAGCGCATCGGCATCGGCGAGCCCGTCGGCCTCGTCGAGTTCGTCATCCACCGCCGGATGCACCGCGACCTACGCCACGTCCAATTCCTGGGACGGCGGCTTCCAGGGCGAGGTGACCGTGCAGGCCGGCAGCTCCGCCATCGCCGGCTGGACGACCACCTGGACCCTGGCCAGCGGCCAGACCATCAGCCAGGTCTGGAACGGCACGCTCTCCACCAGCGGATCGACGGTCACCGTCACCAATACCGCGTGGAACGGCGCGTTACCGGCCAGCGGAACGACGACGTTCGGCTTCGTCGGCAGCGGTAGCGCGTCGACCCCGACCGTGACCTGCACCGCCAGCTAGGAACGCGCAGAGCGGCCCACCTGACCGTTCCGCGCACGGGTCGTACCCCGCATGTTCTGGGGTACGGCCCGTGCGCTGCTGGCGCGGCGGGGTGCCCGGGACGGGCTAGGACCGCCGAGCGATGATCTCCACTGGACCGTGATCCGCCGAGAGGATCCACGCGTCAGCGAACCCCGCCTGCCGGGCATCCGCGACGACCTGCTCGGCGGGCTGGTTGAGCAGGTATCGGTGCGCCGTGATCACCAGACTGCCCGTCGGCCGGAGAACCCGCCGAATCTCGGCGAACGCCGCGGCCAGATCCCACATCATCACGTTGTTGACCGAGGTGGCCACATCGATGCAGCCGTCGGCACAGCCGGTGCATTCGGCGCTGCCGTCCCGCAGCACCACAGTGCCCGCGGCGATGTGGGCCGCGCACCGGCGGGCAGCCGCCTCGCGCATGACCTCCGAGGGTTCGACACCGATCACCTGGCCGCCCGGCCCGACGGCGTCCGCCGCCAACTCCAGGCCGATGCCGGGGCCGTGCCCGATGGCCAGCACCCGCGCGCCCGGTCGGACCTCCGACCGCCGGACGGCCCAGCGTTCCTGGCCAAGGTGCCGGTGCTCCATCAGCTTCCCCCCGAGGCGGCCCCGCCAGCCTCGGGGATGCACGAAGAACGGATCGGCCAGCCAGATCAGCAACGGATTCATGGCTGACAGTCCACCACCGGTCGAGCCCCGACGCCACGGGTGCCCAGAAGTGCGCGGTCCCGCTCGACGCCGCTAGCTGACTTCAATGATCGCCCAGAAGTCGGCGGAGAGCCCGTGCTCGGTGAGGTACCCGTAGGGCATCGTGAAGTAGCCACCCATGCCCCACGCCCCGCCCCAGGAGTTACGCACCAGGAACCGTCCGGCCGCATCGTCGTAGCCGACGGCGAGCACCGCGTGGCCACCGAGGGGGTGCTCGCCGGATCCGGGCAGGGGCAGCATGCCGGTCTCGGCGACCTCGTCGCCCTCGAAGCTCTCGTACACCTGAAAGCCGAAGATGATCGGGAGCCCCTGGGCGATGCACCCCTTGAGCTGCTTGAGCGACCGGGTGATGCGCTGGTAGGCGATGGCGCGGCTGCGCAGCCCCTCCTGGTAGCAGTGCTGCGGCGGCATCTCGGCGTAGCGGCTGATGTCGTAGGGCCAGGACGTCTCCGGGCAGACCCCCTGCTGTGCGACGGTCTTGATGCCGTCGCGGATCATCGCTCCGCTGTCATAGTCCACCGTGCCCGACATAACCCGCTCGTTGTAATACACAAACAATCGCGAGGGCATGAAGTTGATCAGTTTCTGCCTGATCTGGTGGTATTCGAATGCTGCGGCGATCGCATTCGCCGTGCAGCTACCGAGCGCACCCTGGCTGTAGACCTCTTTCGGGCAGTTCTTGCGAAGATCAACGCTGGGAGGCAGGTCGGCCAGGGTCGGCTGCGGGGCGGAGTAGAGGTGATCCCGCTGGTCCGGCAGGTCCGGCACCCAGCCGTACTGCTGAATCTTCCGCGGTCTCGGCGCTGGCAGTGTCATCCGGGACTCCCCTCACAAGCGGACCAATTCACATCATTCCGCTGCCGCGACACCAGCAGCATGTCGACCGTAATGACACGATGAGTTACCGAAACAGCATTGTCACGGCGACCGTCCCGAACTGGACCTTCACCACCACGGTCGATACCTTGCCGCAACATTATCGCCCGGCGAAACTTCCACCCATATTGACGTTGAAATAGCTCCATTTCGCCGAGAACGCCCCAGGGTACACGACTTCATAGCGTGACTTCGTTGTACCAGTCCATCGAACTCCCTAGCTTGGAGATCACGCTGAGGAGCGCCGGCGGGTCCGTGCCCGACCCGGCCACCGGGCGAGGAGGCCACCGGGCGAGGAGGCCACCGGGCGAGGAGGTATGCGGCAGATGAGATCGCGGCACCGCTGGACCCGCCGACGCTGGCGCCATGACATCGGGTGGACGGACCTGGCCGTGGGGAGTGTCAGCGTCCTCGTCGCCGCCGCGATCTGGGTGGCGGTTCACCCGGCGTCCGCCTCGGCGCTGACCGCCTCGGTCACCGTTGACGCCGGCCGGGTCCTGGCCACCTTCCCCGACACCGCGATCGGGGCCAACCTCGCCGTCGGGGACGGCCTGCTCGCCGACAGCCGGACCGGCCCGCTGCTGAAGGACGCCGGCATCGGATACCTCCGCTACCCCGGCGGCGCCGCAGCCGACCGCTACCACTGGGAGACCCACACCACCGACGGCAGCGGGCAGGCCGCGCCCGACGCGGGGTTCGATGCCTTCATGGGCATGGTCCGGGCCGCCGGTGCCCAGCCGATCATCGTCGCCAACTACGGCTCGGGCACCGCGGCAGAGGCCGCCGGCTGGGTAACCTACGCCAATGTCACGAAAGGCTACAACGTCACATACTGGGAGATCGGCAACGAGGTCTACCACAACGGCCACTACGGCTCCGGGCGGGAAAACGACATCCACGCTGACAAGAGCCCGCACGCGTACGCCACGAACTTCCTGGAGTACGCCGGCGCCATGAAGGCCGTCGATCCATCCATCAAGATCGGCGTTGTGCTGACGACCCCCGGAACCTGGCCGGACGGGGCCGTCGCGGCACGCGATCCGGCCGACTGGAACGACACCGTGCTGTCGATCGTCGGAGACACGGCGGACTTCGCCACCTTCCACTTCTACCCCGGGGGATCGGACGAGGCCGACATGCTCACCAAGCCGCAGGCACTCGCGTCGATCATCGAGGCGTTCCGGGCGGACCTCGCCCGGTGGGATGTCGGGTCCATGCCGGTCTTCATCACGGAGGTCAACGGCGGTCCGCCCCACGACGCCCAGGCACAGGCGCTCTGGGCCGCCGACCTGTATCTGGCCGCCGCGGAGGCGGGCGTGGCCAATATCGACTGGTGGAGCGTCCACAGCGGCGCGGGCCCGTTGACCACCGATGTCACGGGCGCCACCGACTACGGCGACGAGGGTCTGCTCTCCAACGGATCGGGGTCGGAACCGGCCGCGCAGACCCCGTTCCGGACGTACTACGGCATCCAGCTGGCCAGTCACGTCGCCGCCAGCGGGGACGACCTCGTCACAGCAACGTCGGACCAGGCGAGACTGTCCGCCCACGCGGTCCGGCGGGCGGGCGGGGGGCTCGATGTCCTGCTCATCAACAAGGATCCGGAGCAGGCGTACACGGTGAACCTGTCGTACCGCGGGTTCGCCCCCGCCTCGGACGTCACGGTGGAACGTTTCCCACTCGGAGCCGGTGCGATCAGCACCGACTCCGACGGAACGGCCTCTGAGCAGACCATTTCGCCATACGCGATGGTCGCTGTGCACCTGGAACCCAGCGATCACACAAAGCGGTCAACGAGTAACAGCTAGGAATGTGTCGTACAACTCAACCATTGCCGTCAACGGCGGCGTAAGCTTCGGCTTCCAATGCCAGCTACAACGGCACGTACTCCACGCCAACTGCGTCTGTTCTCGGCGGCCTGGCCCTGCACCATCGGGTAGCGACTGGCCGCGGAGAAGCAACGTCGCGCGGCGGCCCGGCTGCGCGGCGAGCGTGTCCGCCCCGGTTCGGCCATTGCCGGACCGGGGCTATCTTCGCACAATGGCCACTCCGCCAGCGGGAACGGTGACGCCGTCGCCCGTCACCTCGGCGGTGACGAGATCGGTGCCACCGGCGAATGCCGTACCGGCCAGGGGCACCACGCGCGCCTCGTCGCCGTGGTTGAGGGCGAACAGCCACCGGGTTCCGCCGGACCGGCGGTGGACCAGCTCGACGCCGGGCGGCGGCGGGACTCGCCGCAGTCCGGCCTCCGCCAGGACGGCACCGAGCAGGGTCGCCAGGTCCGCATCGTCAAGGCCCGTCGACAGGTACCACGCGCTCCCGGCCCCGTACCCGTGCCGGGTCACCGCCGGCAGCCCGGCCAGCGGGCCGGCGGCATAGCTGGCAAAGGCCGACGCGCCCTCCAGGTGGATGTGCTCCGACCACATCCGCCCGGTCAGCTGGACCTCGCCGATCCCCGACACACTCGACGCGCCCAACGCGCCCAACGCGCCCAACGCGCTCGACACGCTCGACACGCCGGCCTCGGGCACCCGCAGGGGCACGGCGACCGTGGGCGGCAGCGGATGGAACTCCTCCGACCGCACGCCGAGCACGTCCCGGAACGCCCCGGGGTAGCCGCCGAGCCGCACCCGCGCGTCGACGTCGACGATGCCGCTGAAATACCACACCATCAGATGCCCGCCGCCCTCGACGTACCGGCGGACCGAGACCGAGGCGGCGTCCGAGGTCAGATACAGGCTCGGGACCAGCACGAGGCGGTACCCCCGGAGGTCGGCCTCGGGGTCCGCGAAGTCCACGGTGACCCCGGCCCGCCACAGCGTCCGGTGCGCGGCGGCCAGCGCGTCCAGGTACCGCAGGTCCGGTGCGGGCAGGCCGGGGCCAAGCAGCGCCCACCATGCCTCGGCATCCCACAGGATCGCCACGGGAGCCTCGACCCTCGCCCCGTCGACCTCCGCCAGCCGGCCCAGCAGCGCGCCGAGTTCGGTCGCCTCGCGGAAGACCCGGCTGTCCGGTCCGGCATGCGGGACCAGCGCCGCGTGGTACTGCTCGGCCCCGCCGCGGGAAGCTCGCCACTGGAAGAACATCGCCCCGCGCGAGCCCCGCGCGACATACGACAGGCTGTGCCGGGCCAGCTCGCCCGGGGCCTTCGCCAGCAGCCGCTGCCCGGTGTTGACGGTGCTCGACGCCTGCTCCATCAGCAGCCACGGCCCCCCGCCGGCCCAGGAGCGCGCCAGGTCGGCGTGGAACGCCGTCTGCACCGCCGCCGCGAGGCCGGCGGCGGACGGGTAGTGGTCGATCGCGACCAGATCCAGCGTCTCCGCCCAGCGCCGGTGGTCGACGGGAACCCACTCCCCGAAGACGAAGTTCGTCGTCACCGGCACGTCCGGGGTCAGCTCGCGCAGCACCGCCCGCTGCTCGTCGAAGCAGGCGAACAGCTCCGCCGACAGAAACCGCCGGAAGTCCAGCAACTGCGTCGGGTTGCCCAGGTACTGGGTCGTCCGCGGCGGCCGGATCTCCTCCCACGCGCCGTACCGTTGGCTCCAGAACGCCGTCGTCCAGGCCCGGTTCACCGCGTCGAGGCTGCCGTAGCGCCGGCTCAGCCAGCCCCGGAACGCCTCGGCGACATGGTCGCAGTAGCACCAGGTGGCGTACTCGTTGTGCACGTGCCACAGGGCGAGGGCCGGATGGTCGGCGTACCGTTCCGCGAGGGCGCGGGCGATCCGCAGCGCGGCCTGCCGGTAGGCCGGCGCTGACAGGCAGTAGGTGTCCCGGCTGCCGTGGGTGAGACCGACGCCCTCGCTGGTGACCGGCAGGGCATCCGGGTGGGCGCGGCCGAACCAGGGCGGGGGCGAGGCGGTCGGGGTTGCCAGCCCGACCCGCACGCCGCCGCCGTGCAGCAGGTCCAGCACCCGGTCGAGCCAACCGAAGGTGTACCGCCCCGGCTCGGGTTCCAGCGCCGACCAGGAGAACACCCCGAGGTTGACCAGGTTGACTCCGGCCCGCCGCATCAGCGCGACGTCCTCTTCCCAGGTCTCCTCGGGCCACTGCTCCGGGTTGTAGTCCCCGCCGAAGCACAGCGTGTCCAGTCCCCGGGGCCACCGCACCGCCGAAACCTCCTGTTTGACGTTTGTTCGGCTAGTCGCCAAACTAAGGTGCATGGCAAGCCATGTCAAGGAAAGCGGTGCCGCCGGCGTCGCCCATGGCCTGCGTTCCACGACCGCGGCCAGGACTTGGGAGGATGCGCTCATCGCCGGAAACGGCCGGCAGGGTGCGCTCGTGTTCGGCGACGCCGCGGCCGTGCGCCTCTCGTTGTCCCACGAACGGCTGTTCCTGCCGCTGACCGCCCCGCTGCCGGCACCGGAAACCTCCCGGATCCTTCCGGAACTCCGGGCCTTCCTGCGCGCCGGAAACCTCCAGGCCGCAGCCGACCGGGTCGGCACGTTCGCCGCCGAGGAGCATCCCGGCTACGCGGAGACCCGGTGGATCGACCCGTTCGTCGGCGCCGCGACGCTGACCTTCACCGCCCCGCAAGCCCTGGCCGGGCACGAGCGGACCACCGATTTCGCCACCGGGCTGGTCACCCTCACCGGGCAGGCGGAGAGCGGGCCCCTGACCCATCGGGTCTTCGTCTCCCGACCGGCCAACGCCGTCGTCTGCCGCACGGCCGCGCCACCGGGCGGCCTCACCGGCCTGCTCCGGCTCGCACCGATCGAGGGCGAGCCCCCGGCCAGTATCGCGTTCGAGCCCTCGGTCAAACCCGACGAGCTGGGGCTGACGGCGAGCTTCCCCGATCGCTGGGCCGGCGCCATCGCC
>JABDRL010000259.1 GCA_013041765.1 Dactylosporangium sp. | reverse complement strand
GGCCTGGCGCGAGCGCGCGAGCGCGTTGCCCGCGGACTCGACGGTGCCCCCCGAGAAGCTCGCGTTGGCCTCGACGTACCCGTGCAGGCGAATGGGCTGGTCGGGGGGCAACTGCCGGACGGTGAAGAGCGCCCCGAGGTCGTGCGGGACGGAATCGAAGCCGCAGGCATGCACCAACCGGGCGCCGGTCCGCTCGGCGGTGGCCTGGTGCCGCAGGTACATCAGGTCGACGAACTCGGCCTCCCCGGTGAGATCGACGTAGTCGGTGCCCGCGGCGGCGCAGGCGGCGACGGCCGGTTCGCCGTGCCGCAGGTACGGGCCGACGGTGGTGACGAGCACCCGGGTCGATTCGGCAAGGGCCCTCATGGACCGCTCGTCGGTGACATCCGCCCTGATCAGCGGAAGATCGGGCGGGATCCGGTCGCCGCTGGCCGCCAGCCGGTCGCGCTGGGCCGCGAGCCGTCCGAGATCGCGCCCGGCGAGCCCCCACCGCAGCCCGGGCGGGATGTGGGCGGCAAGGTATTCGGCGGTCAGCGCCCCGGTGTACCCGGTGGCTCCGAGGACGACGATGTCGAGATCGGTCATTGGTCCAGACTACTGAGGTCGGGGGCGGACCACCGGGTCGTCAGGGGGCCGCCGGCCGGCAACCGGGCGGTCAGCGTGCCCCGGCGGCATGTCTCGGTCGTCGCGTACGGTGCACGATAGACCGCGATCGGCGAAGGGCTGGCATCGATGATTACCGTGGACGCTCACTCCCAGGTGCCGCCGTACGAGCAGATCCGCGCCCAGCTCGCCCGCGAGATCCAAGCCCGGGGCCTGGTCGTCGGCACTCGGCTGCCGACGGTCCGGCACCTGGCCACCGACCTGGGTCTGGCGGTGAACACCGTGGCCCGGGCCTACCGGGAACTCGAAGAAGCGGGGCTGATCGAGACGCGGGGGCGCGCCGGCAGCTTTGTCGCGGCCGATGGCGATCCTGACCGGGAAGAGGCGCGGCGGGCCGCTGAGCGGTACGCCCGGCTCGCCGTCACCCTGGGGATCGACCGGGACGAGGCGTTGCGGATCGTGCAGGCGGCGATCAGCGCCGATCCACGGGCGCGCCGGTGATATGGATCATTCGGCTTCGAGGAATGTGGATCGTCCGGATGTGAAATGACTGCTGTCGATGGGTGAGTTTGCCAGCAATATTCGCTAGCCTGGATGTCCACGATGGTCGCGGGGGCGAGGCTGGAAGGGGAATACGATGGTGGCCGTAGCGCGGGCACACCCGATTTCGCGAGGGGGATCGCACCTGATGCTGGGCTGGGCGCGACCGCTGGCCGTGCTGGTCGTCACCGCGGTGACGGTGCTCGGCCTGGCGTCGCCGGCGGCGGCGACCGAGCCGGACACCACCCCGCCGACGGCCCCCGGAACGCCGGTGGCCACAGACCTCACCGACCACGGGTTCACCCTGTCCTGGGCCCCGTCCACCGACGCCGTCGGGGTCGTGACCTACCGGGTCAGCACCAGCGAGCCTCCTGGCTCCCTCGTTCCCTACCGGGCGTGGCAGACCCCAACGAACTCGATCGTCATCACGGACCTGGTCCCCGCTGAGCGGGTCAACCTGTGGGTCCGAGCCTACGACGCCGCGGGGAACGCCTCCGCGTTCTCCCCGAGGGTGTCCGTGACCACGGCCGGACCCGCCGACGTGACCCCGCCGTCCGCCCCGGGAGCCCCGCAGGCCAGCACCACCTGCACCTCGGTGGCCATCTGCCTGGTGACCCTGTCCTGGGCCCCGTCCACCGACGATGTCGGGGTGATGGTGTACGGGGTCCAAGAGGTCACCGTCTACGGCGGCGTCGTGCTCGGCACGAGTACCACGACCTCCGTCACCATCAGCGGCGCGGTGAAGGTCGGCTACACCTACTCGTTCGTCGTGTTCGCCATGGACTACGGGCACAACCGCTCGCCGGTCTCCGCGGCGGTGTCCGTCACCCCGGTGCTGCCGGCGGCGGCCGGCTGACCGAGGCCGGCCACCGCCCGGTAGTGGGCGAGGAGCTCGTCGCCCACCGAGGCCCAGGTCCGGCCGGCCACCCAGGCCCGAGCGGCGGCACCGTAGGTCCGGCGCCGTTCGGGCGAGGCGACCAGCGCGCCGACCGCCTCGGCCAGGTCCCTGGCGTCACCCGGGCGCACCAGCAGGCCGGTGCGTCCGGGTTCGACGAGGTCCACGGGTCCACCCGCGGCCGGCGCGACGACCGGCAGGCCACTGGCCAGGGCCTCCTGCACCGTCTGCCCGAAGGTCTCATGAGGTCCCGGATGGACAAACAGGTCGAGGCTCGCGTAGATCCTGGCCAGTTGCTCGCCCCGACGCGTACCGAGAAAGACCGCATCGGGCAGCAGACGTTCCAGCCGGGCGCGCTCCGGCCCGTCACCGACCACCACCACCCGTACGCCGGGCATGCGGGCCACCCGGGCCAGCAGATCCACCCGTTTCTCCGGAGCCAGCCGGCCGACATAGCCAACGATCGTCTCCCCCCGGGGGGCGAGAACCGCGCGGAGACGGTCGCTGCGGTACCGCGGAGCGAAACGCTCGGCGTCGACGCCCCGGCGCCACAGCCAGACCCGGTCGATTCCGTGGGTGAGCAGATCGGCCGCGGTCGCCGTCGAACCGGCCAGCGTCCGATCGGCGGCGTTGTGGATGCGGCGCAACCGTCCCCAGGCCCACGACTCGGCGAAGCCCAGCCGGTAGGTGCGCAGGTAGGCGGGAACATCGGTCTGGAACACGGCAACGGTCGGCAGCTCTAGGGCCGACGCCGCCGCCATGCCCCGCGCGCCGAGGACGAACGGGCTCGCCAGGTGGACCACGTCGGCGCGATGGGCGTGCACGGCTCCGGCCACCCCCGGCGCGGGCAGGCTCAGCCGGAATGCCCGGTAGCCGGGCGTGGGCACGGACGGTATGCGGACCACCGGGTACGGCAGCGCTTCGCCGACGGCGCGGCTGGCCGAAGCCGGCCGTGGCGCGATGACCAGGGGGTGGTGGCCACGACGGTGCAGGTGCTCCGCGACCCGAACGACACTGTTCGCGACCCCGTTGACATCCGGTGGGAATGATTCGGAGATGAGGGCGACTCGCATGCCCCACACCATCGAGGTCGTGATGGGGTGCTGGGCGACGAGGCGTCAACCCTCCAGCGAACACTCGCTGACGGCTGGGGGTCCCTGGCTGATCGTCTCCCACAGCGACTCGTAGCTGCGGGCGAGCGGGCTGCGGGCGGCGAACACCGGCACCGGCGCCCGCTCGACGGCCATGCGTTCCACCACGGCGGCGGCGGGAACGCTGACGGGCAGGATACCGGTGCGCCGTCCCGGCAGGCCCTCGACCAGGTCCCGGTGCAGTCGCTTGCGGCGATCGACCATGGAGAAGAAGGCCACGACGGCCGGCCGGGGTGGCTCCGACCGCTGGACGAACTCGGTGAGCTGGTCGAAGGTGCGCAGCGAGAGTGTCGTCGGAATGAGCGGCACCACCAGCGTGTTCGCGGCGCGCAGCACGTTCTCCGAGACCAGGGAGACACTGGGCGGGCAGTCGAGGACGACGGTGTCGTACTCCCCGGCCAGGGGCGCCAGCAACCGGCCGAGGCGTTCCCTCGACCGCTTGGCCCGGTCGAACACCAGGTCCAGATTGCGGTAGGTGAAGTCGGCCGGCAGCAGGTCGAGGCCCTCGAAGTCCGTTCCCTTGATCGCGTCCGCCGCGCTGGTCGCCCGGTTGACCAGGGCCTTGGCGCCGCCCTTGACCCGGGGCTTGATGCGGAACAGGAAGGTCGCCGCGGCCTGCGGGTCGAGGTCCCACAGCAGGGTGCGGTCACCGGCCCGGCTGGCCAGATACGCGAGATTCACGGCGGTGGAGGTCTTTCCAGTGCCGCCCTTGATGCTGTACGTCGCGAAGATTCTCATGGGGTCTCCGTGGCGATGGCGATCCGTCGCTCGTTCCGGGGGGTGGCGAAGCGCTCGAACCGGGTGACGGACTCCCGCGCGGCCCGGCGCTGTCGCCGGCCGAGCCGGGCGACCAGCTCGCCCATGGCCAGCATGGTCGCGGCGCTGGCGGCCGGGGCGTCCATCATCGCCACGGCATGCAGGCGGACGACATCCCGATGGACCTCGGCGTCCTGGAACGCACCGAGACAGTCCTGGAGCACCTTGAGTTCCTTGACCAGGGGACGCCGGGCGCCGGCCGGGTAGAGCGAGCCGAACAGCTCCAGCACGTACCGCAGCTCCTTGCAGCGCTTGCGGAGGTCGTGCAGTGTCTGCGGGGGCGCGTCCACCGCGATGGACGCGCCGAGCCGAACGACTCTGCGCCACGCCCGCCGTAGCCGGGTGGCGGCCAGCGCCGCCGCGTTCGCCGGGCCGTCGTCCGAGGTGATCTCCGCGTTCGCCGGGCCGCTCTCCGGTGCCTCCCCGGCCGACGGCGACAGCATCTCGGTCAGCTCGGCCCGCCAGGCGCGGGCGAGCTTGCCGAACCTGGCGCTGCGCAGCCCCCGGACCAGGCGTCGCCGCTCGCCGGCCCGGTGCCGCTGGAGATGGGCCCGGAAGGCATCCAGATCCGCGGCGTCGGCTTCCACGAGTTCCCCGGTCAGCTGGTCGAAGTCGAGCAGCAGGGTATCCAGGTCGCGCATTGGCGTGGTGAGATCGCCCAGCCACTTGAACTCCGGGGCGAATCGCTTCGCGACCCCCTCGGGCAGGGCGTCCCCGGCCAGTTTGAGCGCCGAGCGGGTCCGGCGCACGGCGACCCGCAGGTCGTGCAGGAACTCGGTGTCCCAGTCCGCGATGGTGCCCGGCACGTTGGCCTCGACCACGTCGAGCAATCCCAGCAGGAGCCGGGCGAGGGCATCGGCCGAGCCCTGCCCGGGGCGCAACTGGATCGCGGTCGGGCCGGCCTCCCCTCCCGGACGGCGGCCGGCGGTGGCCAGCGCCGCGTCCAGGTCGGACCCGCTGCCCGGGGCCACCTCGGGAACGGCGGCGACGAGCGTGGCCACCCGCTCGGCCTGCCGGGCGTAGCCCCGCACCGGGACCAGCGACAGCCTCGGCGGCGACGACGCGGACCGCTCCACCCGCGCCCGCACCACGGTCTTCTCCTCGGCGTTGAGGATCCGCAGCTCGTGGATGGTCGACCGGGTGTCGGCGATGGGCAGTAACGCCCGGATCCCGGCGACCGGACGCAGCCGCTCGCGGAGCGGACCCTCCGGGAGGTCCTCCACCAGGCTCGGCCAGTGCACCGGAGCCGACAGCCGCTGGACGCTCTCGCCCGCGCCGGGACCGAGTACCAGACTGTGGGCACCGTCGCCGACGGTGTACGCCAGCCGAAGGCCAGCGGCGTGCAGCCGCCAGTCGAAGGTGTCCAGCCACACCCGGTCGACCGTCCGCACGGGGCCGTCGGTGACGTGGAACCGGGACCGGACGGCGGCACCGACAGCGCCGCCCAGCGGATCGTCGTCTGCCGCGACTTCTGGCAGGGCACATTCGAATCCGGTTTCGCTCACCCGAGACCTCCAGCCCGCAGACCCTTCGCGTTCCGTCCGGCGTCGTCCGTGGACACCCCCGGCTCCAGCACATCGAGCCGGCGGAGGATGACACCCTCTCGCAGCGCCCACGGGCAGATCTCGACCGAGTCGACCGCCAGCCGACGCATGGTTTCCTGGGCGACGATAGCGCCCGCCAGCACCTGATGCGCGCGCTTGGTGCTGACCCCGTCCATCTCCGACAGGGCAGTGGACGACATTCTGCTGATGAATCCGATCAGCTGGTGCAACCCGGTGCGGGTCAACCTGCGGGTCGTCCTCGGGCCGGCGGAGGACGGGGCCGCGCCGGTCAGCCGGGCCAGGGTGCGGAACGTCTTCGACGTCGCCACCGGTCGGTCCCAGCCGGTGGAGAGCACCTTGAGGGCGGCAACGTCGATCATGTTCCGGGCATGCTCCCGTAACCGTTCGGCCTGCCGGGCCGAGGGCGGATCGTCGCGGAACCAGTCCCGGGTGAGCCGACCGGCTCCCAGGGGCAGCGAGAGCGCGGTGTCCGGTTCCTCGTCGATGCCGGCGGCGATCTCCAGCGATCCACCGCCGATGTCGAGCACCAGCAGCCTGCCGGCGGACCAGCCGTACCAGCGGCGCACGGCCAGGAAGGTCATGCTGGCCTCGGCCTCTTCGGACAGCACCCGAGGCTCGACGCCGGTCTTCTGCCGGACCCGGGCGAGCACCTCGGTGGCGTTGGTCGCGTCGCGGACGGCCGAGGTGGCGAACGCCAGCAGGTCCTCGGTGCCGTGCCGGGTCGCGGATACCTTGGCCCGGGCGACGGCCTCGACGAGCGCATTGGCGCCAGCCGACGTGAGCTGCCCGTTCTCTCCGATGCGCTCGGCCAGGCGGAGCTCGGTCTTCTCGGAGTAGGCCGGCCAGGGATGCGCCCCGGGATGGGCATCCACCACCAGCAGGTGCACCGTGTTGGAGCCGATATCAAGAACACCCAGACGCATGTGGCAACGGTAGTCGTAGATCTGGTCGTGCGGGTGCGGACGTTCCGACCGGTCACCCCCGCCCCGTCTGGCGACCCCCGCCGGTCCGGCGCAGCCGCTTGCGCCGGTACATCTGGGCATCCGCGGCCTTCAGCATGGCATCGACCGGGGGACTCGGGTCGGGGAAACACTCCCCGTCCCGGGTGGCGATGCCGATACTGGCCCCGGCCACGACCCTGACCGTGGCCTCGGCCGGCCCCGGGTCGAGGGCCATCGGCTCCTCCAGCTGTCGCTCCAGCCGCTCGGTGACCCGCTCCGCCTCGGCCCGGTCCGTGCCGACCAGGAGCACCCCGAACTCGTCGCCACCCAGCCGGGCCACCGTGTCCTGGTCGCGGACCGCGGCGGTCAGCCGGGAGGCCACCGTGACCAGGACCGTGTCTCCGGCGTGGTGGCCCCAGACGTCGTTGATCTCCTTGAAGCCGTCCAGGTCGAGCAGCAGCACGGACACTGGTTTCTCGGGTACCTCGGTGAGGGCTGCGATCAAACGTTCGGTGAACAGCATCCGGTTGGCCAGCCCGGTCAGGGGGTCGTGGAAGGCCTGGAAGCGCAGCCGGTCGTGCAGGTCGCGGGACTCGGTCACATCCCTGGCATTGCAGACCACCCCGCAGACGGCCGGCTCGTGCAGCAGGTTCGTGCAGACGACCTCAAGCCACCGCCAGGTGCCGTCGGTGCTGCGTGCCCGCACCTGCCAGGTCACGGTGGTGCCGGCGGCGGCCAGCAGGGCCGGCACGGCCCGCATCAGGTTCCTGGCGTCCTGCGGATGGAGCGGGGTTCGCCACCGGCTGCCCCGCAGGGCCGCTGGCGGCACGCCGAGGGTGCGTTCCACCGCCGGACTGAGATAGGACATCCGTCCCCGGGGGTCGACCGTCAGCGTGATGTCGTAGGCATGGTCCAGCAACGCCCGCAGCCGATGCTGATGGGCACGCAGGTCGACCAGGGTGCGGTCCAGCCGCCGCAGCAGCTGGGCATTACCGGCGAACGCCAGCAGCTGACGCAGGACGACCAGCAGGCTGATCACGGCGAGCCCGCCCAGGGCACTGATGGACCGCATCCCCAGACCCTCGGGCACGACGAATACCACGACGACGAACATCGCCGCCATCGCCAGGTAGGGCAGGGCGCTGAACGGCTTGCGGCGGCGCCGGCGCAGGATGTCCGGATCCAGCCGGAGCTGGACTCGGTGGGTCCACAACGCCACCATCATCAGGAACGACGACGCCAGGTCGTCTGCCAGCCCGATGCGTAGCAACAGCTCGGGAGACGCGTGGACCAGGGAACTGGCGTACAGCACGAAGGTCGATCCGACGGCCCAGATGGTCGGGGCCCGGGCCAGTGGAGGTCGTTTGCTGAGCATCAGCCGGACCACGGCGAAGGCCACCATCGCCAGCAGCACCGCGGTACCCAGCGCGGTGGCCAGATGCTCCAGGCTCCAGCCCTCGCGCCGCGGTCCCAGCATCAGGCACCAGGTGATCACACCCGCGCCGACCAGGACCGATCCGGCGTCCAGCCAGAAGGTCAGCCGGTCGGAGCGGCTTCTGGCTCCGGTGGGGTACCGCAGCAGGAGACCGAGGAGCACCAGGTTGCTCCCGACGATGGTGACGTTGGCGAGGGTTTCCTGGCTGGCCAGTAGCCCGGTGGCGGTGCCCACCGCCTCGGTGAGGTCGCTGATCAGGTAGATGGTGGCGATCAGACCGACGCCCAGGGCCAGGCGTCGCACCGGGCGGCTGGGGAAGTGCCGGGCGGTGGAGAACGCGTTGGCGGCGGTCGCCAGGTCCAGCGCCGCCAGGACCAGGTTGAGGGCCACGTCCAGGGGCCTGCCGAGCGGGCCGGTGAATACCGCGACGATACAGGCCAGCGTCACGACGGTGAGCCCGATGAACCACGGGCTGCGGAGCAGCACCAGCGGCAGCCGAGCGGGGCGGTGCGGGACGGACCCGCCCGCCGCCCCAGCCGCGGGGTGGCCAGCGTCGGGCACGGTGGATTCCCTGGATAGAGACGTACAGGTACGTCACCCTCATCGACCGGCTCGCGGATGGCCTGACCTGTCGGCGTCCCCGGAACGCACAGGTTCGGGGCGGCCCCGGCCCCGACCGAGGCCGAGGACCGCGCCGGGCATCGTCTCCCGGCGCGAGGTTTGCCGGTATGCGGCGTCACAGTCCACCAACGGGTGATCGTGGTGACACCATCTCGCCCGTACGGTGAACGACAACCGAACGGTTGGCGGCCGGAGGTGTCCCCGTGAGTTCAGCAAGTGTGCAGACCTGCCTGCTCGCCGATGGCGCCACCCAGATCAGGCCGGTGGGCGTCATCGCTGGCGACGCCGTTGACCGGCTGCGCCGGACCCTGATCGAGGTGTTGCTCCGGCAGCGCCCCGCCCGGATCGTGATCGACCTCAGCGATGCGAACGTCGTCGATCCGGTCGCCCTGGGGAGCCTGATGGCCGCGACCGACGCGGCCCAGGACCTCGGGATCGAACTGACGGTCCACGGAGCGGATCTTGCCAGCGTGCCCGGATGGAACGAACTCGACAACGCTCTGCGGGGGCCGGTCGTGGGCGGCGACCGGCTGCCAGGTGTCCCTGCGGTGAACAGCTGATGGCGGCTGGCTGACGGGCGGCCCTTCCGCCCGGGAGAGGCCATAGCCTGCGACCATGGTCGCTACGCTCCTTGCCCCGCCCGTCGGGGTGGACGAGGCCCGGGCACTCGCCCGGGAACTGCTGACAGGTGACCGGCTGCGGCATACGGCAGGGGTCGCGGCACGGGCCGAGGACCTGGCGGAAACCATCGGGGACCACGACGCGGAGATCCTGGTCGTGGCGGCCTGGGTCCACGACATCGGCTATGGCGACCGGGCCGTGGACACCGGCTTCCATCCGCTCGACGGCGCCCGCTTTCTCGACGGTCTGGGATGGCCCGCTCGGATCAGTGCCCTGGTCGCCCACCACTCCGGCGCGCGGTTTGTCGCCCGGCCGCTCGGCCTGGCCGGGGCCCTGGCCCGGTACCCGGACGAGGGCACGGCCGTGTCCGACGCGCTGACC
>JABDRL010000269.1 GCA_013041765.1 Dactylosporangium sp. | reverse complement strand
GGACGGCGACGGCGAGGGCCATGGCCCGCTCCGTGCTGTTGGGGATCGCGCCGTAGATCGCCGCGGCCTGAGCCACGTGCGTCGCGGCCTGCGTCGAGTCGCCGAGAGCCCCGGCGATCACGTGGATCGCCGCCTCGACCCACGGGGTGGCGTAGGGCACCTCCGCCAGCATCTGGCCGACGGTCGTCGCCGCGGACCGGCTGGTCAGGGCCGCCGCCGCGGCCGCCGCCGGCACCCACTCGCCGGTCGCGATGGCCCGGACCTCCCGCCACCGCGCCGTCAGCTCGGTCAGCAGGTCGGCGGCCTCGGCCGGATGGCCCTGCACGGCCCTGGTCAGCGCCCCATGGGCCAGGGCGCTCCACCGCAGCCGGTGGAAGCCGCTTCGCTCGCCGGCGGCCAGCAGACCGGGAACGCCGTCGACCATCGGGGGGCCCGGCGCCCGCAGCAGCCCGATCCAGGACCGCAGCCCCCGGGCCTGGATGTCCCACTCACCGCTCGGGCTGGCGAAGACGGCATCCGCCGCGATCATGAGAGCGTCCCAGTCGCCCGCGAACCAGGCCCGCTGGGCGTCGGCGGAGAAACCCGTGGTGAGGTTGTGCCCGCCGGGCACGACCGGTGCGGTCTCGGCGAGCGTGGCCTCGCACCCCGGCCAGTCCCCCTCCTCGATCAGGGCGGACGCCAGGTTCTGGGCCGCTCGCCCCAGGGCCAGCAGCCGCCGCTGCCGGCACCGCTCGATGACCTGCCACAGGTCGTTCAGGCCGCGGGGATCGCCGGCCTGGTAGCGGGCCGTTCCGATGGTGATCTCGGCGTTGGCCTGGATCTCGGCCAGCCCGAGGCTCTCGGCGATCTCCGCGGCGGCGCTGGCCGCGGTCACCGCGGGATCGTGCTCGTAGTTGAGCATGTGTAGCCGGCCGAGTTCGGCGAACGCGTCGGCCTTCTCCTGGCCGTCTGGCAGGTCGGCATACAGCCGCACGGCCCGGCCGAGATGGGCGAGGGCACCGCGTCGGTCGGCCCGCAACCAGGCGGCCTGCCCCCGCAACAGCCATGCCCGGGCGGCATGTCCCCGGTCCCCGGCGGCGTCCAGCCGGTCGGCCAGCCCGGCGAGCTGTTCACTGCCCCCACCGGCGAGGAACGTGTCGCCTCCGGCGTAGAACGCGATCTCCGTCGCCAGCAGTTCCAGCTGGAGCCGCTCGATGGTCGGGGTGGTCCGGTCGCACAGGGCCAGGGCCCGGCCGATGAAGCCGGTCGCCGTGTCCAGCGCGTGCAGCGCGTACGTGCGGAGGGCCGCCCGGTGGCTGGCCCGCCGGGCCGGGCCGACGTACCGGCTGACGTCCAGGTCGAGCCCCCGGGCGATCTCGTGCGCCGTGTGCCGGTGGTGGGCGACGATCTCGGCGAGGTCACTGGTCCGGTCGGCACCGACGGTGTCCAACCAGTCCGCGGTGCGCTCGTGCCACGCGATGCGCTCGGTCCTCGGCAGTCGCTGGTAGCAGACGTCCCGCACGAGCACGTGCCCGAAGTGGTACTCGCTCTGGCCGGCCATGGCCGAGACGGGCTGCTGGCGGATGAGGTCCCGCTGCTCGAGGCGGCGCAGCGAGCGCTCGATCGCATCGCTCGACCGGCCGATGGCCGCGGCGACCGCCCCGGGCCAGAAGTCCATCCCGACCACCGCCGCCGCCTGGAGAACGGCCCGGTCCGGGGGATCGAGCAGATCGATGCGGTTGGCGAGCACGGCGTGCACGCCGTCCGGCATCGGGATCCGATCTCCCAGCCGGAGCGACTCCGCGGCGTTGACCACCCCCTGCTCCGCCAGCATCCGGGTGTATTCGTGGGCGTAGAGGGGATTGCCGTGGGCCAGCTCGACCAGCGGGCCGAGGGCGTCGGTGGCGAACGCCGCCTGACCCAGCAGATGGGCGTACATGGTGGCGATCTCGGCATCCCGCAGCGGGGACAACGTGATGGTCAAGGCACCGCCGATCGCCGTGGCCCAGGTGGGCTCGCGGGTGACCAGCTCCGGCCGGGAGGTGCACAGCAGGAGCAGCGGCACGTCCCGGACCGAGACTCCCAGCCGCTCGATGAACCGCAGCATCGGCTCGTCGGCCCAGTGCAGATCCTCGAACACCAGCACGGTCGGGTGCCTGCTGGCCAGCGCGACGACGAACCGCCGCCAGGTGGACTCGGACTCGTCCGCCGAGATCTTGGCGGCGGAGACGCCGACCAGTGGACTGAGCGCGTTGCGCAGGTGCTCCAGGTCGCCGCCCTCGACCAGGCAGCCGAGGGAGTCCAGCAGCCGCTTCCGGGCGACCGCTTCCGGGTCCGTGTCGAGGATGCCGGCATATGCCGTTACGATGTCGGCGAATGCCGAGTACGTGACATTTTCCCCGAATGGCGGACAGCGCCCGGTATACCAGACCACTGGCTCGCTGAACAGGCGTTCCGTGTGCCCGTAGAGTTCCCGCACCAGCCGGCTCTTGCCGAGCCCCGCGTGGCCGAGGACGGTGACCAGCTGGGGCCGGCGCTCGTGCAGGGCCCGGTCCAGGGCGTTGACCAGCACGCCGAGTTCGTGGGTGCGGTTGACCAGGGGAACCGTGCTGTCGGTGTCCCGGTGGACCGTGCCGGCCACGGCCAGCGCCAGCCATACCTCGGTCGGGGCCGAGCGGCCGCGCAGCAGCATCGACTGGTGCTCGCCGTAGCGGATGGCGCTACGGGTGACGGCGTAGGTCCTGCCGCAGACGAGCACCCCGTCGGCCGGCGCGGCGGACTGGAGCCGGGCCGCGGTGTTGACGACGTCGCCGGCGACGATCGCCTGCCCGCCGTCGCGTGCCGCCGCGACGTCCACCAGGGCTTCGCCGGTGGCGACACCGACGCGGAACCGGGGTCGGCCGTGCGGCGGGGTGGCGAACCGGGCGAGCGCGCGCTGGAGTTTCAGCCCGGCGCGCACGCAGCGGATGGCGTCGGTCTCGGTGGCGACCGGGGCTCCGAACAGGGCCATGACCGCATCGCCGATGTACTTCTCCACCACGCCCCCGTAGGAGCCGATCACCTGCCGCGCGGTGGCGAAGAAACCGGTCTGCAACTCGCGGACGAGTTCCGGATCAGCGCGCTCGACGTACGGGGTGAAGCCGACGAGGTCGATGAACAGCACGCTGATCCGGCGGCGGTCCTCGGCGGTGGGCAGCGGCGGGGCGAGGGCACGGTCGCCCCGCCGGGTGCCGCAGCCGGTGCAGAACAGTACATCGGCGGTCAGTGAGGCACCGCACCGGACGCAGGCGGTGGGCAGCGCGGCGCCGCAGCCGCCACAGAACCGGTCGTCGCTGGCGGCGACCCGGCCGCACCGGGGACACAGGGGTGGAATGACGACCTCCCCGATCGTCGGACGTATCGCGGCATGCCGTCCGAGTATCCTCACCCGCTGGGTCCCGCGGTCGACCGGCTGTAGTGAATGTGACACCGGTCGGTGCTCGGCTGTTCCGCCGGAACGGCGCGCCCTTCCGGCCGGGTCCGGTGTGGGGGTGACCGGTCAGCGTTCGCTCATACCAGCCCGACGCCGCAGGGCGGCGAGATCGGTCACGACGATGCGGCGGCCCTCGGTGCGCAGCCACCCGCGCCCGGCGAATGATCCGATGGCCTGGTTGACGCTCTGCCGCGAGCCGCCGGCCATCTCGGCCAGCTGGCTCTGGTTGAGCTCAATGGTGATCATCGTGGCCGTGGAATCACCCGCGAGGCGGACGAGGGTCTTGGCGACGCGGCCCGGCAGATCGAGGAACACGTGATCGGCGTTCTGCTCGGTCAGCCGGCGGATCAGCCCGCCCAGGGACCGCAGCACCGCATCCAGGATGCGCGGGTTGGCGTGGACGAGATCGAGGAGCGCCTGCCGGGACAGGGCGAGTGCCTGGCAGTCCTCGATCGCCTCGGCCGAGGCCGAGCGCGGCGCGCCGTCCAGCAGAGAGACCTCGCCCAGGGTGTCCGGGGGCCGGACCACGGACAGCACCGCGCGTTCACCCGTTGGAGCGGTGCGAAACACCATGACCGCCCCGCGGCGCAGGACGATGAGCGACTCGCCCGGGTCGTTTTCGACGAAGAGCAGCTGTCCTTTGCGGTATGTGCGAGGCACCGCCGCCGCGATGACCCGCTGCCGTACCTCCGGGTCAAGAGCGGCGAACATCTCGACGCCCGTCAGAGCATCGCCCAGCTCCGGCTGCCGAACATCCAAGGTCCAACCCCTCCCCGATGGGACCCGAATGGATACCACCCGATCATTGCCTGGGTGTCGTGCTCTGTACACCCCTTGCATCAGCTCGACGACAGTATCGAATCCTCGTGCAGAGCAGGCTAGCGTGGCGCACCGCCGTGGGGGGCGGCGGTGCGCGCCCGGTGAACGGTGCACCGCCCCCCGCCCCTGGCGCTCTTGGCCCGTGGCCGTCGCCGGCGACGGGTGCGGCATTATGGAACACGATGGGGTACCGATATTTCTATGACTGTGAGTTCATTGAGGACGGGCGGCTGATCGATCTGGTGTCGATCGGCGTGGTCGACGAGCAGGGCCGTGAGTTCTATGCCGTGTCGACCGAGTTCGATGCTACGAGGGCCTTGCCATGGGTGCGTCGAAACGTTCTCGACAAGCTGCCCTCGCCGGCCGCCACGGCGTGGCGTTCCCGCGAGCGCATCCGTGATGATTTATACCATTTCCTGGTTGAGCCGTTACGGTCCGGAACCGCGGCCAGCATCGACCTGTGGGCCTGGTACGCCGCGTACGACCACGTCGCGATCGCGCAGCTGTGGGGTGCGATGCCGGCGCTGCCCCGGGAGATTCCCCGGTTCACCAAGGACCTGCGCCAGCGCTGGGACGACCTGGGCCGTCCCCAGCTGCCGGCTCCGGGCTCCGACCAGCACGATGCGTTGGCAGATGCCCGGCACAACCTCGCCAGATGGCGGGTCCTGAAGCGACCGGGCTGGGATCATCGAAATGGTGGCGCGGTCGGGCGCAGCGAGGGCGAGTCGAGGGGTTAGAGTGCGGTTGCGGCCCGCCCCGGGCCGGCAACGATGCCGAATACCGGGTTGGTTTTTCCGACCCGTCCCCACGGGGCTCGATCGCGATACGGGATCGGGGCATCAACGTTTGGGAAGGACGAGCAAGGCATGCGCATCGGCGTACTGACCGGGGGTGGCGACTGCCCCGGTCTCAACGCGGTCATCCGGGCCGTGGTTCGCAAGGGCATCGACACCTACGGCCATGAGTTCGTTGGCTTCCGCGACGGTTGGCGGGGTCCCCTTGAGGGCTACGCCATGGACCTGGACATTAGCCGCGTCCGGGGCATTCTGCCTCGGGGCGGTACGATTCTCGGATCTTCGCGGACCAACCCGTTCAAGATCGAACGTGGTGTGGAGAAGATCAAGGAAAATCTTGCTGAGCAGGGCGTCGACGCTCTGGTCGCCATCGGCGGCGAGGACACCCTCGGCGTCGCGACCAAGCTCACCGAGCTGGACGTCAATGTCGTCGGGGTGCCGAAGACCATTGACAACGATCTGAACGCCACCGACTACACCTTCGGCTTCGACACCGCGGTCAACATCGCCATGGAGGCAATCGACCGGCTGCACACGACGGCAGAGAGCCACCACCGGACGCTGGTCGTCGAGGTCATGGGCCGGCACGCCGGCTGGATCGCCCTGCACGCCGGCCTGGCCGGCGGGGCGAACGTCATTCTGCTGCCCGAGCGCAAGTTCGACCTGGACCAGGTCGCGGTGTACGTCGAGAAGCGCTATCAGACCAACTACTCGCCGATCATCGTGGTCTCCGAGGGCGCCATGCCCCTGGACGGCCAGATGGTGCTGGCGACCGGCGAGCTGGACGCGTTCGGCCACGTCCGCCTCGGTGGCATCGGCCAGTGGCTGGCCGAGCAACTGGAGAAGAAGACCGGCAAGGAAGCCCGGGCCGTGGTGCTGGGGCACATCCAGCGCGGTGGCGCTCCGACCGCGTTCGACCGCGTGCTGGCGACGAGGCTCGGGCTCGCGGCGATCGACGCCGTTCACGAGGGCGACTTCGGCAAGATGGTCGCGCTGCACGGTACCGAGATCGCGAGGGTGCCGTTCATCGCGGCGACCGGCGAGCTGAAGACGGTTCCGCCGGCGCGGTACGGCGAGGCTGAGGTCTTCTTCGGCTGACCACATGGTGGTGCGGGGGGCAGCCGCCCGGGACTCTGGCGCTTCGGGCCGGAATCCCGCGGGCGTCTGCCCCCTGACTGGCGAGGAGGGGCGAGCATGAGGACCATTGCCATCATCGGTGCCGGAAAGATGGGCGAAGCGCTGCTCTCCGGCCTGCTCCGGGCCGGGTGGGACGCGGGGAGCCTGCTAGCGGTGGACGCGAGCCAGCAGCGGGCGCGGGAGTTGACCGAGCGTTACGGCATCCGGTTCGTGTCCAGCGAGGAGGCCGTGGACGCGGCCGAGGTCGTGGTGCTCGCGGTCAAGCCCCAGGACGCGCACCGTCTGCTGACGCACGTCGGGGCCCGCGTGAGCCAGGGAACGCTCGTGGTGTCCATCTGCGCCGGCCTGCCGACCACGTTCTTCGCGACCCATCTCCCGGAGGGCACCCCGATCGTCCGGGTGATGCCCAACACCCCGGCCCTCGTCGCCGAGGGGATGACGGCGATCTCGCCAGGGGAGCACGCCACCGCCGCGGACCTCGACCTGGTCGAGGAACTGTTCCAGCAGCTGGGACGGGTGGTCCGGGTTCCAGAGACGCAGCAGGACGCCGTCACGGCGCTGTCCGGCTCGGGACCGGCGTACTTCTTCTACCTCGTCGAGGCGATGACCGAGGCCGGGGTGATGCTCGGCCTGCCCCGCCAGGTCGCCCACGACCTGACGGTCCAGACCGCCGTCGGCTCCGCCGCCATGCTGCGCGACACCGGCGAGTCCCCGGCCACGCTGCGGGAAGCCGTGACCTCGCCCGGGGGGACGACCATCGCGGCGCTGCGCGAACTGGACCGGCACGCGGTGCGGGCCGCGGTGTTCTCCGCCGTTGAAGCCGCCCGTGACCGGGCCAGCGGACGGGCCGGCCGCGTCGGCTGATGGTCTGGGGCCTCCGACCGTTTCGGCCGGGTGGCCGACGTTCCGGTTCCTCCGGCGACCAGGCATCATGAGCAGGTGCGTTTTCAAGTCACCCGGGCGCTGGACGCCATCGAGGCACGGATGCGGACCGATCCGTTACTGACCGGTGCGATCGTCGATGTCGCCGAGGCCATGCGGATCCCCGGCTCGGACGGGCGCCTGGCCAACCTGCTGCGACTCGGACTGGTGATCGACGCCCTCAGCCGGCATCTCGCCGACGAGAGCGTCGCGATCTACGCCGTGGGCAGCCGGAGCGTCCTCGCCGACACCGACCTGACGTCCAACGAGCGCATGGCGCTGCGGCGCTGGTCGGACGACGGGATGATCGAGATCCTGCCGGCGGGGACCGACGCGCTCTCCCGGGTGTGCGAGGTCGCGTGGAGCGTCGGTCAACCAGTGATCACGGCGAGATCGCTGCCGGGGTTCCCCGGCGCCCGCCTGGTGCCGGCCCCGGCCTCGGGCAGCGTCATGCTGGCCAGCGCCGGGAGCAAGAGTCCGCAGCAGCGCTCGCAGCCCGTCAGCAGGCAGTGGCACTGCCCGGTGCCCGGCTGCCCGAGCTTCCCCCCGTCCGGCCCGCAGTCGCCGCCCCAGAACTCGGGCACGGGGATCGCCGTCTGCCCCCGCCACCTGGAACGGCTCGTCGACGCCGGCCCCCGCCCGATGACGGTGCCGATCGCCCTGCGGATCGACGGACTCGCCAAGTACCGCTTCGGGCTGAGCGCCGGCGCGCCGCTGGTCGTGGGCCGGGCCCCGGACGGGCCGGGGGCCGTGGTGCTCGGTTCCTACCTGGCCCAGCACATCGTCACCCGGGTCAGCCGCAGCCACCTGCGCCTGGAACTGCGCGACGGTGTGATCATCGTGACGGACATCAGCACCAACGGCAGTCTGCTCAACGCCCGCCCCGACCGCGGCGCCGCCCCGAGGGTCGAGGCGATGACCCGGGGCAAGCCGGTGGCTCTCGGGGAATGGGACGCCGTGGAGCTGGCCGAGGGAGCGGAGATCGGCAGGGCCGACCGGGGCGCCGGCGGTGCGGCCGGAGACCAGGCGTCCTCGGTCATGCAGGACGCCCCGACGGTGGCGATCCGGCTGCCCAAGATGTGATGGTCCGATGCCTGAGGTGATTCCGCTGCTCGTGGTCGACGCGGCGAACGTCGTCGGATCGGTGCCCGACGGGTGGTGGCGGGACCGGGCGGGTGCGACCGCCCGGCTTCGCGACCGCCTGGCCGAGACCGTCGTGGCCGGGGGACGGCCCGCCGAGAGCCTGCTGGCCGGGGGAGAGGTCGTACTGGTGGTCGAGGGGCGGGCGCGGCACGTTCCCGGGGTGCCCGGCGTCCGGGTGCTCGCGGCGTCCGGCTTGGGTGACGACGCCATCGTGGCGCTTGTCACGGCCGAGGGGCCGGCCCGGGAGTGTGTCGTGGTCACGGCCGATCGGCGGCTGCGGGAGCGGGTGCGTGCCGTGGGTGCGCGGGTCGCCGGTCCCGGGACGCTGCGTCGCGAACTCGGTCAGTGAGAGTAACCTGACGTCAGCTCGGGTCGATGTGACGAAACGCAATGAACTCATTGCTCCGAGTGCGATGCTTCGGCGAATTGGATAGCCTACCCAAGGGCGGAAGAAGATCGCTGGAGCCGTTTCATCCGACCCTGATAGCTGATCGTTTCTGTGGAGGGAGAGCGTCGTGCCCCCAGCGGTATCGTCGGACGCCACAGCCCGACCTGTGAATGATGCCGCCCTGCCGGCGGCGGCACTGACCATCACTGTCCAGATCACCGTCCCGGACGACGTGCTGTCCCTGACGGCCCGTCGACTGATCGACGATCTGCGCACGTTGACCGAGACCGCCGTCGAGCTGTCCCCGCAGGGCTCGATGGTCGGGCCGCGGAGCGACGACCGCCCGGAGCGGGTGTCCCCGGTCCCGTCGCGGGAACCACAGCTGCGACTGGTCAGCCCGATGCCCCCGCAGCCCCGCGGCACCGCGGCCGTTCCCGGGGGAAAACCGACCCTGTACCTGGAGACCAGTTCCCGGACGGCCTGGCGGGACGGTGTGCCCGTGCACCTGTCCCGGCGCGAGTACGACCTGCTCAGCTATCTGTGCCGGCATCCGCGTCGGGTCTTTGGCCGAGCCCAGCTGCTGCGCAGCGTCTGGGAGTACGAGATGGTCGGCGGAGAGCGCACCGTGGACGTCCACGTCCGCCGGCTGCGCGCCAAGCTCGGCGAATGCGCGGACGGGATCGTGACCGTCCGCGGCGTTGGCTACCGCTTCGACGACCAGGCCGTCGTGGCGATCGTCGCGGACCCCGAATAGCCCCTACCCTGCGTGCCCGGCGGCGCGCGGGCGGGCCGCGGGCGCATTGCCCGCCCCTGGGATTTCTCCGGACCTTGGTCGCCGTACCCTTGAGCCCATGCGTCAGGAGTGGCACCACACCCGGTATCCAGGGCCGGAACTCGCCCAGCTGGCCCCGGTCGGCAACGCGACGGATGCGGCCGGAGTCGACCGCTGGCGTAGCCTTCCACGTGCGCAGACACCCCCCTGGCCGGACCTCGGCGCCGTCGATGACGTCGAGCGGGTGCTGTCGACGGTGCCGAGCGTGGTCGCCCCGTACGAGGTCGACGACCTCCGCGAGCGGCTGGCCCTGGTCGCCGACGGCCAGGCGTTTCTGCTGCAGGGGGGCGACTGCGCCGAAACGTTCATGGACAACACCGAGAGCCATCTCATCGCCAATGCCAGAACGCTGCTTCAGATGGCGGTCGTGCTGACCTACGGCGCGTCCCTGCCCGTGGTCAAGGTCGGTCGGGTCGCCGGTCAGTACACCAAGCCGCGCAGCGCGGCCCTGGACGCGCTGGGGCTGCCCTCCTACCGCGGCGACATGATCAATTCGATCGATCCGGTGCCGGAGGCCCGCGTCGCCGATCCGGAGCGGATGATCAGGGCCTACGCCAATGCCTCCAGCGCGATGAACATGCTGCGGGCCTACCTCGGCGGTGGCCTGGCCGACCTGCACGCCGTGCACGACTGGAACAAGGGCTTCGTCCGGACCTCCCCGGCCGGCCAGCGCTACGACGCGATCGCCCGGGAGATCGACCGGGCGCTGGGGTTCATCCAGGCCTGCGGGATGACCGCCGACGCCGCCCTGCGCAGCGTGACGCTCTACTGCTCGCACGAGGCCCTTGCCCTGGAGTACGAGCGGGCCCTGACCCGGTTCGCCGGCGGCCGGCCGTACGGGCTCTCCGGGCATTTCCTGTGGATCGGCGAGCGGACCCGGCAGATCGACGGCGCCCACGTCGACTTCCTGTCCCGGATCGCCAACCCGATCGGCGTCAAGATCGGACCGACGACCGCCCCGGAACAGGCCATCGAGCTGTGCGAGCGGCTCAACCCCGACAACATCCCCGGGCGGTTGACGCTGGTCAGCCGGATGGGCAACCACAAGGTGGGCGAGGCGCTCCCACCGATCATCGAGAAGGTCACGGCCGCGGGCTGCCGGGTCATCTGGCAGTGCGATCCGATGCACGGCAACACGGTCGAATCCTCCAACGGCTACAAGACCAGGCACTTCGATCGGGTGGTCGACGAGGTGCTGGGCTACTTCGAGGTCCACCGGGCGCTCTCGACCCATCCCGGGGGCCTCCACGTCGAACTGACCGGCGAGGACGTCACCGAGTGTCTCGGCGGCGCGCAGGCGATCGCCGACCAGGATCTGCCGGGCCGCTACGAGACCGCCTGCGATCCTCGGCTGAACACGCAGCAATCGCTGGAACTGGCGTTCCTCGTCGCGGAGATGCTCCGTGGCTGAACCGGGCGCCGGACCCGCCCCAATAGTGGATCTTCGAAGTGACACGGTGACCCGTCCGACCGCCGGGATGCGCCAGGCGATGGCCGAGGCGGAGGTCGGGGACGATGTCTACCACGAGGACCCCACGGTCCTGGCCCTCGAAGCGGAGATCGCGGCCCGGCTCGGGCACGAGGCGGCCCTGTTCGCCCCCAGCGGATCGATGACCAATCAGATCGCGTTGCAGCTGCTGGTCAGCCCGGGGGAGGAGCTGCTGTGTGATGCCGACGCCCACATCGTGACCTACGAACTGGGTGCGGCGGCCGCGATCGGCGGGATCACGACCCGGACCTGGCCGGCCTGCGGCAGCGCCCTGGACCCCCAGGCGATTGCGGCGATGATCCGCCCTGCGGGGTACTACGCGGTGGCCACCCGGGCGATCGCCGTCGAGCAGACCCACAACCGGGCCGGTGGGGCCGTGCTGGGGCTGGCGGCGCTGCGGTCGCTGCGGGCGGTCGCCGACGCCGCCGGGCTGGCCCTGCACTGTGACGGGGCGCGGCTCTGGCACGCCCACCTCGCCGACGGGGTGCCCCTGGACGAGTACGGCCGGCTCTTCGACACCGTCTCGGTCTGCCTGTCCAAGGGGCTCGGCGCGCCGATCGGATCGCTGATCGTCAGCGACGCCGACCGGATCGAGCGCGCCAGGGTGCTCCGCAAGCGGATGGGGGGCGGCATGCGCCAGGTCGGGGTCCTGGCGGCGGCCGGCCGCTACGCGGTGCGCCACCACCTCGCCCGGCTCGTCGACGACCATGCCCGCGCCCGGCGGCTGGCCGAGGCCCTGGCGCCCTTCGGGCTCGTCGACCCGGCGCGGGTCCGCACCAACATCGTGCCGCTGGATCTGCGCCCGGCCCCGATGGACGCGCCGGCACTGGCCGCCCGGGCCGGCGAGCGGGGCGTGCGGATCTCCGTGCTGGGACCGCACCTGGCCCGGCTGGTGACCCACCTCGACGTCGACGACGTCGGCATCGACCGCGCCACGGAGGTACTCGTCGCGTGCTGTGCCGGGAACGGGGCCCGCGTTCCTACCCGAAGGCCAGCAATCTGACCTGCGTGCCGGACTCGACCTGGGAGCCGGGCTGGGGATCCTGCATCCGCACGGTGCCGCCCCCCATCACCTGCGGTTGCAGGCCCACTGCCTGGAGCGCCTTGGAGGCGTCCTCCGCGCTCAGGTTGCGCACATCCGGCACGGTGACGAGCGGCGGGCCGCTGCTGACGGTCAGCGTGACCGTGTCCCCCGGTTCCGCCCCGGAGCCGTCCAGCGGATCCTGGGTGACGACCTGGTCCTTGGGCAGGTCGGCCTCCTCCTTCTGGAGTTCCACGGTCAAACCGAGGCGAGCGAGGGTGCTCTTGGCCTCGTTGACGTTCTTGCCGACGACGTTCGGCACGGTGATCGGTGCTCGGCCCTTGCTGACCTGCACCGTGATGGTGTCACCGCGTTTGATCGCCTCGCCGGCGGCCGGCTCGGTCGACACGACGCTGCCCTCTGCCAGGTTGTCGTCGTACTGATCGGTGCGGACCACGGTCAGCCCGATCTGCTGCAGGTCCTGCTCGGCCAGCTCGAACGGCTTGCCGCTGACGTCTGGCACCTCGTAGCGTTCGGGTCCCTTGGACAGGACGACGGTGATGACGCCGCCGGAGGTGATCCGCGCGCCGGCCGCCGGGTCCTGCTGGAGCACGCTGTCCTTGGCGACCTGCTTGTCGAAGCGGGGGACGTCGAACTTGAGGGTGAACCCCGCCTGCTCGGCCTGGGCCACGGCCTGGTCCTTGGGCAGGCCCGTCAGGGTCGGGGCCGTCGCGTACCGGCCCACGCCGATCCACCAGATGCCGGCCGACAGCAGGATCCCGAGGATGGCGACGGCCGAGATGGCCACGATGCGTGTCTTGGGGTCGGCGTTGAATTTGCTGATCATGGGGGTGATGGCCTCCCGTGCCCCGGTTCCCCGGGAACTCGCCGCGGCCCGCCGGTGCGGCCGGGGCGCGCCGGGTTCGCTCTGCCGCGGGTGTGGCAGCCGGGCCCACCCCGGGCGGTCCGCGCTGTGCCGGCTGCCGCTGACGGGGCGGAGCAGGGCGGTGGCCGTGTTGGCCTCGACCTGGGAGACGACCACGGTGTGTTCCCCGACGGCCTGCGAGCGGGCCAGCGCCGCCCCCAGCTCCTCCCGGATCTGCTGGACCTCGGCGTGCATGGTCCCGGCGTCGGTCGGGCGGCCGGCGGGATCGCGGCTGGCGGCCCGGGCGACGAGATGATCGAGCACCGGGGGCAGTTCCGGGACGAAACCGGAGGGCGGGGGCACGTCCTCCTGGACGTGTTTCCAGGCCACGTCGATGACGGTGGGGGCATCGTAGGGCACCCGGCCGGTCAGCATCTCGAACAGCACGATGCCGGCGGAGTAGACGTCGGTGCGCGGATCGGCGTGCCCCTGGGAGACCAGCTCCGGGGCGACATAGGCGGCCGTCGCCATCAGCTGGCCGGCCCCGGCGGCACTGACCTCGACCGCCCGGGCGAGGCCGAAGTCCGCTACCTTGATCACGCCGTCAACGAGGCTGTTCGACCCCCCGGGGGCCTCGGCGACCAGGACGTTCTCCGGCTTGACATCCCGGTGCACCAGACCGATCCGGTGTGCCGCCGCGATGGCGGCGAGCATCTGCTCCAGGACCACGAGCGCGTCCGAGGGCTGGAGCCGGCCCCGCTCGATGAGGAGCTCCCGCAGGGTCCGGCCCTTGACGTACTCCATCACCAGGTACGGCAGACCCTGATACGTGCCCTGGTCGTAGACGGCGACGACGTTGGGGTGGGTCAGCCGGGCGATGGTCTCCGCCTCGCCGGTGAATCGGCCGACGAACCGGGGATCCTGCGCCTGGGCAGAGTGGATGATCTTGAAGGCGACCGGCCGCCCGAGTCGTTCGTCGGTGGCGGTGTACATGGTCGCCATGCCATTGCGGGCGACGCGCGCCCGGATTCGATAGCGCTCGTCGACCAGCGCCCCAAGTAGCGGGTCGTCGATCGTGGTGTCCATTGGCTGTGAGTGTACGCACAGGTGGCTACCAGGGCACGGGCATGATTGAAGATCGTCGGATCATCGATATCTTCCAGATCTTCCAGGCGGGGCGTGCCTGGTGGCTCAGCCGTCGCGGCGGCTGGCGGCGGCGGCGAGGGCCGTGAGCGCCCCCCGTGCCTCCGGCT
>JABDRL010000221.1 GCA_013041765.1 Dactylosporangium sp. | reverse complement strand
GCTGCCCGATGGCCCGGCGGCGGTGCTGGCCGAAGCCCTGCGTCTCCGCGACGAGGAGATCGCGGCGTCCGCCGCGCTGGCAGCGCGCGGGGCTGACCTGGTCACGGATCTCTGCCCGGCGTCGCCGACGTTGCTGACCCACTGCAACACCGGCGGGCTCGCCGCCGTCACCGGCGGCACGGCCCTGGGCGTCGTGGTGGAACTGCACCGAAGGCAGGCACTGGCCGGCGTCATCGCCAGCGAGACCCGCCCGCTGCTCCAGGGGGCGCGCCTGACGACCTGGGAACTGGCCCGGGCCGGCGTGCCCCACCACCTGGCCGTCGACTCCGCCGGCCCCTTTCTGATGGCCCGGGGACAGGTCGACGCCGTGATCCTGGGAGCGGACCGGATCTGTGCCAACGGGGATGTCGTCAACAAGATCGGAAGCTACGGCCACGCGCTGGGGGCACGGGCCGCCGGCATTCCGTTCATCGTCGTCGCGCCGGAGTCGACAATCGATCGGGACACCAGATCCGGCGACGCCGTCGAGATCGAGGACCGGGGCGCGGGGGAGGTGACGACGATCGCATCGGTGGCGGTCGCGCCACCCCGGACCGCCGCGGTCAACCCGGCCTTCGACGTCACCCCGGCGGCCCTGGTGACCGCCATCGTCACCGATCAGCGGACCATCAGGCCGGATCGGGGCGAACGGCCGTGACACTCCGCCGGTCGGCCGCCACCCGGGTCACCCAGCCCCCGGCCCGGCCCAGGGCCAGCAACGCCTCGGGCGTGCCGGGCAGCGTGACCGCTGGCGGAGACTGATCGCTGGCGGGCAGCTGCCACCGGGCACGTACCCGCTGGCCCCGCGCCAGCCACGGCACGAGTTCGGTCACCGGGTCCGGCCCGTCGAGGGCCGCGCGAGCCTTGGCAAGGCAGCCGCAGACCTCGTCGAGGGCGTGCCGGACGGCGTCGGAGTTGCCGCCGCACATGGCGGCAACGAGATCCGGGCGGGTGGCCGCGACCCGGGTACCGTCCCGGAAGGACCCCGCGGCCAGGGACAGGGCCAGCGGATCCAGCCCGGCGCTGGCCGCGATGGCGGTGGCGACCAGATGCGGGACGTGCGAGACGACCGCGACGGCCCGATCGTGTTCGGCGGACGTGGCCGGCACGATTCTCGCGCCGAGTCCGATGACCGTCTCGGCGAGCGTGAACCACTGGTCCAGCGGAGTCTCCGGGTCCAGGCAGAGCACCCAGCAACAGCCGGTGAACAGGTTCGGGTCGGCGGCGGCGAATCCGGAGAGTTCCCGGCCCGTCATCGGGTGGCCGCCGACGAATGCCGTTTCCCCGGGGGCCAGCCGCCGCCGGGCAAGGTGGCGCACCGGCTGTTTGACCGAGGTGGTGTCGCTGACGAGCCCGCTGTAGCCGGCGTCGGTCAGGAGATCGAGGATGGGGCCGACCGCGGGGAGCGGGACGGCCAGCAGCACGAGATCGGCTCTGCCGACGGCTTCGGCGACGCTGTGGGCCACGCGCCACCGGGCGTCCCGCGGCGCCGTGCCCGATGCGGCGAGGGCCGCCTCCCGGGTGGGCGGGTCCGCGTCGTAGCCGATGACATCATGGTGGGCCTCCGCAAGGGCGAGCAGAGCGGAGCCCCCGATGAGCCCAAGCCCGATGACCGCGATGTTCACCTGGCATACTCTGGCACAATGTTGATGATCATGCGGCCGGAGTGAGACGCTCGCACCGTCGGAAATGCACCGGAACCGCCTCGGGATCGAGCGGGGGTGCCAGGTGGTACCCCTGACCGAGATCGCATCCCAGCTGCCTGAGCACCTGGAACTGGTCGCGGTCCTCGATGCCCTCGGCCACCGTCTCCAGCCGCAGGGTCCGGCCCAGCTCGACCACCGTGCGCACGACGGCGAGGTCCTCGGCGTCCGAGTGCAGACCCGCGACGAACGTTCGGTCGATCTTGAGCTGGTCGACCGGGAACTGGCGCAGGTACGACAGGGAGGAGTACCCGGTCCCGAAATCGTCGATGGACAGCCGCACGCCCAGCTCCTTGAGCGCGTGCAGCTGCTCCAGGGCCTTGTCCGGGTCGTTGATCAGGACCGTCTCGGTCAGTTCCAGGGTCAGGCTCTCGCCGGGAAGCTTGGCGAATGAGATCGCATTGGCTACGTCGGAAACAAATCCGGCGTCCATGATCTGCCGGGCCGATACGTTGACATTGATGGACATGTTGGGGATGGTCGTGCGCCACTCGGCCGCCTGGCGGCAGCTCTCCCGCAGCACCCAGCGGCCGAGCTCGACGATGAGCCCGGTCTCCTCCGCCACCGGGATCGACAGGGACGGCGGGACGATCCCCCGCTCCGGGTGGGTCCACCGCAGCAGCGACTCGACCCCGATGGGGGCGTTGTCGCCGAGATGCACCAGCGGCTGGAACTGGAGCCGGAACTCGTCCAGGGTCAGCGCACGCTGAAGGTCCGCCTGAAGATGCAGCCGCTCCACGACCTCGGCGTGCATGTGCGGCTCAAAGATCACTATATGTCCGGGGCCGGCCTTCTTGGCCCGGTACATGGCGACGTCGGCGTTGCTGAGCAGGTCGCCGGCGTCGGTGCCGGACCCCCGGCCGGAGGCGACGCCAACGCTGGCCGCGATGTAGACATCCCGCCCGTGAATGCGGAAGGGCTCCTTGACCGCGGCGATGATGTCCCGGGCGACCCGGACCCCGGTCCGGGGACCGGCGCCCTTCAGGAGGATCGCGAACTCGTCCCCACCGAGCCGGGAAGCGGTGTCTCCGGTGCGGACGCAGCTGCGGATCCGTCCCGCCACCGCGGCGAGCAGGTCGTCTCCGGCCTTGTGGCCGAGGCTGTCGTTGACGGCCTTGAACCGGTCAAGGTCGATGAACAGGGCGGTGACGTGGCCGTCGTTCGTCGCGATGGCGTGGTTGAGTCGATCGAGGAACAGCGCCCGGTTGGGCAGGCCCGTCAAGGAGTCGTGGTACGCCTCGCGCATCGCCTCGACGGTGTTGGCGTCGGTCATGGCCAGGCTGATCTGCTGGGCGAACGCCGCCAGCAGCTCCCGCTGCTCGAGGACGTGCTCGCCGCCACCGAGGGTGTACGCGGCGAGACTGCCGCGGACGTCGCCACTGACATGCACCGGAGCGGCGATGACGCAGCGGCGGTCCGAGTGCTCTCCGCGGCTGTTGCTGGTGACGACACAGTTGGCGGCCATCGCGTCGGAAGCGGTACTCATGACGAGGGCGTCGTCGTGGAGCGAGTCCCCGGGACCGCAGGTCCACGCGGCGATCAGCTGGTCGTCCGCCTGCGGATCGGCAAGGACCAGTGTGACGACCGCGCTGTTGAGCAGCCCCGCCGCGCCGGTCGTGATGGTGTCCAGGACCTCCTGCAGGGGCTTGCGATTGGTGATCGAGCGTTGGATGCCCAGGAGCGTCTCCAGCATCCGCTGGCGCATGCTCAGCGCGTCGAGCAACTGGAGCCGTTCCTCGGCCTCCCGCTCGCGTTCGGCCCGCAACGTGCGTTCGGCCGCCAGCGTCCTGATGCTGCGCAGGGCAAGGCCCAGCGCCTGGGCCATCGCCTTGATGATCTGTCGCTCGTCCTGCCGGAACGGGGCTCCGGTCCGGGCGACGACCAGTGCTCCCGGGGTGCCCCTTCCCAGATTGGACGCCATGGTGTGCATCGTGCCGTAGCCTTCGACGGTCATGGATTCGATGCCGCGCGCCGCTCGGACGAGGACCGTCGGGTCGGCTTCCTGGTCAAACCCGACGCTGCCGCAGACATCACCGTTGATGATGACCGCACCCATCTGGGCCTCAAGCGTTTCTGCCGCACGCTCCACCGCAGCGCTGATCGCCGGAGGCTCCTCCTGCGGTGCGCTGACCGCGGCGAAGTACTCGGTGAGCTGCATGGTTGACCAGGAGAACACCATTCTCCTCGTCAGTTGTGCGGGGATGGGGATACCAGTGCATCCATGCGTGACCCATCGGCCGGGTATACCGGGACCTGAGCGCTATCCGCTCGTGGGCGCGGTCGGGCAGCCCTTGGCTCGTTGCCACGCGGTCACCTCGGACACCGGAGACTTCGTCCCGCCGGCACGCCAGGAGTCGAGATACGGCCAGGGGTAGACCGCCCCTCGCCGGGTCCACCAGTCTCCGGTGCGCAGGCACGGCGGCGAGATACCGAAGTGCAGGTGGCAGGCGCCGGAGTTGCCGGTCGTTCCGACCAGCCCGATCCGGTCCCCGGCCGCGACCCGCACCCCGGCCTGGATGCCGGTCTGGACCGCGGAGAGGTGCGATCCGTAGTAGCGCACGCCGTCGTCACCCAGCAGGGACACGAACATGCCGCCCTTGTCCTCGCCTCGGGGGTTGGCCTTGTCGAACTGGTCGACCCGCCGGGCTTCGAGAATCACCCCGCTGGTCACGGCCCGCACCGGGAGCCCGCACGCGGCCATCATGTCGCTGGCCGGGTAATCATGGTGGGTGTGGGCGTAGCTGGTCTTGCCGACAATGGGGAAGACGTACCGGAAGACGCGGCTCGGTGTCGGCGACGGGGAGGCCGGGACACTGGGCGAGACCGACGCGGCGGGGCTGGGGCTCGGACTCGGCCCGGGGGTCGCCGAGAGGCTCGGACTCGGCGGTGACCAGGCGACCCGGGGAGCGTCATCGACCGGCCCGCAACCGGTGAGGACCGTAGCGGCCGCGGCCGTGGTCAGCCATCCCGCCACGCCGACCCGCAGGGACACCTGCCGCCTGAGCTGCCCGGAGAGGCGTGCACATATCACGGCTGCCATCTTGCCAGCAGGGCGGCGCTGGCGTTGTCCCCGGACAGCTAGGCTGGCAACCTGTGGAGGTGGCATGTCCGATCAGGTAGCCAACGGCGGCGAAGGTGCTGGCCGGGGCTGGTCCGTGCCGGATACCCCGGGCGTCCGTCCACCCCGCCCGCCGAAGCTCCGCCCGTCCGGGCCGGCCGGTCCGCCGCTGGGCTCCCCCCGGCCAGCGATGCCACCGGCGTGGGATCCGTACGGCCGGGGGGCGAACTGGGATCCCCGGGGGCGGCCCCCGCCGTGGGCACCGCCGGGGCCGGCGGTGTCGCCCGGTCGGGTGGCCTACAGACCACCGCACAGAACCCAGCGACCCCGGTACCGGGAACCGCTGCCGGTGCTTCCCGGGCACGTCGTGCTGGGCTTCGTCGTCGGGCTGTTGTGGATGGCCCTCATCGGGGCGCAGGCGATCTCGTTCCGGGGGTACGGCTGGGCGACCCTCGTCGGGGGACTGATCGCCGGGGCTGTGGCCGGGGCGCTGGTACGGTTCGGCGATCGGGGCGTCGCGGTCGGCGTCGCCGGCGCGAGCGGGCTGGGCATCGCCGTCGCGGCGGTCATGGTCATCGTGCGCTGGTCCAGCAGCGGCTGGCCGCTGTGGTAAGGGGCCTTGACGGGGCGGTGCCGGCCCGGCACGCTCGGCTGCGGGGCGACACCAACGCCAGCCGGACTCGTTGAGACTGGTGCTCGCCCAATGTTGGGGCGTATCGACGAACCGTCCGGGGGGATCGTGTCGTACTTCGCCGCCGCTGCTGTTCGCGGACCCAGAGGTTGGACAGCCACAGAGTTTGATCTCAGCGACGTGGCCGATATCGGGGATGTCGCCGAACGGCTGCGTGAGGCCGGCGACGATGCTCGGGTCGCGCTGCTGTTCGTCGAGTCCGACGACGACTATCTGGTGGTCTTGCGCTTGGACGATGGCGAGGACCTGCGGGTCTTCGCCGCGGACGGGACCTTCGCCACGGAATCCCGGCTCGGGGCCATCCTGCTCGGTGAGGTCGAGGAACCGGCGCTCGACTTCGACGACGACGTGGCGGAGGAGGGGACCGGGGAGGAGAGCCCCGCGGTGTCCGTCGCGGATGCGGAGCCCGTGGGGGATCCCGACCTACTGAGCGATCTTGGCGTCAGTGCCCATCGGCTGCTGGCGCTCTGCGCCCGCGAGGGCATGCTGCCCTCGGACATCACCGCGGAGATCAGCCAGGGCCTGGGGTGCGGCGACGAGATCGAGGAGTTGCGCGAGGCGTGAGCGAGCCGCTGGGCCCCGGTCGGCGGGAACGGCACGAGCGCTGGATGCGGCGGGCCCTGAGCGTAGCTACCGACGTCGGCCCGGGGACCGGCCAGGACGCCGAGGTGCCGGTGGGGGCGGTCCTGCTCGGGCCCGATGGCGAGGAGTTGGCCACCGGCCGCAACGAGCGGATGTTGACCACGGATCCGACGGCCCACGCGGAGATCGTGGCGGTGCGCCGCGGCGCCGCGGCGCTGGGCACCTGGCGGCTGGACGGGTGCACCCTGGTCGTGACGCTGGAGCCGTGCCCGATGTGCGCCGGCGCGATCGTGCTGGCCAGGTTGGCCGCCGTGGTGTTCGGCGCCTGGGAACCGAAGAGCGGTGCGGTGGGCTCGCTGTGGGATCTCGTGCGGGACCGGCGCCAGACCCACCGGCCGGAGGTCTACGGCGGCGTACTCGGGCAGGAATGCGGCGAGGTCCTGCGAACGTTCTTCGCGGCTCGCCGGGCCGGTCGGGACTCCGGCGACTGATCAGCAACGGCCGGGGCGGGCCAGTGCCGAGGCGAGTTCGCGAGCCTCGGCACTCCACGGGGAGGGCCGCATGGTCGCCGGGTCGAGCTTGATGTGCACGCGGTGACCATCGGCATGGACGGTCGTCCGGTCACCGGACAGGACCTGGAACCCGATCGTGGTGCTGGAGGTACCGATCCGCTCGGTCCACAGGTGCACGCCCAGTGGCCCGACCTGTCGCACCGGTACGTGGTAGGTGATGAAGAACTCCCGCACGACCGCGAACGCGTCAGGTGGGCTCTGCGAGCCGGTGTATCCGAAACCCTGACGTGTCCAATATGTGACATACGCCCGTTCGACGAGCAGGGCATAGCGGGCGTTGTGCAGAACGCCCATCGCATCAAGGTCGTCGAAATGTACAGTTACCGGCTCGAAATAGCCGAAATCAGTACTCATTTCACTCCTGGTACGGCAGAGTCCGCTGGGGCCACGGTATCGAGCGCGATCCGGACCATGGCCTCGAAGGTCTGCTCGCGATCCGCCGGAGTGCTGCGTTCCCCGGTGCGAATATGGTCGCTCACCGTCAGTAAGGTGAGCGCGTGGACGCCGTATCGCGCGGCGATGGTGTACAGCGCCGCCGACTCCATCTCGACCGCGAGCACGCCGTAGTCCGCCAGGGTGTCGACCAGGTCCGGACGGTCGGTGTAGAACGCGTCCGCGGAGAAGACCGGCCCGACAGGCATGGAGATCCCGTGCGCCGCCGCACTGTCGACCGCGCGCCGCAGCAGGTCGAAATCGGCGACCGGGGCATAGTCGAGCAACCCGCCGAACCGGACCCGGTTCATCGCCGAGTCGGTACTCGCGCCGCTGGCCGCGACCACGTCCCGGAGCCGCAACGAGGGGACCAGGGCCCCGCAGCTGCCGACCCGCACGATGGTGCGCACGCCGTATTCGTTGATCATTTCGTGGACGTAGATCGAGGCGGACGGCATGCCCATGCCCGATCCCTGTACCGATACCGGCACTCCGGCGTAGGTGCCGGTGAAGCCAAGCATGTTCCGGACCGTGGTGTACGGGCGGGCGTCCAGCAGGAACTTGTCGGCGATCCACTTCGCGCGCAGCGGATCGCCGGGAAGCAGGACTCGGTCGGCGATATCGCCTTGGGCGGCGCCGATGTGCGTACTCATGAATCAGATCTTGCCAAAGGCGCAAAACCGTCCGCGCGCCGTGGCGATACTGCGGCGACGGGTCTGCGGGGAGTCAGGTAGCCTACTCGGCGGTGGTGTGTCCGAGCGGCCTAAGGAGCGCGCCTCGAAAGCGCGTGAGGGGGTGACTCCTCCCGGGGTTCGAATCCCCGCACCACCGCCACACTCCTGACCGGCAGAGACCTCATGCCGCGTCCGACCGGGCGAGCAGATCGGCCAGTCGGGAGCGGACCACGCCGTGGTGGAAGCGTTCTGGCATCGGGATTCCGCCGATCATCATCCGCGCGGAGGCGACGTCGTCCAGCGACCGGGTCGGCAGCACCTCGGCGAGCCGGAGGCACTCGCGGGCGTAGCGCCGGGCGTCGTTGGTCGCACCGAGCTCCTGGAACCGGACCGCGAGCACGTAGGCGTATTCCGCCGCGGCCCGATCGTCGCCGTAGTACAACTCCTCGGCGAAGCCCTGGGTCAGATCGCTGATCGGCGGCCGGGACCTGCCGTGGTCCGGGTGTCGAGGCACCCCGAGTGTTCCGGGAACAATCATCGTTCACCTCTAGAAGGTGAAGCGCTCGGCGGCGGTCTGATAATCGAACAGTTCATCGACCGAAAACCATAGGTTGATCTCGTGTGTGGCTTCTTCGACGGTCCCCGAGGCATGGACAAGATTCGCCACGGCTTGATCACGCTCCTGGCAATATGCCTTGGAAACGTGGGCGAAGTCGGCCCGAATGGTGCCGATAGCCGCCTCGCTGGGATAGGTGTTTCCGACCATTCGCCGAACCTGGGACACGGCTTCGACACCTTCGAGCACCAGCGCGATCACGGGAGACTGCCGCATGAACGCCGACGTCGCGGCGTATACCGCGGCACCTCGACGCGTGGCAAGATCGAAATAGTGGCGCTCCGTAAAATCGGCGTCCATCAGTTTCATCTTCACGCCGACGATCTTGACGCCGACATCCTCGAACCGCTGAAGGAGCCGGCCGACCAGTCCTCTGGCGACGGCGTCGGGTTTAAGGACGACCAGGGTTCGCTCGGTGGTGGTCACGGGCGCTCCTTTCCAGGGCTGACCGGTTTCGGCACCGCGAGACCCTGAAAATCGTACGGGTGGGCGGTTGGTCCCGCTGGTGATTGATCAGATTTCGGGACGTGGCGGGAGCTTCCTGGGGGGGCCGGGAATGCCACCAGCGACATGCTGCCGGAGCATGCTGCCGGAGCATGCTGGCGCGGGACAGAAACCTCGGCGCGGCACGGCTGTGAAATATAGAGAGCTGACGTCTTCCGGTGCACCCCGTAGGGGGTATGTAGCAATTTCGCCGACTGCGATGCTGAATGTGACGGTATGTCGCGATACCGGGGTGCGGTGGGGCCCGGGGTCGGCCGCACCCGTCCGATCTCGGCCGAGGGGGACCGCCACGGGGACCGTGAGCCGAGACCGGGCCGGTCCCCGGTGGGGCCGGCCCGTCGTCTTGCTTCCGCAACGTGGCGGAGGATACGAGATTCGAACTCGTGAGGGGTTTCCCCCAACACGCTTTCCAAGCGTGCGCCCTAGGCCTCTAGGCGAATCCTCCGTCGAAAAGGATAGCGGGTGCCCGGCCGGCGCCGGGAGCGGGTCGGGTATGGTGGTGAACGCCCCTCGTGTGGCGTGCATCCTGTGAACTCCCCCAGGGCCGGAAGGCAGCAAGGGTAAGCGGGCTCTGGCGGGTGCACGGGGGGCCTTGCCGTTTCTGGCCGACGATAGCCTTGCGAGCCGTGGCCACGGCGCAGACGAAGGGGCTGAAGGTGGCACTTGCGCTCTACCGCAAATACCGGCCGACGACCTTCGCCGAGGTGATCGGCCAGGAGCACGTGACCCAGCCGCTGATCCAGGCGCTGCGCACCGGCCGGCTGAACCACGCGTATCTCTTCTCCGGGCCCCGCGGCTGCGGCAAGACCAGCAGCGCCCGAATCCTTGCCCGGTCGCTCAACTGCGAGCAGGGGCCGACGCCGGACCCCTGCGGCGTCTGCCCGTCCTGCCGGGCGCTGGCGGCGGACGGCCCCGGGTCCATCGATGTCATAGAGATCGATGCGGCCAGTCACGGAGGCGTCGACGATGCACGTGAACTGCGCGAACGCGCGTTCTTCGCCCCGGTGGCCAGTCGCTTCAAGGTCTACGTCATCGACGAGGCTCACATGGTGTCCTCGGCTGGCTTCAACGCGCTGCTCAAACTCGTCGAGGAGCCACCGGAGTACGTCAAGTTCATCTTCGCGACGACCGAGCCGGACAAGGTGCTGGGGACGATCCGGTCCAGGACGCACCACTACCCATTCCGCCTCATCCCGCCGAGCGCGCTGGGACCGTTCCTGGAGCAGCTGTGCCAGCGCGAGGCCGTGCAGGTCGAATCCGCGGTCGTTCCGCTGATCGTGCGGGCCGGCGGAGGCAGCGTTCGGGACACCTTGTCGCTGCTGGACCAGCTCATTGCCGGGGCCGGTCCCGAAGGGGTGACCTACGGCAACGCGGTGGCCCTGCTCGGGGTGACCGATGCGGCTCTGCTCGACGAGATGTGCGAGGCGCTCGTCGCCAGCGACGGCTCGGCCGTCTACGCGACGATTGGTCGGGTCGCGGAGGCCGGACACGATTCCCGGCGGTTCGCCACGGATCTGCTCGACCGGCTGCGCGATCTGATCGTCTTGCGGCAGGTCCCGGGGGCGGTCGAGAAAGGACTGCTCAACTACCCGGCAGAGGTGCTGGAGCGGATGGTCGGGCAGGCCGAGCGGCTGGGGCCGGCCACCCTCTCGCGCCTGGCCGATCTGGCGCATGACGGCCTGGTCCAGATGCGGGGCGCCACGGCCCCGCGCCTGGTGCTCGAACTCATCTGCGCGAGGATGCTGCTGCCGGGGGCCGAGGACTCGACGCGGGCGCTCCTGCAACGCCTTGAGCGCATGGAACGGACCCTGGCCGAGGGCGGCGGCCCACCGGCCTCCGCCGCCGGGCCGGCCAGACCGGTGCCGCAGGCCGCAGCAC
>JABDRL010000190.1 GCA_013041765.1 Dactylosporangium sp. | reverse complement strand
GGCCGTGCGCACCAGTCGCCGGCTGCGCCGGCTGCGCGCCGCGGCCCTCACCGTCGCCCGGCGGGAACTGCCAGAGGCCATCCGCGCCGTCACCGTGGGCGGGACGCCGATGTCCGACGAGCCCGGTCCATCCGCCGCTGGGATCACCCAGTCTCTGGCCACGGCCAACGACGAGATCGGTCAGGTGGCGGAGTCGTTCGCCAGTGTCTACCGGACCGCCCTGCAACTGGCCGGGGAGCAGGCCGAGCTGCGGCTGGACGTCTCCCGGATGGCGGAGGTCCTGGCCCGCCGGATCCGAACCCTGATCACCCGGCAGCTGCGGTTGCTGGACGAGTTCGAGCGGGACGAGACCGACCCAGAGGTGCTCGCCCGGCTGTTCGTCCTCGACCACCTGGCCGCCCGGCTGCGTCGCAACGGGGAGAACCTGCTCGTGCTGGCCGGCGGGGAACCCGGGCGCTCCTATACCCAGGCATTTCCGCTGGCCGCCGTCGTCACGGCCGCCGCGTCCGAGATCGAGGACTTCTCCCGGATCGAGGCCGCCGTCGGCGACACGATGATCGCGAGTTCCGCCGTCGCGGACGTGGTACGGGTCCTGGCGGAGCTGCTGGAGAACGCGGCGACATTCTCCCCGCCGCACGCGTCGGTCAGGGTCGACGCCCGGCGCACCGTGGACGGAGCGGTCATCCGGGTCCACGACAGCGGCATCGGCATCGCCGCGGCGCGACTGGGAGAGATCAATGCCCGTCTCGCCCAGCCAGCGAGCCTGACCAGTGCCGCGGCCGGCACCATGGGCCTGCACGTCGTGGCGCACCTCGCGGCCCGGCACGGCATCAGGGTCCAGCTGCATCCGACGGGGGCGGGGACGGTCGCGTACGTCATGCTGCCGCACACCACCGTGGAAACCCGGCCGGCGCTGGCGAGCCAGGCGACGGCGGCTTCCCCGGCGCCGCAGCCCGTTCCGGTACAGGCCGCGTCACCGAACCGGAAAGCCCTGGCGGCGGTGCAGGCCTCGATGGCCGGCGGGCGACTGGCGCCCCCCGGCGCTCCGGCCCGGCCCGGGCACCCGGACGGCGATAATGGGGCGGTGGGGACGCTGGCCGCGTCCCAGCCCCGGCAGGAGAGTGCCGTGGGTTCCCAACGACTCGGGATCCGCATCGAGGCGGCCAGCCAGCAACCCGCGGGGTGGTTCAGCGCGAAATCCAGCGGCGACGGGGACCCCGCCGGGGAAGGGGAACCGGCCCAGCCCAGCCCAGAACCCCAGACCGCCGAGGCGGTTCCCGCGCAGCGGGTCGCGTCCGGAGGACTTCCCGCTCGCATGCCCGGGCAGAGCGATCCGACATACGCCGGATACTTCCCGCCGCCTCCGGCATACCCACCCGAGCAGGATCAGCGGGCCGCTGGTGACCAGGACGGACTTCCACGGCGCAACCCAGGTGCGCTGCTGGCTCCGGAGGTCGCGGCCACTCCGAAAGCTCCGGCCTCGACGGCCGGCGTGGTTGACCCCGAAGCAGTCCGTGCGAGGCTTTCGGCGTTTGCCGAGGGAGTCTCTGCCGCGATGCGGCGAAGCGCCCTTCCCTCTCAGGCGACAAAGGATCAATAATGGGTATTCAAGACCAGCGATACTCTCCGCAGCCGAACACAGACCAAGCCGGCGCCGGGGGGCAGCTTGACTGGCTCCTGTCCAGCTTCGCCAGGCAGGTCCCCGATGTCGCCCACGCCATCGCCGTTTCCGGAGACGGACTGCGTCTTGCCAGGTCAGCCGATCTTCCTATCGATATGGCAGACCAACTCTCCGCCGTCATCAGCGGCCTGGCCAGCCTGACCTTCGGTGCCTCCCGGGTCATGGCGGCCGGGCACGTGCGTCAGACCATCGTCGACATGGACGGTGGCGTGATGCTGCTGATGTCGGTGGGCGACCGGGCACTGGTCGGGGTGCTCGCGGCGTCCGGATGCGATCTCGGTCAGGTCGGGTACGAGACCGCGATGCTCGTCCACCGGGTCGCCGACGCCCTGGAGCCTGATGCGCGGAGCACGGTGTTGCGATGAGGCGGCTCGCACGGACGCTCCTCGGGGGAGTTCTCGCGCTGGCGACCTTGGCGGCCTGTAGCGGCGAATCCGAGTCGGACGACCGGTACCACGACGGCATGCTGTTCCTGGCGACCGGCAATACGACCGGGGTCTACTACCAGCTCGGCGGCGGCTATGCCGACCTGGTCAGCAAGTACCTTCCCGGGTACCAACTGCGCTCGGAACCGACCGGAGCCTCCGGCGAGAACGTCACCAGGGTCGACAGCGGCGACATGGACCTTGCCCTGAGCCACGCGGACACGGCGGCGGACGGGGCTCTCGGCCAGGGGGTCTTCCCCGGCAAGCCGCAGAGCATCGTTGCCCTCGCCCGGCTGTACGACAACATCGCGCAGGTCGTGGTCCCGGCGGGGGCGAAGGTGCGGACCCTGGCCGATCTCCGGGGCAAGCGGGTCTCGACCGGGACGCTCAACTCGGGCACCGATGTCGTCGCCGGTCGGATGCTGGCCGCGGCGGGGCTCGATCCGGACCGGGACATCGTCCGGCTGCGCTGGTCACTGCCGGAAACCACCAAAGGTATGAAAGACGGCAGCGTTGACGCGCTCATCTTTGTCGCGGGGCTGCCCGCGGTGGGCATCACGGAGCTGCTGACGACCGCGCCGGGGCAGTTCACCTTCCTCCAGGCGGCCGATCTGCTCAAGGGGATGAACGACCAGTACAACGGTATCTACCAGGGCGTCAAGATTCAGAAGGCCACCTACGGCACCCCGACGGACATCGCGACGGTGGCGATTCCAACGATGCTGGTCTGCTCCCCGGACCTTCCGGAGCAGCTGGCATACGACCTGACCAGGGTGCTGTTCGACCACCAGAGCGAGCTGGCCCTCGCCCATCCGGACGGAGAGCACTTCACCCAGTCGACCGCGAAACTGACCAGCCCGGTGCCGCTGCATCCGGGAGCCCGGCGGTTCTACGAGCAGGGCTGAGCCGGGCAAGCAGGTGTGACTGACCAGCCGACAACTCCCGTCGCTACGTTTAGTTATCGTTTAGCTGGCTGACCGTGGTGAACGGGGGTGCGGCGTGGGCGGAGTGCAATGTGCCGGCTGCGGCGGCTCAGCTGTTGATCATGAGGGGTACTGCTGGACGTGCGAGCGGCAGAACGAGGTCGTCGGTCCACCACCCCCGGAATGGATCCTCCCGCCGGAGGACCCGTTCAGTGATCTTCCGCCGCTGCCCCGGAAGCCCTCGCGGCGGGTCCGGATCACCATGGTGATCGTGCCGCCGATCCTGACGTTCGTGCTGCTGGTATGCGGCGTCGGCGGGGTTATGACGTTCAGGTTCGTCGACACGCTGATGACGACACCGCCGGCCGGTCCGGGGCTGGCCGGGGATGCTGACCCCAGTGCCACCAGCCCCGTCTCGGGCGGCGCGGCCTGTGTCGTGGGCACCTGGCGCCATGCCGCGATCGACGTGACCTACTCCGTCGCGGGGGTCGGGGCCGTGCACGTGATGGGCAGCGGTGGAGCGATCACGTTCGCCCCCGACGGCACCGGCGTCGATGACTACTCGGGCCGGGTGGAGCACGGCACGGTCGGGGGGCAGAACGCGGCGTTCGAGCACACCGGAGCCGTGCCGTTCCGGTACAGCCTGCTCGGCAACCGGGTGCTCTTCGAGCACAACGACCGGGAGATCCCCGTGACGATGACGGTCGGCGAAACCCGCACGCCCGGAACCATCCAGCTGGCCGGTGGCGGCGCGCAGCTGAGCTGCGGCACCGACACCTTGAAGATCACCTACGAGCGGGGCGGGGTGACGAGCACCCGGGTGGCCTAGGGCGCTTCCGCTCAGGACACCAGCCCGACCCGATCAAGGATCCAGGCCAGGACGAACGCCTCCTCCTTCCAGGCGTTGTAGCGACCGCTCGGGCCACCGTGGCCGGCACCCATCTCGGTCTTGAGCAGAACGTTGGGATCCACCGTCTCCGCCCGCAGCCGGGCGACCCATTTCGCCGGCTCGTGGAAGGCGACGCGGGTGTCGTTGATGCTGGTCACCGCAAGGATCGGAGGGTAGTGCCCGGCGGCGACGTTCTCGTAGGGGGAGTACGACTTCATGTACGCGTAGACGTCCGGATCCGCAAGCGGATTGCCCCATTCTTCCCATTCTGTCACGGTCAGCGGGAGCGATGGATCCAGAATCGAGTTGAGCGTGTCCACAAACGGCACCTGCGCGACGATCCCGCCGAACGCCTCGGGGGCCAGGTTGGCAACGGCACCCATCAGCAGCCCCCCGGCCGATCCGCCGCGGGCGATCAGCCGCCGCGGCGCCGTCCAGCCGGTCGTGGCCAGATGCCGCGCGCAGGCGACGAAGTCGCTGAAGGTGTTCTTCTTCGCCAGTAGCTTGCCATCGTCGTACCAGCGGCGACCCATCTCGCCCCCACCCCGCACGTGCGCCACCGCGAAGACGACGCCCCGGTCGAGCAGCGAGAGGCGCGCCACGGAGAACCAGGGGTCCATCGCGGCCTCGTAGGACCCGTAGCCGTAGAGCACGCACGGGGCCAGCCCGTCGCGGACCGTCTCCCTGCGGCACACCACGGAGATGGGAATGCTGGTGCCGTCGTCGGCCACCGCCCATTCGCGGATCTGCTCGTACCGCTCGGGGTCGAAGTCTCCGAGTACCGGCTTGCGCTTGCGCAGCCGCAGCTCGCCGGTGACAAGGTCGCAGTCGTAGACGGAGTCCGGGGTGACCATAGAGGTGTAGCCCAGCCGGAAGCTCGTCGTGGCGTACTCCGGGTTGTACCCGGGGCCGACCGTGTGCAGGGGCTCGGGGAACGCGATGTCGCGTGCCTGGCCGAGACGCTGGCCATCGAACGGGACGACCCGCAACCCGGTCAGCCCGTCCCGCCGCAGCGAGACGACCAGATGGCTGGCGAACGCGTCCACGGCGATCAGACGGGTGCCCCGATGATGGGGAATCAGCGGCGTCCACGTCGCTGGGTCGTCCACCGGGGCCGACGCGAGCGCGAAGTCCTCGGCACCGTCGTTGTGCAGGATGAGGAACCGGCCGCCGGCGTGGTGCTCGACGGAGTACTCCACCCCTTGGCGGCGGGGGATGAGTACCCGCGCGGGAGCGGTCGGGGCATCGGCGGGAACCGCCAGGACCTCGCTGGTCACCTTGCTGCTGATGTCGATCAGGAGGTACTGCTGGGAACGGGTCAGCCCGACATCGACCCAGAACCGTTCGTCGGGTTCCTCGTAGATCAGCACATCTGCGGCGGCCGGCGTGCCGATCGCGTGGCGCCACACCCGGTGCGGGCGCCAAGCGTCATCGATGGTCAGGTAGAACAGCGTGGAGCCGTCCAACGACCACGCGGAGCCGTAGTGCACGTTGGGGATCTCATCGGCAAGGAGCTGGCCGGTCGTCAGATTCACGACGCTCAAGGTGAAACGCTCATCGCCGGAGAAATCAGCGGAGTAGGCCAGCAACTCGCCGTCGGGACTGACGTCCAGAGTGCCGAGCGCGAAGAACTCGGCCTTCCCCGCCAGCACATTGCCGTCGAGCAGGATCTGCTCATCGGGCAGGGGAGTGCCGGCGGCGGTCGACGGTGGGGCGAGTTCGCCGTCGCGGACGGTCCGGCGGCAGTGGATCGGATACTGCTGACCCTCTTCCGTCCGCGCGTAGTACCAGTACCGGCCCTTGCGGACCGGAACGGAAAGGTCGGTTTCCTGCGTCCGGGATTTAATTTCCTCGAACAGGGTGGTGCGTAGCTTGGTGAGGTGTTCGGTGGTCGTGGCGGTAAAAACGTTCTCGGCCTCAAGATATTTTGTGGTTGCCGGATCTTCTTTATCGGCGAGCCAGGCGTACTCATCAATCACGGTGTCCCCGTGGTGGCTACGCTCTCTCGGGACCCGCTTCGCAACGGGCGGCTGATCGCTTGTCATGCGAAGTCACGCTACCGGGTCGTAGACGGTACAAGGAGGATCGGGTGCTTCGACGGAGAGTACTGGCGATCGGGCTGGCGGGCGCGGTTGCGGCGCTGGCAGAAGGGTGTGGTCAGGAGGACGCGGCCGATTCGAGTGATGGGGCTGGACAGATCGGGGACGAGACTCCGCTGCCAACCTATGACCCCAGCACCTATGACCCACCGAAGATCGATATTGCGCAATTACGGAAGCTGTACACGTACGATCAGAAAGCCAAGCTCGACGCGTCGCTGACCGACCAGCAGGTCGAGCGGGGTCTGCGGATCGAGGACCTGACCTACACCGGCGCGAAGGACGCGACGGTGCCCCTGTACATCGTCTCGCCGTACGCGAGCAGGGGCCTGGTGCCGGGGGTCGTGTTCGCGGTCGATGCCGGGGCGACCCGGGACGGGCTGCTGACCGAAGTGACCGAGCTGGCGAAGCTCGGCATCGTGGGGGCGGTTCCGGGAGTCGAGTTCGAACCAACGGGGGACCCCCAGACTGACTCGACCATGATGATCAATGCGGTGATCGCCCAGCAACGGGCGCTTGATCTGCTGGCGAAGCGCAGCGATGTCGATTCCAGCCGGCTGGCCGTTGTCGGCTTCGGCTGGGGAGGGGCGCAGGCACAGATCATGTCGGGGCTCGACACCCGGCTGTCCGGGGTGGTGAGCGTTGCGAGCGGCGGCCGGTGGTCGCGCGTGGCGTACCGGGCCGCGAAGCCGGCCGAACCGGGGTCGTACATGGAGGCGATGACCCGGTTCGACGGGGTGCGCTACCTCTCCGTCAGCGGCAAGCGCTCGGTGCTGCTCCAGTTCGGCAAGATGGACTCGGATGTGTCGAGCGATGACGCCGACGAGGCGACGCAGACGACGGTCGGCACGAAGGAACGCACGGACTACGACGCGGCACATGACCTGACGGCCATCCAGACGGCGGTCGCCGACCGCAAGACCTTCCTGCGGCAGGTTCTGAAGATAGGTTCCTAGCTCCGGGCGAGTGTCGTCAGGGGCTGCCTGCCACATGCCGGCCGCGCCGGCGCCGGCCGAGAGCGGTCCGGGTCGCACGTCGACCACGGCCGCTCTCGGTCGGCATCCGCCGGCTACTCGGCCCGCAGGTCGGCGACGATGTCTCGGACGCTGCGGCGCGGGCCCTGGTTGTACGGCAGCTTCGACAGCAGCATGCCCATCGCGCAGGTGTTGCTCAGCGCGGCGAAGGCCAGGCCGGCACCGACGGCCCCGGCGATCCACCGCGCCCCGGGGACCACCACGCTGAGCAGGACGGAGAGCAGCACGATCATGCCGGCGATCAGCCGGATCTGGCGCTCCAGCTCCCACCTCGGCTTGCCCTCGACGACGGGTCCCCCGGACGCTTGCCAGGCGACCATCCCGCCCGACAGGACCTGCACGTTGGCGAGGCCGGCGCTCGCGAAGGCCTCGTTGGCGACCGCGGCCCGGTGACCGCTGCGGCAGATCAGGACGATCGGCTGGCAGATGTGGCAGAGGAGGTCGTCGCGGTGTTCCCGGAGCGTGTCGAGCGGGACGTTGTATGAGCCGGGGATGTGCGTCGCTTCGAACTCCGCCGGCGTTCGGACGTCGAGTAGCCGTGGGGTGCCAGGCTGGCCGAGCCGCTCCAGCAGGTGTGCCGGAGCGATCAGGGAAGTCTGGGTGATGATCACGACGGGTCCTCTTTCCCACCAAGGTGTAGACAAACACTACCCAGTAGGGTATCTCAGGCGTCCTGGCCATCGGGTGGAACAGCCTCGGGCCACCCGACCGGTCAGGGCGCTCCGGCTACCCCCGACCACCCCGGAACGGCCTGCTCAGCCGGGGTATGTCAGTACCCGTAGCGGCTGGCGAGGTGCCGCCACCAGTCCCGGAGCATCCACCGATCGAAGTCGGTGATCTGCGTCGCAGTGCCGGCCTTCATGAGGAAACCACTCGTCCCGGTGGGCGTCCAGTCGTAGAAGTCGTCCAGGCCGAAGGTATGGCCCAGCTCGTGGAGCACGATGTGGATATCGTCCTCGTTGACGGAGTCGACGAAGTACTCGCTGCCGACGCGCTGGCCCCAGTCACCACCATGGCCACCGCTGAATCCGGACGTCAGCCACAGTGACATGTCGTAGTGATGGCTTTCGCCACCAGGGCAGTTGCCGTAGTTGCCGTCTTGGTGGAAGAACCGGCCGCATGGCTCGGCACACTGTGGCGCATCCTCCCGAATATCGTTGACGTAGATGTCGACCGAGTCGTCGCTCCACTGGAGCGTGCTGCGGTCGCGGACCGCCCACCCGACGACGGCGACCGGCACCTCGGTGTACGGGAACGCGTTCCACCCGGCACCGTCCTCGACCATCTGGTCCATCCAGTGCTTGAACTGGCGCTGAATCGCGGTGTGAATCTGATCGCGCAGCGTCGTCGAGACCGGGGCGGCGGAGTCCCACCGGACGCAGTAGTTGATATGGCCCTTGTTGGCCATCACCTGGTCCCAGCCGTAGTTCTGGAAGCCGTAGAGGTCGGTATAGGTGCTCTCCTGGTGAGACCAGACCTCCGCCAGCGCCGTGGCAAGGCTCGACGGGGGATCCCAGCCGCTGGCGGCATCGGAGACCGGAGGCGTCTCGGCGTCGGCCGGCGGCTGGACGGACGCCGACGCGTCCGGCGCCGTGGTCGGGTCGTCCGTCGACCCCGAGGCGTCGCCGCACGAGGCGCCGTTGAGGGCGAACGCGGTCGGCACCGGGTTCGAGCCGCTCCACGTCGCGGTGAAGCCGACGGTGACGCTGCGGCTGGTGCGCAACCGGGCCATCCGGCGGGCGTTGGTGACCGACACGGTGTCCTCGTTCTGCGAGAACACCCCGTTCCAGCCACTGGTCACCCGCTGGCCGGCGGTGAATGACCACTGCAGGGTCCAGGGCGAGACCGTGTCGCCGAGATTGGTCACGACGACATCCGCCGTGAAGGTGTCCGAGGACTGGCCCGTGACGGTGTACCCCACCTTGCACTCGGCGGTCTCGGCATGGGCCACCATCGAGGTCGCGATGCCGGCCGTCGCGACGACCGTGGTAGCCGCCACACCGAGTACCGTCTTGCGTGACCACCGAATCCACATCGTCGGCTTCTCCTCGGTCGGTCGCTGGGTTGTGGGCCGGGTCCCGCTTGCTCGCTGGGTTGTGGGCCGGGCCCCGGTTCCCCGTTGCATTGTGGGTCGGTCTTGGCCGCTCGCTGGTCGCGGGGCTGGCTTCGACGGTCCCCCTCATGCCTTCGACGGTTCCCCGCATGCCTATGTACCAGGAGACCCGGCGCCGCCGCCACGCGTTATAGACGAACTTAAGGCGCGGCTAACGCCTGCCACGGAAAACCCGGAGATCGGAAGGAATCATTAGAATCTGGCGAAATCGATTGGTGTATAAGAAAGGATCGATTTTGCCCTGTTTGTCATCATCTCCACCGTAAGGTTGCCTCGACTGATGGGGGGACCGATATGGGTGGCCACAGCATGTGTGGGCGGGGGTTCTGGAAACTCGCTCTGGTGCTTGGCGCGGGGACGATGGCCGTGATGCCGTTCGCCGGGCGGGCCGAGGCGGCGACGATCGTCGCTCAGGACCCGGCGACCGCCGTGCAGCATTCGGCGGACGGGCATCGGCACGAGTCATTCGGTGCGGTCCGGTCGGTTGGCACGAAACCCGAAGCGCTCGACGTTCTGCGCATCACGGTCCCCGGCCCCGGGCAGGTGCTCGACCGGCACGAGCCCAACGTTGGCCGCGGGCGGGTGTGGTTTGCCTGGGACGGCATGCGGAGCGCCCGATATTACCTGGTCAGCGCGTTTGATGCCACGGTGCACGCCTATGTTCGGCGGGATGCCAGCGTCGGCACCGGGACGCATTTCTCGGTCGCCGACAGCGACCTCAGATACGGTCACACCTACACGCTCTCGGTGACCGCCGTTATGGCCGGCGACTCGGTGACCGATACGGTCAGGTTCAGCATCGGGGTGTTGCCGTCGCTGACCAAACCCGTTGATGTCGCATTGGACGGCGGCGAGGTGGTCTGGGAAGGCTGCACCCCCGAATTGCTGGCCGCCCGGGACCGGTTCGTCGGTCGGCTGGCCACGATGGGATGGACCATCCGCTACACGTCCGCCTACCGGACCCTGACCTATCAGGAACACCTGTATCTCGTCGCGAATACGCCGAGATCGGGGCTGTCGAAAGCGGATGCCGCGACCCTCAATGCCGAGCGGGTGCGGCACCAGTTGAGTCGAACCGTTGCCCGGCCGGGGTCGGCGGACACCCATGTGCGCGGCACCGCATTCGACGCGGTCGTCGTCGACCGGTACGGCCGCGCGAAGAATTCCCGCTCCTGGCGCGATCGCCGGGTCGAGAACCTGGCCCGGTCCTCCGGGCTGCGGATGCTCTCCCCCCGCCTCAACGACAGCGTCCACTTCCAGCTGGGTTGATTGGGCGCGGGCCGTATGGGTCGCGGGCGACGGTTGGAGCCCCGGTGGGCGTCGACCAGCCACGGCGGGTGGTACGCGGACTCGACGACCGCCGGGAGCCCATCGATCGAGCGCAGGAGCCGGCGCAGCAGCAGCGGGCTGCCGGCCTCGACCCCGAGGAGACCGGCGTATCGTCGCTCGGCCGGCACGATCTGGCAGCTCAGCCGCTGGGACGGGATCCCGCCGGCGGCGCGGACGGCCGCCCGGACCGTGGTCGAGGAGACGTCGTAGGCGCGCATCATCTCCGGCTCGGTGGGCGGCCGGGCGCCGGGTGGGTATTCCCCGGTGGTGATCCGGGTGGTCAGCTCGTCGGCGATGCGCTGGTAGGCGGGGGCTCTGCGGGCGCTCACCGGTGGCACCCCACGTCGCCCGGCGTCGCCGTGCCGGTGTTTGCCGTGTCATTGCCTGTGGCGCCGCCGCTTGCCGTGCCGTTGCCCACCGTGCCCGCGTGGTGCCGTTGCCGCCCCTGCCCGACCACGGCGCCGAGCGTATCGAAGGCCCTTGACCCTGGCAGCCCCGCTCGACAGGTGCGTCGCTGTGCAGTCATGGCCATGACTGCACAGCGATGGTGACGGGGGTGGGCCGTGTTCGACGATCCGTTCGTGCCGCTGCCGGCGGTCTGGCTCGGCGACCTGATCAGCACCCGCCGCCGCGCGCTGGGGTGCAGCCAGCGTGAGCTGGCCGGCCGGGTCTGCGCGGCAGCCGGGTGGGCGACCCTGACCCGCCATGAGATCTCCCGGTACGAGCGGGAGACCCGGCTCCCCGCGGCAGCCTCGCTGCCCCCGCTCGCCGACGCCCTCGGACTGCCCTCCCCGGTGCTGCGGCGCGCGGTGGCCTTCTCCGCCCGGCGCCGCCGGCTGGCCGCCGGCCATCCCGACGGGCTGCCGTGCGCCAGCCCTGGCTATCTCTTCGGCGTGGCTGTCCGGGGACATGGTGCATCGACGGACGCTTGTACCCGTGACCGACGATTCCCGGACCGAAGCCGAAACGGCGCGCGTCGTGACGGTGGGTCGCCGAGCGGCGCCAGCGCCTGCCGGATCCTGACCTGCCAGGAACACCGGTCTCCCCGCGCCAATACGCCGCGATCGGGGCCGCCGGAAGCGGATGCCGTCGACCGGTACGGCCGTGCGAAGCATTCCCGCTCGTGGCGCGATTGCCGGGTCGAGAACCTGGCCCGCCGGTCCGGGCTGCGGATGCTCTTTCCCCGTATTAGCGATAGCGGTCACTTCCAATTGGGGTGATTCGGCGACGGCGGGTTGGCGCTGAGGGGACCGAGAACCGAGGTTACGGGTGTGATGGGATTCAGCTGACTATTCCACCCAAATGAGTTGACGTTTTCTGGCATCACCCCAATGGGGGTTACCCGGACTTATCTCAGCGCGAGATCGGTGACATAGTCATGTGCGGCACTCCTGGAGAAAGCCATGGCGATCCGAATCGACAGTCATACGCCAGACGGCGGGGTAGCGGTTTTGGTGCAGGCGGAATTGCGGTCTTTCGGAATGCCAGTCGATGAAACGCTATCGCACCGAGAGGATTTCCTGTGTTTAAGTTTGGCAAAAAGGCAGTCGTCGTAGCCGCAGTGGCAACGGTGGGCATGGGCGGCGGCGCCGCATGGGCGTGGTTCTCCGCTACCGGCGAGGGCACCGGCTGGACGTTCCCACGCCCGTTGACGTGACGGCTGTGGCGGAAACGGACGGAGCGCAGGTGGTCTCCCTGACTCTCAAGGTGGACGATGAGCACGACTTCTGGGAAGCCAATCCGACCTGCAACCCGCTCTGATTCACCACGACCAATTCTGACTCCGACTGGGGCGGCGCTTCCGTCGGGACAACCCCCACGGTCATCACCGGCGGCACCGGCACCAACGATAACGGTCTGACGATCACCATGGCTGATGCAGAGGCAGACCAGAGCGGCTGCCTGGGCAAGTCAATCCCGCTGACCGTCACCGCTGAGGTTCCCGAGCCCTCCGCCTGAGCTGACCGTGCTGGTGGGTGGGCGGTAGCTCACCCACCACTCGGATGCACGATGAACCTGAGAGAGCGGTGATTCGATGCAGAGACGGCCCATCAGCTCGCGATTGATACGCCGCAGCGGCGTGATTTTCGCAAGCGTGCTGGCTGTGGGGGCCTTGGCCGCTGGCGTGATGTATGGATTCCTTCCAGCCAGCGGCGAGGGCAGTGGAATCGCCATGACGATCGGCGAGTTGGACGGCGTCATGGTGGATGGACCGGCCAACGTGCCGATGGAAATGAATGGGCCGGCCGCTTCTGGCGGCTATATTGCCAATTCCAACCGGTCGATGATAGTGGTTCCGAGGATCAAAATCACCATTCTTGGCATGAATAATGGAACCGGAACCTGTAGCAGGGAAGACGGTGCTGATTTTGTGATTGTTGGCGCCCAGCCGGCAACGCCGTTTCTTGTCCCAGGCGCGGACATGACCGGAGATGCTGGACTGGCGATCTGGGGCGGAGTCTCGATCGAATTCAAGAACGACCCCAACCGCAACCGGAGCGGCTGCCTCGGCAGAACCCTGTTTCTGAAGTACGCAGCGGTGTACTCAGGTCGAAAGGTCGGAGTGACACCGTCCGGCTTGGATGCGATCATGGCCGATGTCGAGCTACACCTGAACTATGAGGTATCCGGACAGTGGGGGTCTGTCCGCCCACGAACGGGCAGAACGTGAACGGGTGCGCTTCGAAGGGTCAAGTCCATGGGTGTGGTGTAAGAGACGACCGACGCAATCCCGATGTCTCCTATTATGCGGTTAATAGTTCCTGTCGTTGGCTAGCTGGTTCGGTGTGTCGCTGCTTCTCGGCCGCTTTTCTGGCATTGGCAAGGATCTCTGGTCCCATGTAGCGGCGCTACTCGCTCCACTCGTCGGTCTGCTCGGCCAGGACCGCGCCGACCAGACGGATGATCGAGTCCCGGTTCGGGAAGATCCCCACCACGTCGGTCCGGCGACGGATCTCCTTGTTGAGTCGCTCTTGTGGATTGTTGGACCTGATCTGCTTCCACACCTCCCGGGGGAACGCGGTGAACGCCAGGAGATCCTCGCGGGCGTCGGCCAGGTGTTCCCCGGCATCGGGGAACTTCGCACCGACCGCGGCCACGACCCGGTCGAACTGCGCCCGCACCGCCTCGGCGTCGGGCTGGTCGAAGACCGTGCGCAGCATCGTGGCCACCCACGGCTGGGCACTCTTGGGCACCCGTACCAGTAGGTTCCTCGCATAATGGAGCCGGAAAGAACTAACCTGGCGGTTTGGTCGTGTCGCAGGTGGTCAGCGAGGCCAGCAGTGCTGCGGCGGTCACGTAGCGCCTCGCGGTGGGTTCGCTGGTGTAGCCATGCTGGCGGAGCACCGGACGGACATCCAGCAGCGCGCTGCCAATCGTGCGAGGGCTGACAGTCAACAGTTCGGCCAGCACCTGCCGGGTGGCGACCTTGCGGTCGTAGAGGATGGTGGCCAGGACTCGATCGGCGTTGGTCAACTTCTGCCGGAACACCCCGCCCCGGCTGCCAAGCTGGCGAGGGCCGCCGCGGTGGTGGTAGCGACGCTGTTCGACCTGGGCCTGCTGGTCAACGGCGATCTGGTCGATCAAGGCCGTCAGTTGCTGGCGACTGATGCCGGTCAACGCCGGATCACTCAACCGGGCGGAGATCTGGTCGGGGTGCTGTCCGGGCAGGCTGCTGGTAACCGCCCACTGCTGCAGCTGCGTGGTTGCGGTCAGCCGCAGCGTCGTGGGAGCGATGGCGACGTTGTGCTGCTCCAGCAGGAGCCGGGTGTCGGCGATCGTGGATCCGATCGAGGCCGTGTTGATCTCCAGCAGTTCGGCCAGGACCTTCTGCGAGCAGATCTGCCGCAGATAGACGATGGTGATCAGGACCCGGTCGGCGTCGCTGAGCAACGCGCGGGCGCCAGCCCCGGGTCGGCGTTGGCGCCCGGCGCCACGTTGGCGGTAGCGGCGCTGCTCGGTCTGGGCGGCCTGGGCCAGGGGCAGTCGCTCGGTGGCCTCCGCCAGCCGCTGCGGGGTCATGCCGGTCAGCCGCGCATCGGCCAGCGGGGCCATCGCCCGAGCCCGGGTCCGCTCGCGGTCCATGGTGGGGTCGGCCGGGGCACAGTCGAGGGGTTGCTCGGGTGGATGGATGGTGTAGCTCCACTCTCCGTGGAAGGGATGTGCGTCGATCGGCAGGGCCCGTAGCCGTGCGGCGGTGACGGCGACGCCCAACGGGCAGGGCCGGGAATCCAGTTCGGCCTCCACCCGCAGGCCGCCGCTGGTGCGGGTGGAAGCGATCGTGTTGACCACGATCTTGTGGCTGGTCAACGGCCGTCCCCGCCAGTTGAGGGTGATGCGGGAGAACAGCCGGTGTTTGATCTTGTTCCACTTCGAAGTTCCGGGCGGGAAGCGACACACCGTGATTGCCAGCCCGGTCTGGGCGGCCAGGGCGGCCAGTTCGGCCTGCCACAGTCGGAAGCGGTGGTTGTTGGAACCGCCAGCGTCCGCGGTGATCAGCAATCGGGTCGCGTGCGGATAGTCCAGCCGGCCGCGGGCCTGCCACCACCGGCGGATCGACGCGACCGCGAACGCGGCGGTGTCGTGATCGACGCCGACGTTGACCCAGCCGATGTTGGCGGCCAGGTCGTGGACCCCGTACGGGATCACGCATTCGGCGTCGGGGCCCATGCTGTAGAAGCTGTGGTCTTCAACCTCCACCGGGGTGCCCTGGGGCTGCCGCTCCTGCCCGGCGGCCGGTAGTTGCCCGAGGTATTCCTGCTATTTGGCATCCACGCTGATGGCCGGCTCGCCGGCGTTCCGGTGCTCGCTGATCTGGGCGTTGAGGTAGTGGAACTGGGCATCACGGTCCGGGTGCTGGACATCCCGGCCGACTGCCCGGGGACAAGTCGCATCGACGGACGTTTGTACCCTGGCCGGATGATGAGCGGCAAATGGTGGACCCTGGACGAATTGAATGCTGAAGTTCCTGACCACCACCACGACTCGACCGTGGAGAACCTGGACAGCCTGTTTGACGCCACCGATCGACTGCGGTGCTTTCGGAAGGAGTTCGTTCCTGTCGCCGAGATCGGCAGATCCCAGCTGTTCGACGATCCGGAGGACGTCGAGGGTGACGAGAAAATCGAGAGCATACGATCGACAATCCGATCCGGAACCGGGCTGCCGGCGATCGTCGTCGTGCATGTTTCCGAACGTCGGAGGGGCCCCTACCACCTGCTCGAAGGGCGGCATCGCTACAACGCCGCGTACCGGGAGTTGGCGCGGAGCATCTACGCCTGGGTGGCCCACATCGAGTGCTGCGGAGGACCGGCCGCCGACCTCGATGGGGATGTCGTTGGGCGCCGGATGAACCCGTGACCGGCGCTCCCCGGACCGAAGTCGAAGCGGCGCGCGTCGTGTCGGTGGGCCGCCGAACGGCGCCAACGCCTACCGGCTCCTGACCTATCAGGAACCCCTGTCTTCCCTCGCCAGTACTCCGCGATCGGGGCTGTCGGAAGCGAATGTCGCGACGCTCAAGAACGAGTGGGCGCGGCACCAGTTGAGTCGAACGGCCGCCCGGCTGGGGCCAGCGGACACCCCTGTGCGGTATGGCCGCGCGAAGAATTCCCGCTTCTGGCGCGATCGGAGGGTCGAGAACTTGGCCCGCCGGTCCGGGCTGCGGATGCGCGCGCCCCGCCTCGGCGACAGCGTCCACTTCTAGTTGGGGTGATTGGTCGGTGAGTCCCAGGGGAACCTCAGCTACAGCCAGTGATGCTGGGCGGCAATTTCGAGGGACTTGTTCACTCCTCGTCTTGGCTTTGTTCGCGATGCCCTCTAACGAGCCGAACGCGGGTCGGTAACGCGCGCATCGCGAGATATCCCTCAGCCGGGTGTCTTCAGAAGCCGGCCGTTATGGCGGCGCTGCCACTTTCGGACGTATTGAAATCCGCGTTCGCCGGGTCGCGGATCCGCGCCCCGGCGAGTGGTTTGTTTCGCGAACGCCGCAGCGACCACTGGGCGAACCGCGATGGTCGTCGCTGCACCCGGGGACCAGTACATCGAGGTATTTGAGTATGGAAAAGCTCGCCACCTGCTGATCCTTTGATCGAAATGTAGGAAGCTAACGCTGACCTCACCGCCAGCGGGCGTCCACGGATCGACGCCTTCACTGGTTGCGGATATTGAAGAAACACTGATCGCAAATAGTGCTAGAAGTGTTTTTCGGCATGACGGTATGTGTTTTTCTTTATCCATGGAGTGCCGTTACCTTGTGTAACAATGTCGATCACTCGATAGGATGACTGGGTTTCTCCAGGGGCATGCAACGGGCCTAATGTGATCGGCGACGCGACGTAGAACGCCACGTCCAACAGCCCGGGGCGAATGTGGTGACCGATCCTGTCCGGTGTCTGTTGGCATTCGCGATCGTGTTTACCGAGTCGCTTTCACGCTACGCGCATTGGGCTGCATGGCGTGAACGGAGTTCCTCAGGAGGAATGACACATGAATCGCAAGCGCATGGGCATCCTGGCTGCCGGCGGTGCCGCCGTGGCTATCACCGCCGGAATCGGCGTCGGCACCTTCGCGAAGTTCACCCACACCGAGACCAGTGATTCGACGACCGCCACCGCCAAGAAGTTGTACCTGAACGAGAACCTGGCGCTCGCAGATCTGTCTGCCGCGAGCGTTGCTCCCGGTGAGACGATTCTCAACCAGAACTTCACGCTCACCAACGCCGGTGACATGGCCGGCGATCTGATGATCACCCTGAAGGCCGACGGCGACGGCGACGGCGTCTGTACCGAACCGGAAGACGCTGTCGAGGGTGGGGCCACAGATACCTGCGATTCCGCGAGTGAACTGCTTGGATATCTCAAGGTCGCGATCACCCCCACCGTTGCCGATTCCGGCGCCGTCACCGCGTACTCGCTGGATGCGATGAGCTGCACCGGCGAGACGTGCACGGCAACGGCAACGGTGACCGGTCTCGCGGGCCAAGATGCTGCGGACATCAACGTGCACGTCGAGGTGAAGGACACCGGGACCACCGGCGCTGACAACGTGATCCAGGGCGACGCTGCCAAGCTGACCCTCAGCGCCACGCTGGCGCAGCAGTAGAGCCGGAATCTCGGATAGGGAATCCAAGTCATGCGCAGGTTATGGCTGGGTGCCGCTGCCACCGTTCTGGTAGCGGCGGCAGCAGGTGGCACATTTGCCAAGTTCATCGATACCGAGGAGTCAAACCAGCAGTCGGTCGCTGCGGGAACATTGGCGATCAATCTAGCCACGGGCGGATCCTTCGGTACCTGGAATGTCGGTCCAGTCGCTCCTTACACGTCGATGGACGATCTCCACACACGCTATGCGTTCGTGGAGAACACCGGAGACGTTGCCGGAATGCTGCATTACGGTGCGGTGAATCTGGTGGACCTGGAGAATTCCTGCAACGATGCCGAGGCATCGTCGGGCGACACCCAATGCGGCACGGGAAACGATCAGGGGGATCTTTCCAACCAGTTGACGGTGCAGACGGCTGGACTCGACGCCAGCCAGGAGAATGGCACATGGATCTGCGAGGCGCCGACCGGACAGAACGATGACCCGGTGACGTTGAAGAACCTCAGCAATGCTTCGGTGGCATCGAATATCGAGGTAAAGGGACGCTCAGCGGTCTGCCTCGCCATCGTGTTCAGCCTGCCGGACCGCGAGGACAACAACTTGGTCCAAGGGGATTCGTCGACGTTCAACATGCAATTCACATTGACATCGAAGTGAAGTCCTGACTGGCGGGGCTGAGAAATCAGCCCCGCCAGTTCGGCGTTGTCGGAGCGCGACGTGGTACGGACAGTTCGGGAGGAACGGATGTGCGCCACAGCTCGGAAGGCGTTGTCGGCGCTCGCCTGGTTGATGACTATGCCTGTGATCGCACTCGCCGCCGCGATGTATGTGATGCCGGCCCTCCTGGGATGGCAGTTCTCGACGGTGCTGTCGGGCAGCATGGAGCCGACTCTGCACGTGGGAGCGCTGGCGGTCATCGTGCCGGTGGAAGCCGAGGCCGTTGCCGAAGGCGATGTAATCACCTTTTTCGATGGCACGAGGCGCGTGACGCACCGGGTCATCGAGGTCCGTGGGGCCGAGGGCACCCGATCCTTCGCGACGAAGGGCGACGCGAACAACGCACCCGATGCCGCAGCGGTCGCGGCGTCCTCGGTGATCGGCAAGGTACGCGGCAACATTCCGTACGTGGGAGAACTGGCGCTCAATCTGCGGACACCTGTCGGTGCTGGAGTACTGGCGGGCGCCATCGCGCTGCTGGTGTTCCTGAGCTTCGCAGGTACGACGCGATCGTCGAAGGCAGACGAGCCGGCCCTGACACGGGGATCTGACTCGGGGGCGTAGCACGGAGGACGGAGTGGGGACGATGTCACTGTCGCGGAGTAGATATGTCACGGCCTTGTCGGCCACGGCGTTGATCGCCGGTAGTGCCATCGGCGTCGGTGGCGTCGCGCTGGCGAGCTATGTGACCAGTGACGAAGCGCCGCCAAACGCCGTGCGGGCGGCAAGCATGCCCCAAGGCAACGATCCGACCGCCGTGGTGAGCGGCGCCAGCGTCACTCTCACCTGGGACGAGAACCAGCTGCTGGACCAGTCCGTCACCGGCTACCTGCTGACCCGTTACCAGGCCGATGGCACCGATCCGCGCCCGGCCGGTGGCGGTTGTGCCAGCGTCGTCCAGGCGCTGACCTGCACTGAAACGGATGTTCCCGACGGGACGTGGCTGTATGGGCTGCGCCCGGTGCGGGGCATGCACTGGACCGGGGCTGAGAATCCCCACCGGCTCCCTGTCACCGTGTCCACCATCGGTGTGACGTTTCCCGTGGCGAATCGGTCGTACGGCCCCAGCGACTACGGCCCCGGCTGCGGAGTCGGCTACCCGCAATCGCTCTGCGGCACGGCAACGGCGAGTCCCGGACGCAGCATTGACAACGTCGAGGTCAGCGTGCGGCAGGTTGCCACCGACAAGTACTACTCGACGGGCGCCTTCACCAGCGGGACCGAACGGCGCCACCGGGCCAGCGGTACTGCCGACTGGCACTTTGCGCTTCCGACGACGGAGTATGGCGTCGCTGGACAGTACGTGATCCATGCCGTGGCGACCGACGACGCCGGTCGAACGAGCGAGACCTCGGTGACCTTCAGCGTGTATCCGCAGAATCCCGCGGCCCCGGCGCTGACCAGCGGGCCACCGGCGTACACCAAACAGGCAGACGCGACATTCGCGTTCACCACGTCGGAGGCCGACAGCACCACGCTGTGTTCCCTGGACGGGGCTGCCTATGCCAGGTGCACCAGCCCCGCCTCGTTCGACAACCTGACCGCCGACACGTCTCACACATTTCGGGTCGTAGCCGAAGACCCGGGCGGCAACACCAGCATCGCCACAGAGGCTGGGTGGACGATCGACACCGCGGCCCCGCAGGCGGCCGATATCCAGGCACGCAACGACAGCGGCGGTGCCCCAGGGACACTCGAGACGAGCGACACCCTGACCCTGGACTTCAGCGAACCGATCGCCCCAGCGTCCATCCTGGCCGGTTGGGACGGGGATGCCAGGAGCATCGCCGTGCGGATCGAGGACGGCGTCGCCGGGGCACCGGACACGCTGTCGCTCCAAACTGACGGCTCCGCGCCACTGGCCGCACTCGGATCCGTCGCGCTGCCCAATGGGAGCTACGTCACCGCTTCGATCGTCCTGCCAGGCACCCTGAAGGTCGCTGGCAGTCGGGTCATCGTGACCTTCGGGACGCCGACCAATTCGGCTGCGGTCCAGACGGCGGCAGAACCAGGCGCGATGGTGTGGACCCCCGGTGACTCGACGGCAAGGGTTACCGACCGGGCCGGCAACCCCCTGGGGAATCCCGGGCCGGCAACGGTCACGGAGACGACTCCGGGTACGACAAGCCCCGATGTGGAGTTCTGACGCGGTTTGCGCGACCTGACGGCCGGCAGCGTCGCGACGGCGACGGGCCGTGCAGCATACTTGGCTATTTTGTCATAATTTTGGTGGTGAATTCTGGTCTATGTGGCGAGGACGAATTCCAGATGTGCGAGGTGACTGGCGTGTCGGCGATCGAGGGATAGCCGTCCGGCGTGATCGGCTAGGTCCCGGGGGACCTCCAGCGCACAGGTAGTCGACCAAGATTTATTTGCTGCCGGAGGTCCCGTTGGGTGTTCAGCCTGCCACGATCACGGTCACGCGGGCGATCACGGTCGCCACTGGGAAGTGTGCCCCGGGACATATGGGAAAGCTGACCCGGTTCCCGACCTTCGAGGTCCCGGCACCCGCAGCCTGCTCGGCGTGCGGTTCGGGCCGATCAGCGAGGGCAACGAGGCCAATTACGCCCGAACGCTGCCGCTGCTGCGCGCGGACATGCTGCTCCTGCTGGACCGAGGCTTCGACAACACTCGGTTTTTCGCCGAGGTCGCCGACACCGGCGCGGTACTGCCGGCCCGCTCGGGGCCATCGGCCGGGCCGTGCTGGCCAGCCCGCTGCCCAAACGCCGCGCGCATCAGCGTGCGCCGGGTCAAATGCCCAACCTCCCGGTACGCCGCCGCCCCGGCCGACGACAACCGCCCGACCACCAGCACCTGTATCACCGCTGTATCACCGCGACCACGACCACGGTGCGTCCCCGCTGTGAACGCCCTGGCCAGCCCCCGACCAGCCGCCGTGAACGCGTCCTGGCCCCGCTCCGCGCCCACCCCGAGCGGCCCTGGCACGCCCGCGAGATCCTCGCCCACATCGACGTCCGCAACCCCGAGAGCCTGCGCACCGACCTCAACATATGGGCTCGCGAAGGGCGCCTTGACCGGGTCGCCCCAGCAACCTACAAAATCAACGTTTCCAGCCGCTTGACAACAGCCCCAAATCCTTAACCTCCCGGCCTTGGGTTTCGGGGGGTAACTCTTTCCCAGATAACGCGATCATGTCGCCGATACGGCAGCCGTGCCCCATCTTGAGATCAGGCATCCGTCCGCCTTGGGCGGCAACCGACAGTACCCGCTCCGCCAAGCGGCCCCCATCCTCGCGTTCATGTTTGACCGAGCCTGGCGAACCGTTCGTCGCCCGGGCGGCCCCCAAGGTCCCCCAGCCCCCAAGCACGAACGGTCGTCGGCACCCGCCAGATCGGCCAGGAACGTCGCAGCGGGCGACCCTGCGGTGTGTCTCGGGTGCCCGGGGCCGGAGACGATGGGTCCTGGCCGGGTGTCGACAATCCGGCAGAAGCTCAGGGCATGCGGTGTGCATCGCTATTCGGGTAGTGGAATATATCTGGCAATATGGGATAAGCGGCGTGAATGTACTAGTGGGCCATAAAGGTCGGTATCTTGTCGCCGTGACGGACTTCTCGCTGGCCGCGAAGAGAGTGTTGCCACAAAAATACTGATTAATCCGATACGTAGCTACTGACCGCACCCCGTGGGACGCCCCCCAGCCCCTGGCGGAAAGCGAGTATCTTCGCGGAGACCAGTGACCTGCCAGTGCGAAGAGGGGTGCCCGCCATGGATCTGCTCCCGGAGGAGCGTGCCGAGGCGATAGGCGAGATTGGGAACTGGCCCCGCCTGGTCGAACGCGCCGAGTACTGGGAACGTCTCGCGCCCACCCCCACCCCCACTGCGGATGCCCGACGCCACGAGACCGCGACGCTGGTCGGTGGCCTGGCCAAGCGGCGGCGGAGCGCGTTCTACCTGCTCGCTGACGACCCGTGGCAAGATGTCGGATTCCCGGCCCGGATGCTCGACCGCCTGCGGTGGCTGCTGGGCCACCTGCCGGCGGACGTCGAGCTCAGCCTGGACGAGAACGCGCTGCTGGTGGCCGCGCCCTTTCTGTATGACACCCTGTGGGCCGGCGTGGCGGCGGACTGCCGGGGCCTCGCCCCGCACGATCTCACCCCGTCTCCGGATGCGACCAGCGACCGGGCAGCCTTCGAGCACTTCGCGCTGAGTTTCGGTCAGGCCCATCGCAGGGCCGTCGAGGCCGTCCGGCACGAGCGGTGGGACGCGGCGGAGGAGATCGGCTGGTGGCTGCTGCACCGGTGGACCAGCCGCAGGCCCGAGGGCTACCGCCCGGAGACCATCGCCGACCTGCTCGACGACGCGGGGACCAGCGCCCAGCCCGGTCCCTGGCAGCCGGCCCGTCTGATCGAGTTGCTCCGCGCGATGCGTGCCGACACGGGGTTTCTCGCCCGTACCGACCGGCAGCAGGGGCTGGCGGACGTCGGGGCGGACGGGGTTCGGGAGCGACTTGTCGGATATCTCCTGGTCGTTGCCCGGGCGCTGGCGATCGAGACACCGGCCCTGCCCGAGGTTATCGGCGAGCACCTGGGCATCACCGACCCGGTCACCGCGGCGGACCTCCGGGCGGCGGCCGGGGGCCAGCGGTGGCACACCAGAGGGCCGACGCTGATCCTGTCCGCCGGCTGCCAGCATCCCGCCATCGAGGTGGCCCTGCGGGCCCACGCGGAAGCGCTCAACCAGCTGCTGAGCGAGGTTCAGCGGGTGGCGACCGAGCCGCACCCGGCCGAGTCCTCGCCGATGGCCCCGCTGCGGTACCTGCCCGCGCGGACCACCGCGGAGGGCCTGGGGCCGGCCGAGGTCGACGGCATCCGGGCCTACCACTCCGCCGGAACCCGCTTCCGGCTGGCAGAGGATCGGGTCCGGGAGTTGCTGATGGGCGAGCAGCTCTACGGTGACCCCAAACTCGCCATCCGCGAGCTGTACCAGAACGCGCTCGACGCCTGTCGCTACCGCGAGGCCCGGACGGAGTACCTGCGCCGGGCCCGGGACCTCGACCTGCCCTGGGCGGGCCAGATCCGCTTCGAGCAGGGCGTCGACGCGGAACGCCGGCCATACCTCGACTGCGTCGACAACGGCATCGGCATGGGCATCCGGGAACTCACCGAGGTGTTCTCCCAGGCCGGCGTGCGGCTCGCCGACCTGCCGGAGTTTATCGAGGAGCAGGCCGACTGGAGCCGGCTCGACCCTCCGGTGCAGCTGTTCCCCAACAGCCGCTTCGGCATCGGGGTGCTGAGCTACTTCATGCTCGCCGATGAGATCACGGTGGAAACCTGCCGCCTGGGACGGGACGGCCGGCCGGGGGAGAAATTCAAGGTCTCGATCGCCGGACCCGGCAGCCTCTTCCGGATCCGGACCATCCGTTCAGGCACGTCCAAGGCCAGCGCCGGGACCCGGATCCGGCTGCATCTGCGGCGGGGCGGGCCGGCGGTCGACTGCGTCCAGGTCCTGCGGGATCTGCTGTGGGTCGCGGACTTCCACACCGAGGCCGTCAGCGAGTCCGATCGCCGGACCTGGCCGCCGGGGCAGCTGTCCGACGCCCAGGCCCCGAACGCCTCCGAGGGATGGGGGGAGTGCTCCGTGGCGGCTGCCGGGGCTCGGGTGTGGTGGTGCTCCGGCACCGGTGCGGTGCTCGCCGACGGCCTGTGGGCCGGAGAGAAGATCCACGGTGCGGTGGTCAACCTCAGCCGGGACCTTGCTCCGAGGCTGTCGGTCGACCGGACGAAGATCCTGGCGTACCGGCAGGAGGACGTCGATCGGCTGCTGTGGGAGGCCGTCGGTGCGCTCGTCGAGGCCGGCGGCAAGGTCCTGGGCTATGACTGGCTCTACGCCCTGGCCAAGGACCGACCGCTGGTCGCCGATGTGATCTTCGATCAGGCGCTGGCGGCGGGCTACCAGAACTGGGCGGTCGGCGACGAGACCGTTGATGCGTCGATCGCGGGATGCTTCGCCTCCGACTCCGCTTCCTTCTCCGGCCCGGACGAGTTGATCGAATGGCGGCTGACGGCGCTGGCCGCCGGCGGGCGGTTCCGCAAGATTATTCAGCCGGACGCGACCTGGTCCCAGGGCGTGCGATCGTGCCCCTCCGATCCGTTGATCATGAGTGCGGATCTTGATGGCACGTCCCCATGGCTCGACTCGGTGGACATCGTCTCGCTGGCGCACCTGGTTCGGGCCGGTCGGCGGGTGGGGCGTGAACCGGCGGAGATCGCGGCTCGGCTGGAGGCCCTGGGATACGAACCGGCGGTCGGCCACGACACGATTCGCTATGACCAGGATGACCTGATCATTACCAGCCGGGATCTCGACGGGGAACGCCCGTGGCTGCGGACCGCGACCCCGGTGACCACACTGCATCTGCTGCGGGCCGCGGACAAGACCGGACGCCCGATCGCCGAACTCGCCGCCCGGCTGACGCTGCTCGGGTACCAGGTGGACGTCGATCCGGACCGACTTCCCGTGCATCGTCTCGAACCGGACGATGTCGTGATCACTAGCCGGGATCTCGACGGACGGCATCCGTGGCTGGCTCCGGAGGACGAGGTCAGCGCGCTCCACGTGCTGCGAGCGGCGCGCAAGGTCTCCCGGGGGCCGACAGATCTGGCGGCCAGGCTGGCCGCGCTGGGCTTCCGCCTCGCGCCGGGCTGCGCCGGCCTGGACGCCTCCGGCGAGGACATCGTGTTCGCCAGCCGCGATCTGGATCTGGCGGCGCCCTGGCTGTCCCTGGACGAATCGGTGCCTCCGGTCCATGTCCTGAAGGCCTCGGAGAAGACCGGCCGGAGCGCCGTCGAGGTAGCCTTCCGGATGGTCCAGATGGGATACACGGTCCCGTTCGACGCCGCCACCCTGGAGACCATCGAGGCCGGGTCCGACGACCTGGTCATGTTCAGCCGGGACATCGACGGCAAACCACCCTGGATCCTGGCGGACGAGCCGGTGCCGTTCGTTCACCTGATGCGGACGGCCAGGGAACTGCGTCGCCCGATTGAGGAGATCGTCGCTCGGCTCATCGCCTGCGGATACCGGGTGGAGATCGATCCGGAGACCATCCTGATCGATGAGCTACAGCCAGATGATCTTATTCTGGCCAGCGTTGACCTTGATGGCACGTCCCCGTGGCTGGATTCCGGCGAAACCGTTCGGCTGGCTCACCTGTACCGGGCGTCAAAGCACACCCGCCGGGACGTCCACGACGTCGCGGCCAGGCTCGCGGTGCTGGGGTACGGGGTGAAGCTGAAGGGCGGCAGCGTGGCCTGCGATGAGTTCACCGACGATGACCTGCTCATCACCAGCCGCGACCTGGATTCCGAGGCGCCGTGGCTGAGCTACGACACGCCAGTGCCCCTGGCCCACATCGTGCTGGCCGCCGGCCGTACCAGGCGGTCCATGACGGAGGTCGTCAGCCGGATCGAGCAGCTGGGATTCACCGTCGACAGCAATGTCAAGACGTCGGCGGCCGAATCGGTGAGTTCCGACGACCTGACGGCCATCAGCGTCGACCTGGACGGCAAGAAACCGTGGCTCGATCCCCAGATCTCGGTCTCGGTCGCCCACGTGTTCCGCGCGGCCAAACGGACCCGGCGGCCGATGGCGGAAATCGCCGCTCGACTGGCGGGGCTGGGCTACCAGGTGCCTGACGCCGCGACGAGGCTGCCGAGACCGCGCCCGGGCGGCCTGTGAGGACCGGGCCGGTAACGATCGGGGCCTCCGCAGGGAGTCGGCCTGGAAAGCCAACCACCACGGAGACCCCGATCGGGTCGTGGACCAGTCGAACGTCGACCGTCCGGTCGGTGGTGCTATCTACTGAATGACGGCTCGGAAGAGGACGGACAACTCGTTGTCCTCCATCCCCGCGCCGACACCGATCGCCTTGAGCGGTCCGAGTTCATCGCGGGTTTCCGCGTCGGCGTCAAACGTCGTGTAGAGGCCGTCGAGGCTGAGGTACACGGCAGCACTGGTATTGCCCGGCATGCCGGCCATCGCGGTGCGGTACAGCGGCTGGTCGGCCAGGCTGCCGGACCCGGGGGAGTAGCCCGGCGTCGAGACCTCGACCTTGTTGCCGTTCTGGTCGACCTCCCCATCGACCGAGTCGGCGATGTCCTCGAACGCCTCGGCGATGGTGTCGGCGGCGCTGGCCGATCTGGCATCGACCGATATCGTCAAGCCGGGGTCCTCCTCGGAGGACTCCAGCAACGCGACACTGAACAGCTTCGCGCTGACGATCGCATCGGCGAGATCGGAACTGCCGTAGGTGCTGCCGATCACCGACCCCAGAGCCTGGGCTATGACGTCGGACGCGCTGGAATTCTCGCCCATGCTGGCCGCCATACCGAAGACCGTGTTGCCCGGCATCTTCCCGAGCGACGGCAGGACCTTGTCGCCCATCTTCGGCATGTCCTTGAACCCGCCGATCCGGAGGCGCAGTTCGATGCCGCTGTCGCCGGCCTGTGCCGCGATGAGGGCGTGGCCGGCCAGATCCTCGGGGATGTCGTCGGGGTCGAGGTCGTTCAACAGCGATCCGCCGGCTGCCTCGTCCGCCTGCACGTGCTGGCGGAAGAGCGCAAGGTCGGCCCAGGCAATCGCGATCTGCCCGTCGGGCAGCTTGCCGAGCGACTTGGAGAAGGTGCTCTGGTCGGCGAGGTTGCTCTTGTCGGCCTCGGACGCGGCGTTCTCGGCGGCGCTCTGCGCGTTCTCGTCGCCGAAGGCGAGCAACGCCCAGCCGTCCTTGACCGTGAAACCGAACTCGCCCTCGTCTGCCTGCGTCGACATCTTCTGCAGTGCGGTCTTGGCCTTGCCGTCATCGGTGCTGGACAGCGTCACCAGGATGTAGGCGGCAGACCGCTGGTTGGACCATACGCCCATGCCGACCTTGTGCCCGAACCAGGGCTTGATGTCGGCGTCATAGGTCATGTCTTCCAGACCCATGTCCTCGAAGAGGGATTTCTCCAGGTCTTCGATGTTGGCGCCGGCCTTTTCTCCGACCGAGGGGAACTTGCGCATGATGTTGAACAGCTTGACCGTCTGGTCGATGCTCGGGCTGAGGTCGAGGCGGCCGTAGACGCTGACCGACGCGGGCATGGCCTGCTCCGGCTGGTCCCCGGCGCCGTACCAGAACTTCGTCGCGGCCCAGGCCCCGATGCTGCCGACGAGCAGGAGCGCGACGATCCCGGCAATGGACGTTGTGATGATCGTGCGACGTCGGCCCTTGTTGGGTGGGGGCTGCTGGGCGCCGAGGTAGGACGCCTGCCCGCCGCCCGGGTAGCCGTAACCCTGACCTTGCGGGTAGCCCTGACCTTGCGGGTAGCCCTGGCCCTGCGGGTAGCCCTGGCCCTGCGGGTACCCGGACACGGGAGCGGCGCCGGGATAACCCGACACCGGAGCGGCGCCAGGGTGCCCGGACACCGGAGCGGCGCCGGGATACCCGGACACCGGGGTGCCGGGCTGCTGGTACTGGGGTTGCTGTTCCGGGTAGGGCTGCTGGTACTGGGGTTGCTGGTACTGCGGCTGTTGCTCTGCGTAGGGCTGCTGATACTGCGGCTGCTGCTGGTACTGGCCGGGCCCGGCCGGTGACCCGTACGGATCGCCGCCTGGCTGGTTGTATGGATCTTGGGACATGGGTTGTGGTGTGTTCACCGAGCCTCCTGCAGGACCGGACGAAAGCGGGGGCCTTCACCGGGGCGTCAGCGCATACAGTAGGACCGCAGTGGTAATTGAGACCTCCCGATATTACAAATTACCACCTGTGGGGCATTTCCCTGCCAGAACTGTAGTCAGGTTACTACCCGTAGCGATGTGTGACCGGTCCCGCGGGGGCGCTCGGCGGTATCAGCATCCGGGCCGGTGGGGCATCCAGCTGTCGCCTTCCACGCGCGGCGAACCGGGTCCGGTGCCGTCCCCGGTTCCGAGACCGCTCAGCAGAGCCAACCGCCGGTCGATGAGGGAGCCGTGCGGATTGCACCTGACCGCCGGGGCGCCGCCGCCTACGTGTCGGCGCTGCTCGTCGCCACCGCGGCGCATGGAATACTGCCGGAACCGGCACGACCGGCGTGGTTTTTTGCCGTCTCTGTGGCGATTCTGCCATCGATCGTATTGTTGATCCTGCGCTGCCCCCGTGGGTACCGTCAATCGTGGACGGTTCTGCTCACGGCCTTTGTCTTCCTCTCTGCGGGTAACGGGGTCAGGGTCGTATTCGGCTCCAGCGAATGGATGATGCTTGGCGAAAGCCTGGTGACGGTCGGGCACACCGGCCTGTTCCTCTCCGCGCTGAGCCTGGTCATCCAGCGCGGGCGGCGGGACCCGGGAGGGCTGATCGACGCCGCCGTCGTCGCCATGAGCGGCGGCGGGCTGCTGTGGACCTGCGTGCTCAAGCCCAGATCCGCCAGCCTTGAACTGTCCACCGGTTCGCAGATCGCGCTGTTCGTCACCGTCATCGTGCTTGCCGGGGTGCTGGGTGCCCTGGGCCGGTTGTGGGTGACCAGCCAGCAGCCGATGCCTGCCCTGCACCTGCTGGTATATGCCTTGATCGCCGCTCTGGTGGGGAATACGGCCCTCGCGCTGTCCACCGGTTCCATGACCGATGGCCGGCCGGTCTGGGCCGAGATGCTCTTCCTGCTGGCCTACACGTTTGTCGGAGCGGCGGTCTCCCACCCGTCGGCGGTCGATCTCGCCCGGCTGGGCACGGCCCCGCCCGACCGGCTGACCACGACGCGTCTGGCCCTGCTCGGGGCTGCCGTGGCGCTTGCCCCGGCCGTCGGGGTCCTGCGTCAGCTACGGGGCTATTCCGCCGATGGGCTCCTGATGGCGCTTGCCGTCCTGGGGATCGTCCCGCTCGTGATAATCCGGATCAGGGCGCTGGCCCTGGAACGGGAGCGCGCCGAGCATGCCCTCATGCACCAGGCGACCCACGACGCGCTGACCGGCCTGCCCAACCGGTCCGAGGCCCTCGACCGGCTCTCGCTGGCGCTGGACCGGGAACGCGCCGAGACGAGCTCCATGGGGGTGGTCGTCTTCTTCTGCGACCTCGACGGCTTCAAGGGCATCAATGACCGGCTGGGGCACGCCGCCGGTGATCTGCTGCTGCAGCAACTGGCGCGACGGTTGTCCACCGGACTGCGCTCCGGAGACACCCTGGCCCGCTACGGCGGCGACGAGTTCCTGATCGTGTGTGCGGGTACCCAGCAGAGCGAGGCCCGCACCCGGATCTGCCGGCACCTTGACGAGGCTCTCGCCGTCCCGTTCGACCTCGCCGGCCACACCGTCAACGTCGGGGCCAGTATCGGCGCGGTGGTCTCCGACCGGATCTCCGGCGCGCACGAACTGGTCCGGCGGGCCGACCACGCTATGTACGAGGCCAAGCAGCGGCGTGATCGTTCCTCCCGGGTGACGGTGGCCCTGGCCTGAGCGCCCTCGGGCACCGGTGGGCGACCAACATGATCGTGTTGCCTTGGTGGCGGCGGACCAGGAAGGCTCATGGCCATGAGTGCGCTGGAGGGGCCGTCAACGACCGGAGCCCCACGGCGGTCGCCCGCGAGCGGAGTCCGGCCGACCTGGGAAATCGTGCTGGGCTTCGCGCTGATGACGCCGGCGGTCGTCTTCTTCCTCGGCTCCTATGTCGAGCCCACCATCTGGACGGTCCGGACGAGCCTGGAGCCGCTGGACGCATCGCGGGGCTGGACCGGGGTTCCCGAGGGCAGCTCCAACTATGACGTGGCATTCATCGGCGGGTTCGGCGGGACCCTGCGCTTCGCCCTGTCCCTGCTCGGCCTGCCCCTGGTGGCCGTGGCGCTCGTGGCGCCGGCCATCGCGTGCTGCGCGCACCGGGCCGG
>JABDRL010000169.1 GCA_013041765.1 Dactylosporangium sp. | reverse complement strand
GCCGTGCTCACCACGACCGGCGAGTTCCGGGCGCTCACCGCGCCGGATCACTTCGAGCGCAACGGCGGCAACGGCGACGGCGCGCCGCGGGCCCTCGGCAAGCCGCCGGCGGCGGCACGGCGTCCAGGGGCCAAACGAACGGGCATTCCAGAGGAGGCCCGTACCTGGATCACCGAGTGCCTGCGGCGGAACGAGACGCCGACCGGGCCGGACATCGGTCGCCGGTTCCGGGTGGACCCCAGCACCGGACGTCGCTGGCTCCGCCAGATCCGGGAGTCGCGGTAGGCGCTCCCGGACGCTATCGGAGACGGCCGAGACAGCGGGGATCGGGCCGATCACGGTAGTGGGGTGGGACGATCCACTCCAGAGCTGTCATCTCCAGCGGCCAGCCGTTGACGGTGATCGCGGTGGAGGGACTCGGCGGCGCGTCAGGGCACAGCACCTGGGACACGATCGCATCGTTCTCGATGAACTGGACAGCCCCCGCATCGTTGAGCACGGCGGTGCTCCGATCATCGACCGAGACGATGTGGCCCAGCAGTACCTGGCCGGCCGTTCCCGGCTCTTGCACCTCGATCGCGACCAGCGGTAGCACCGGAGCGCGCAGGAAGAAGACGCCGATGACGAACGGCAGCAGCAGGGCGATCCCGGACGCGGTCCAGTGCGTCACCAGCCTCGCCAGGGAGGCCGGCACCGGCCCGGTCAGCAGGATGGCCAGGACCGGCGGCAGCAGCAGCAGGGCCGTCGTGGACAGCGCGATGCATTGACCGGATCCGGCCGACCGCGCGGCGGCCAGGGCCGCGGGCCACATGACCACCGACGAGCCGACGGCCACCAGCGCGGGCAGCCCGACGCAGGCCAGCCGCCTCCAGCGCCGTTGCTGGTACCGCTCGCGGACCACCAGTCCGGTGATACTCGACGCCAGCATCAACAGCAGGGGGATGAACCGCATCTGCCAGATGAGCGCGGCGAGCATGCACGCCAGGACCACGACCCAGGTGGGCATGCGGATTGTCTGCCGCACCAGCCAGGACCGTTTGGCGCTGTCCCGGTGCCCCAAGCTGGTCCACAACAGAGCTCCCAGCGCCCTGCTGGTGAGGACCAGCGCGGGTAATGTCCAGATCACCGTGGTCGTGAAGGAGCTGAACAGCCCGAGCGGACTGACGTGCCGGACCAGCAGCAGCATGGTCTGAAGATCCTGGTTGCCGAGATACCACAGGCGCAGGACAAGGAGTATCAGCGGGAACGTCGGCAGGAAGGCGAACAGCCATTGCTGGTGCCCTGTCGAGTCTGGTTCTACTCGCACAGCGCTTTCTGCCACGGCCACTCCCGAACCTTGGGCTTCTGATCGACTTCCGGCTGGGTGGCCTCGGCGACCGCCTGGGTCGTCACGTACCGCTCAGCTTGTTTCAGGTATCGCTCGAAGGCGTCTTCCCAGGTGCGCTCGCCCGGACACACCCTGGACCGCTCCAGCGCCAGATTGACCAGCGTGCGCAGTGCCTCGTTGCCACCAGTGTTGATGCCCCACCGCTCGTCCGCCTCCGACGCGATGTCGTGGTTCACCAGGGCCGGGTGGTCCCGCTGCACGAAGCCGGCGAGGACCGCGGAATCCAGGCTGACCGCCTCCACCTCGCCACGCTTCATCGCGGATACGCATTCGGAGATATTCAGCTTCAGCGTGATCAGAAGCCCGGCCTCGGCCAGTGGCCCCTCGGACGTCGATGTGCCCAGGGTGCAGACAGACTTCCCACGAAGATCGGCAAGCGACTCCACCGGCACATGGTTCGCCATCGTGATCACGGAGCGTTCGGTCACGAGGTAGGGGCCGGCGAACGACACCCCGATCTGCCCTTCGCGCCGATCGGTGATGCTGTATGAAGCGACCACCAGATCCACCTTGACAGTTCTGCCCGTTTCGTCCTTAGCGTGCATCCGAGCCCTATCTTCACCCTGAATGCCCAAAAAACGGACTCTTTCGGCGGGAAAGTGTAGTTCTGCGGCGACCATCTTCGCGATCTCAATATCGAAACCGACGTACACCCCCGCCTGTTGATCAAATAGACCAATGCCGGGCTGGTCCTCCTTGACGCCAATCAGCAACTCTCGCTTTCCGGCAATACCGCTCGAACGAAAGAGTTCCCCCTCGGCCGGCGGGCCAAGGTTCACCACAGCGAGGATCCCGCCTCCGGCCATGCCCAGCATGACTGTGACGACCGCGAAAAATCGCGCCATCCGCAGGACGGCGCCGGCATCCACACTCCGCAGGTCATATTGAGACCCAGAACCTTCCTTGCCCATTTCGCTAAGTTAGTACTAATTCATGGCATCTGACACCTGGTGTACCCCCATCGGAGGACCGGATCTCGCCTATTCTGGAATTCTCAGTGGGGCCCATGGCCTTGCCAGAGCGGCACCCGTGCGCATCGCCCGGACCGGTTGGGGACAAGTGCTCCTGGAGTAGACGTGGCAGGAACCCGGTTTCGAGTCACCATCATGTTGTGCGACTTCGCCCAGGTAGCGGACGGCAAGATCTTCGTCTGCGGTGGAGGGTGGAGTGACACGGGCACGCCGACCAATCCGATGGCGATCGCCGTCCTCGTTCAGGTGCCGTGGGGTGAGGCGAACCGCAGGCTCAGGTTCGCCCTGCGGCTGCTGGACGAGGACGGCAGCGTCCTGCTGCAACCGGGGCCCGCAGGACAGCAGATCTCGATCGAATCGGCGGGGGAGCTGGAGGTCGGCCGCCCGCCTGGCCTCCTCGAAGGCAGCATGCTCAATGCACCGCTGGCCATCAAGACCGGCCCGCTGCTACTCAAGCCCGGCCGGTACGTCTGGGAGTTCTCTCTTGACGGCCGCACCGAGGAGAACTGGAACGTCGCGTTCACCGCGCGCCCCAGTTGACCGCCAGACCGGGGTCGAGGGCGCCGCTGGACGGGCAGAACCGTTCAGTAGGGTTGCCTGTCGTGGGAAGCCTTGAGGAGTTGCTGCGCCAGCGGCTGGCCGGTGCGTTCGAGAACGTGGCCGGGGTCCCGGTCGATCCCGCGTTTCGCCGGTCCCAGCACGCCGATTTCCAGTCCGACGCGGCCCTGGGGCTCGCTCGCCGGCTCCGCGCCAACCCTCGCGACCTCGCCACCCGGATCGTCGCCGAAGCGTCGCTCGGAGACCTGTGCGACTCGGTCGAGGTCTCAGGACCGGGGTTCATCAACCTGACAGTCTCGAACACTGTCCTGGCCAGCATGGTCTCCGAGGTCAGCCGCGACGACCGCCTCGGGGTGTCAACGGTCGAGCCGGAAACGGTCGTCGTCGACTACTCCGCGCCGAACGCCGCCAAGGAAATGCACGTCGGCCATCTGCGGTCCACCATCATCGGGGACGCCGCCGTACGGCTGCTCGAATGGCTCGGACACCAGGTCGTACGCCAGAACCACCTCGGCGACTGGGGCACTCCCTTCGGGATGCTCATCGAGCATCTCCTGGACGTCGGGGAGACCGAGGCGGCCCACGAACTGTCGGTGGGCGACCTCAACGGCTTCTACACCGAGGCCCGCCGGAAGTTTGACGGCTCGGCGGACTTCCAGGAACGTTCCCGGCGGCGGGTCGTCCTGCTCCAGAACGGGGACGAGGCGACCCTGCGGCTGTGGCGGCTGCTGGTCACCGAGTCCAAGCAGTACTTCATGACCGTCTATGCCCAGCTGGAGGTGCGGCTGGCCGAGGGAGACTTCGCCGGGGAGAGCGCCTACAACGCGGCGCTGGCGCCGGTGATCGACGAGTTGCGGCGCCTCGGGCTGCTGCGCGACAGCCAGGGCGCCGACTGCGTGTTCCCCGAGGGCTTCACCAACCGCGCCGGAGAACCCCTGCCGCTGATCGTGCGCAAGCGCGATGGTGGTTTCGGGTACGCCACCACTGACCTCGCGGCGGTTCGCCACCGCGTGCAGGATCTCAAGGCCACCCGGCTGCTGTATGTCGTCGGGCTCCCCCAGCGCCAGCACCTGGAGATGGTGTTCGCGGTGGCCGCAGAAGCCGGCTGGCTCGCGCCACCCGCACGGGCGGCGCACATCGGATTCGGGTCTGTCCTCGGCGCGGACGGCAAGGTGTTGCGCAGCCGAGCCGGCGGAACCATCAAGCTCGTCGCGCTGCTCGACGAGGCGCTGGAGCGGGCCGCGAGGCTCATCGCGGAGAAGAATCCCGACCTCGACGCGGACACCCGCGCGGAGGTGGCCCGCGCGGTGGGGATCGGGGCGGTCAAGTACGCCGATCTGTCCACCGACCGGGGAAAAGACTACGTCTTCGACTTCGCCCGGATGCTGTCGTTTGACGGCAACACCGCACCGTACCTCCAGTACGCCCACGCCCGGATCCAGTCCATCTTCCGGAAGGGCGGCCTGACCCCGAACCGCGACGGGCGGCTGATCCAGGTCACGGAGCCGGCCGAACGAGCGCTCGTCATCGAGTTGCTCGGCTTCCCCGCGGTGGTCAACGAAGTCGCCCAGACCCTGGAGTTCCACCGGCTGGCCGGGTATCTCTACGGGCTGTCCACCACCTTCACGGCCTTCTACGAGCGCTGTCCCGTGCTCAAGGCCGAGGGGATCGTCCGGGACAGCCGGCTGGTGCTCTGCGATCTGACCGCCCGGGTGCTCGCGCAGGGCCTCGATCTGCTGGGCATCACCGCACCCCAGCGGATGTAGCGTCCCGGGCGAAGCGCCTGGAAGGTCATGATCTGCATAGGGTGTGGATTCGCGGCACCTCCACCGGCAGCGATGCCACACCTACCGGTGGGTCCCCCTGGTCCCAGAGCCGACGGGGGGACTCGAACCCCCAACCGCCCGATTACAAGCGGCAGGCCAGACCACCCGTCACGGTGCTGACCTGCCGCTTGGCTCGATGCCGGGTACGGTCCGACCGTGCCGGTTGGGGTCAACGTTGGGGTCAACCGCTGGGGTCGAACGTCTCGGCACCGTGAGATGCTGGTGACCGCTTGTGCCCGTTCATGACCGCATGGGGCACGCGTTTCTGGCCAACGAGCTGCCCGCTGGATCTTGCTTGGGGATCGGAGAGACACGCTACGGGATGACGGGGATACCTCGTTTGGTGCAACAATTGAGGCCCGTTGACGCTGGAGGTGGCCATGACCACGAGTAACGCTGAGCGTGTGCCAGGCCGACCATCGGCGGAGCACGTACCGATCGAGGAATTGGCCCGTCGCCAAGGCGTCAAGCCGCTGCGGTCAGCGGATGATCTCGCGTGCCCCGGGTTGTTTGAGTCCGACCAGGAACTTGACGAGTTCCTGGCCGATCTCTACGCGTCGCGTCGCGCGGGGATGTCGTGACCTTCATCGTCCTGGACACCGACGTTGCGTCCACGAGTATCCGCAATCGGCTATCTGATCGTCTTCGGGCACGCTTGGCCGGGCAAACCGCCTGCATCACGTTCGTCACACTCGGGGAGCTGACCAAGTGGACGGCGATCCGGGACTGGGGACCGCGCCGTCTGAGCGATCTCGACAGGTGGCAAGCGGGTGTGATCGTCCTGCCGTACGACCGGGCGGTGTGCAAGACGTGGGGGCTGGTTCAGGCTCGGGCACAGAGACGGGGCCGGCCACGTCCGGTGAACGATACCTGGATCGCGGCGTGTTGCCTGGTCAATGATGTGCCGCTGGCGACGTTCAACATCAAGGACTTCTCGGACTTTGCCGAGCACGAGGGACTGCGGTTGTTCGACGTCGGCTGACGCACACCCGCGAAGGGCACGCTTGTGCGACATGGTCCACGGTCGTGATCGCGATGACAGGGCAGGGCCGTTCGATGAGCGCTTGGCCCTTTCGGCAACCACGGCGGGCGGCGACCACGGGCTTCGGTGGCAAGCCGACCCGGACCGCGGCGCCGGCCACGGCGCGAGGACCGGAAGCGGCGCGGCAGCCGATCGCCCGGCCCACGAAGGACAGCGGCCATGTCGGCGATCGTGGGAGGCCTGGCATGCGCTCAGGCGCGGGGCGTGGAGCCTGCGGCTCTCGGCTGAAGGCCTTGCTTTGGCGTCTCAAGACGCCAGCTGTCGCGCCGCCGCGACGCGCGCAGCGCGGCGCCTTGATTCAGAAGAGGCCAATTCGGCAACGAGCTGAGACCAGACAGGCGGTCAAAAACGGGCGTCAGCATTCGCCTATGCCCCGTTCGGATGACATCTGGAATCACGACCGCGAAGACGGTTCAAGGCGCGGGACAGCTCCGGCGATGATGGTAGCCATGACGGCTCGCAGGAGCACCCTGATCGTAACGGGAGCCATCGTTACGGCGCTTGGTCTGATTTTCGTCACGGTCGGCTGGAACCGTGCAAGCACACTGGCCGGAGTCGTCGCCGCGCTGGCCGGGGTGGCTTGTGCCGGAATCACTGTGTGGACCGGATTGCGCGCCGGAGGCGGTGACGCGTCGTCGACGGCGGGGAGCAGCCGCATCCGCGTCAAGAAGACGGGCTCGATCAAGCAGACCGGGGTGGGGCCTAAGGTGGCCAACACGGGAGTTGCCGGCCTGTCTACGAACTCGACAGGTTCGCTTGAGGCCGCCGGTACTGGTGGTATCGAGCAGGACGGCGATGGCTGGGCGAATACTGGTGTTCGGGGCGCCTGACATGGTTCGAACGCCCTTCCAGACAGCGATACAGAAGGGTGCGCCGTGAATTTCCGGATGGGATCTGGTTCGGGCGACATCGAGCAGGACGGCGACGGAACCAGGTTTGCCAACACTGGCACTGTCAATGTGCAGCTCGTCCTCGCTTCCCCCGCTGTCCGTCAACGGCTTGGAGAAGAGCGGGTCCGGGAATACCTGAAGCGTCTGGTCCAGCATTACGGATGCCTTGATTTGGAGATCATCACTCCGAAGGAGCAGGACGAGCATCGGCGGCTTCAGTTGCGGTCGGTGTTTGTCGCGCAGCATGTCCGATCAGAATTGCCGGCGCTTGAACTCCCACGGGACCTTCTTCGACAGTTGGTAGGCAAGGGGGAACTCGATACTCGCGATCTCCCTGACTGCGTAGACCAAGAACGGCTACGTCACCACAGGGATGCCTTCCTCACGCAGCCCTCCGCTCCAGTGTTTCAGGTCCTGACCGATGTCCGTCACAGGCTTGTGGTGCTGCTGGGGGACCCTGGCGCTGGAAAATCAAGTCTGGCGCGATACGTCAGCCTGACTCTTGCCGGTGAGGGCGACAATGCGGCCCTTCACGGGCTGGCCGGCTGGCTTCCACTCTTGATTGAGCTTCGATCGTTCGCCGAGTCACAATGGCGATCGGCGTCTTTTCTGGATTTCCTGGCCCACCTGCACGCCACTGACGGGCTGGGCCTGCCAAAAGGCGAGTTGGACGACTTCCTGACGGCCGATGGCCGCGCTGTCGTCTTCTTCGATGGACTGGATGAGCTGTTCGATCCCGCGACAAGAGTCCAGGTCACACGACAGATCGCCAATTTCGCTTCTCACTACCCGAAGGTACGGATAGTGACTACCTCACGGGTGATCGGTTACCGCAAGACGCTTCTCGAAGAGGCGGGATTCGCGCACTTCACAATCCAGGATTTGGATCGTGAGCAGATCGAGCAGTTCTCAGCTCGGTGGTACGAACTGGCGTGCTCCGATGATCCTGTCGAGGCGGACCGACGACGGGGGCGGCTGCTCGCGGCTGTCGATGCGTCGGCGTCGCTCCGCGAGCTGGCCGGCAATCCGCTGTTGTTGACTATTCTGTCGATTATTGGGCGACGTCAGGAGTTGCCTCGTGATCGCCGTAGGGTCTATGGGCACGCGGCCGATGTGCTGGTGGAGCGTTGGGATTTCGAGCGGCATCTTCGAGATGCGAAGATTGCGGACTACATCGACCAGGAAGACAAGGTCGAGCTGCTCCAGCGGGTAGCCCGCCAGATGCAGGATAGTCGAACAGGCCTGGCTGGAAATCACATCGAGGGCAGAACTCTTACCAGGGAATTCCAGGCATATCTCCAGGAGCGCTATCAGGTTTCCCCCTGTGAAGCGAAACCAATTGCCAACGCCATGCTGGCTCAGTTCCGGGAGCGGAACTTCATCCTCAGCCACTTCGGTGGCGATATCTACGGATTCGTCCACCGCGCGTTCTTGGAATATTTCAGCGCATCCGACATCGTGCATCGGTTCCAAGATGAGCAGACTCTTAGCTTGGATGAACTCATGGTCGATGTGTATGGAAGACGTTGGTCCGATCCAGCATGGCAGGAAGTCCTTCTCCTGATTTCAGGTATGATCAATGAGCGATTTGTTGGCCAAGCTATCGATCGCCTCGTCGAAATGAATCCGCTATGGTTCTTCAACTCCACCGATCCACCACGACACATTTTGCTGGCAGTGCGGTGCTTCGGTGAGGTCCGCAGAATTGGAGTCCTGACCGCTCAAGGTCAACGGATCCTTCTGGCTATCATCGATGCTTTGGAGTTGACTCGGAACTTGTTCGACCCGAGGTCAGTGCGACTCGTGGCGGATTCGATTCGACAGTTCGCACTACCGACACTGACTGCGGTGGGATCGCAGTGGCCGGGCCGCAGCCGTTTCCTTGACTGGTTCAAGACAACGACACGACTCAGCGTTGCCAGCAGGTTCCTCGGCGCAGATCCAGCACTGTCCGTCGCTGTACAGATCGTTGCGGCGCTCTTTCCAGAAGATGAGGATGTCCACGCATTGCTGCTTGCCCCGGCAGTCTTCGACCTCCGTGGAGATATCGGGAAAGCGGCGGTCCAGGCCATCGCGACCGGCTGGCGCGACCGGGAGGACACCCTGCCCTGGCTGCGCGACCGGGCCACCAACGACCCCCACTGGGCCACCCGGCAGGCGGCGGTCCAGGCCATCGCGACCGGCTGGCGCGACCAGGACGACACCCTGCCCCTCCTGCGCGACCGAGCCACCAACGACCCCCACGAGGACGTCCGGCAGGAGGCGGTCCAGCTCTTGAGACATGTCGAGTCGAGAGCGGGCGGCTGATTGCCTGGAATCAGAGGGCTGCGAGACTGTCCGGTATCAGCGGATCTTGATACGCCGCCCGGATGAGTCCACCAATCGCCTGTGGTATGGCGTTGTCCGCGAGGCTGGTGAACCAGTCGAGGCCGGCGGGGTAGGACCAGAGATACGAGCGTAGGAGCGGATCTGCGCCCCGGTCGGCGAGGGCATCGCCGATCTCGTCGTCGTCCCAGTGGGGCATGAGTGTGCGGGTTTCCGCCGCACACTGCTCGATGGGTACGCCGGTGTTGATGGCCAGGTGCAGGCGGGCGAGCACGAGCTGGGCGTAGTGGGCCAGTCGTACCCGGGCTACCAGGACCGGGTCTTCTGGGGTGACGAACAGTGGGAGTGCCTGGGCGAGTCCTTCCAGTAGCACCTGGTACGGGGTGTGGACGGACATGAGCCGCACCCAGGGGACGTCTTCGGTTGCCGCGTGGTGGGCGTAGCTGGCGCATTGGAGTGCGTGTCCAAGGACCTCGTGCAATGCGAATTGCCGTGCGCGGGCCTGGGTGAATCTGGCCTGGCGGAGGTTGAGGCGCAACCGGGCGTCGGGGCCTGAGCCGTCGAGCCAGTAGGCCCAGTAGGCGTCGACGTCGACGGATTCGACGGTGAGGGTGTATGGGGCGGTGGTGGCGGCCAGCTCCCGGACTCGGGGTTCGAGTTCCTTCGCGGCGGCCTGGATGGCGTCGCCGGCGTCCTCGACCGACAACGCCCCCTCAATCTTCTTCAGGTCGGTGTCAAGGTTCGGTCCCCAGGGGACACCGATGGTGTCCAGGGCTTTGCTGGCCACTGCGCGGCGGTGGGACAGTTGCTCGTCGGTCCATCCGGTCGGGTCACAGCCCTGGGTGTCACGGATGTACTGCTCAAGCGGCGGGTGCTCGCCGAGGACGGCGCGCAGGTATGCGAGGTCGGCACGGACCCGGTCGAGGACGTGCCGCTGACCGGAGTCCTGGGCGCGCTGGTAGAGGTCGGTCAGTCGCGCGAGCACCCACAACCGGTTCGGCGCGGCCGATACGGGTTCGTCGATGGGGTGGCAGTCGTAGTCGATGATCGCCGCGTTGCCCCGGGCAGTTTCGTGGGCGTTCCAGGCGCGCAGGACGGTCTCGACTTCATCGCGCAGGTTCACGAGCGATATCCCATCGGAGGGTGACGTACTGGCTGGGGCGCAGGTAGTCGCGGGCGACGGTCAGCCGGGCATCGGGTCCATCGTCGTCGCAGATGATCGAGTCGGTCACGTCGGTTTGCGAGCCGTCGGTGTGGTCCTCAACGGCCGAGTAGCTGGTCAGGCGACTGCTGGCGCTGATGACGTGGATGTTGAGGTGCCGGATGTAGCGCATCATGCACTGTCGCCAGTAGCGCTGTTCGAATTTCGGGCCGCTACAGGCGAATTCCACGGTCACGGTGTCGCCGGGCTGTACCGGTGGCTGGAGGTGACAGGCGAAGTTGGCGAGGTTCGGGGCCTGGTCGACGCGTCGGACCGTGATGGTGTGCCCCCTGGGGCTGACCGGGGTGATGCGCAGGGCTCCGCTGGTCTGTTCAAACCACAGTTCGTGGGGGACCCGGGTCAGCGGCCGGCTGCTGAGGTTGAGCAGCTTGTGGCGGTAGGTGATGGTCGCGGTGTCGTCGGCTGCGATGTCGAGGGTGACGTCCAGGGCGAGATTGACGACGTTGCCGGCGAGCGTGGCCAATTGGTTGATCTCGTGGGCGTCCAGGCGCAGGACCCGGCCGAGGGCCACCAGCCGGCGGCCGAGGGTGTAGGCGCTCTGATCGCCGTCGCCGGTGACCACGTCCGGGTCGATGGCGGCGAGCGTGCCGGCCGACGATCCTGGTGCTACCGGTCCCCACACCTGGTGGTCGGCCTCCGGTGTCGCCAGTCCCGCCGTGATCGCCTCGATGAGGGGATTCGTCGGAGTTCTGCCCGCGCCCTCGTCGGAGACCGGGTCCGAGCCGGCGGCGTCGTCGGCTGGGACGGTTTGGAAGAGCTGCTCGGCGTTCCACCCGGGGAACATGGCTTCGAGGATGCGGCAGTGGTCGGGGTAGGGCAGGCCCTTGAGCTCGCCCGACAGCCAGCGGTGCAACTGGGCGCGGCTGGGCCAGGTGCCGATCAGGTCGGCGTCGATGTCCTGGGCGATCCGGTCGTACTCAATCTTGAAAGTGCGATAGGTCTGCCAGTGGCGTTGGCGCAGCAGGGTCTTCAGGCGGATCGCGGTGGCCATCGTGGGGTGCCCTCCGTCTGCGGCGAAGCGTGACGTTCCCGGCACGCTATCAGAGACGAGCACGAGACGAGACATGACGAGACCCGGATGCTCGACAGACGCCAGTCGTGACGAGACACCCCATACGGGCAGTCTCAGACCCAGGTCAGCACCATCATTCACCTGGTACGCGAGGGAGTCCGCCGGTGTCGAGCACGACGGTTGGCAGGTTGGGGCGAGTCCGGGGCTGCCGGGGCTGTGACGGGCGCGGTTGACGGCTGGCCAGCCCGGTGCGTTCCCCGCTGGTGGCTGAGACCGGGCTGGGGCTTGCCCGCCGCAGGGGCCCGGAGTGTTTCACCGGCCCGACTACCGCTGCCGTCCGCGCCGCGCCCGACACGCCCGCCGATCCGTCGGGATCCGGTGGGGTGGGCTGACCGGTTGCTGGCGTCGGGGCGGGTGCTGGGCTCCGGGTGTCCTCCGATGTGCCACGGGTGGGCAGGCGACCCCGCCCGCCTCGACGTCGTTCATGTTTGCCCTGCTCGTTCCTGCTGGTTGGAACCATCATGAGTCTCGCGCTTGCCAATCTGCCGTTCGACCCCGCCGATCCGCCGATGCACGCCCCGCCCGGGTGCGTCAACCGGTTGTTGTGGCAGGTCTCCCGCCGGGTGTTCGCCGATCACCAGCCGGGACCCGACGGGTTCTGCCTGGCCTGCCGGCCCTACCAGTTCTATCCGTGCGTCGGCCGCCAACTGGCCGATCTTGGCTTGCGGTCGGCCTACCAGCAACCCGACGGCGCACCGTGGCGGCTAATGGTCGTTCCGCCCGTGGATCGACGCGACCGGCGGCAGTGGTTGTTGCGGTCCCCGGTGATCCGCCCGGCGCGGGCTCCCTCCGACCGTCCGGACCGTTCGGATCCCCCCGACCGCGCGGGACGCGGCATCGGTACTCCGCCCTATCCCGATCACTGATCTGGCTAGTTGTCCTGGCGGCGGGCTCGACAGGGCGAGTGGAAGATGGATAACCTCTTGACAATTCGTGTCGACGATTGGGGTGGGTGCTGAGTATGCCGATCGAGTTCACCCCCCCGAAGTACGCCGTGATCGTCAATACGGTGCAAGAGCGCATCGAAAACGGCATCTACCCGCCCGGTTCCACGCTGCCCAGCGAAACCATCCTGATGAAGGAATTCGGGGTCTCCCGGCCCACGACCGTGCGCGCCCTTGACCTGCTGCGCCAGGAGGGGTGGATCGCCGCCCACCAGGGCAGGGGCCGCACCGTCATCGGCTCCCCCGAAACGCGCGGCCGGCGGGCACCGGCCTACGCCCAAGACACCCTGGCCGTGGTCGAAACCGGCACCGTCACGGTCGCCTCCGCCGGGCCGGTGCTCGCCCCGCCCCGGGCCGCCGCCGCGCTGGGACTCGATCCGGGCACACCTGTGATCGCCCGGTGCCGGATCGTCTGCCACGAGGAGATCGGACCCACCGAACTGTCTGCCGTGTACCTGCCGGTGGAACTGGCGGCGGGCACCGACATGAGCAACCCCATGCCCCTGACCGAGGGTGTTCTACGGCATCTGACCCGGCTACGGGGTATCGATTTCGACCACGCCACCGAGCGGATCTCCGCGCGTACCCCCAGCGCGGAGGAAGCCCGGCTTTTGGACGTCGGACGCCGAGACTGCCTGCTGACGGTTCTGTTCACCATCTATGACCGTGCCGCCCGCCCAGTCCTGGCGATCGACACCGCGCTACCGGTTGCCCGCAAGGAACTGGAAGACGGGTTCGCCATCACCTGACCTGCCCGGACAACCCGCATGCCGCGCCCGGGGCCGTACGGCCCCGGGCGTCGTCGTGTGTGGACCCGGGCGAACGTCCCCTGTGTCGTCGATACTCGTCTGCGTCTCATCTCCCGCTCATCCCGGCATCGTCCGGGCACGGATCGATGATGATGCCGAATCCCCGTGCTACCTTCGAATCAGCTTAATAAGTCAACCGCCCAACCTGGCGGTTTGACGTCAGCTGTCTTGTGATCCGATGGAGGTGTTCGTTCCGTGATTCCCAGTTCGATCAAGATTCCGGTGCCGTTCGACTACGTGTTCCCCAACGGCGCGCTGCTCCTCGGTGTCGACAAGTCGATCGATTTCGACCGGTTGCGGGAGGACGACAACTAGGCCCGCGATGACCGGGGCGAGCGGGTGTGGGTCGTGAAGGTGATGGACCTGGATCCGCAGGCTGGTCGGTTTGGTCGGTCGACCGAGGTGAAGGTGAAGATCGCGGCTCCGTATCAGCCGGTGCCCCCGGCCGCGAGCGTGCCGGGTTATCCGCCGGCGGTGGGGTTCACCGATGGCTACGACGGTTTGATTTGGTTCTGGCACACATCTCGTGCCGGTAACGGGGTCGTCGAGGCGATACAGTCCACTGTGTAGTCTTCTGCTGGTGGGCCCATCAGGATCTTGAGATCATCTTCCCGCAACTGACTGGGATCGTCATCGACCGTGTCCGGGCACGACCGACCACGACCCGTATCGACGCCCACGGCCGGGCCACCGAACAGTCCTGCCGAACCTGCGGACAGCCCTCCAGCCGAGGCCACAGTCACTACACCCGCAGGGTCGCCGATGCGGACATCGGCGGCAAACACCTGTTCATCCACATGCAGATCCGTCGACTGTGGTGTGACAATCCCGAGTGCCCAGCCAAGACCTTTTCCGAGCAGCTGCCCGAACTGGCCCCCAGATACGCCCGGCGAAGCCCACCCACAGACCGGGCCATGGCCGACATCGGCCTGGCCCTGGCCGGCCGGGCCGGTTCCAGACTGGCCACCCGCCTGGGAT
>JABDRL010000149.1 GCA_013041765.1 Dactylosporangium sp. | reverse complement strand
CGCGACCGCCGCGGCGGCCAGGGGAGTCGCGGTGGTCAAGGGCAGCGACTTCCTGATGGAGGGCGGGCACAGTGCGGTGCGCCTGGCGTACTCCGCGGTGAGCGTTGATCAGGTCGAGGAGGGCGTTCGCCGGCTGGCCGCCGCGATCGACGACACAAAAGGCTGACGCCACACTGTCGGGTAAGCGACAGAAGGCGGTACGTCCGGGGTGTTCCCCCGCCGGGGTGCGATGAACCACAATCCGTGCCGGTGCCCCTGCATGGCGCGGGTTTCAACCTTGTGCTCGCCCGCGGGCGTACCCCGTAGCAATACCCCCGCCCCCCCATGGCGCCGGGTGGGTCGTCCGCGCCCCCACCCCCCACTTCAGCGGTCGACCCGCCCGGTGCCATACCCAGCACGCGGTATGGTGCGCGCGCACCACGCACCGTGGGATGGGAGGCACCTTCGTGGCGGCAGAATCTGTTCCCAGCGGCAGGGTCCTGTCGCGAGCGCTGGCGCGCCCCATCCACGCCATGAGCCGCATGCTCGGCGGTGTCGGGGGAACGCCGGCCCCGGTCGACCCCACGGCGACCCGAGGATCCAGCGCCGTCATCGACTGTGCCCTCTACATTGACGGCGCGCGCCAGCCAGGACAGTGGAACTACGCCCAGGCACTGGCCGCCGCGCGGCGCGAGGGCGGGTTCGTCTGGCTCGGGCTCAAGGAACCGGACATCACCGAACTCAGCCGGATCGGCCAGACGTTCGGGCTCCATGAGCTGTCGGTCGAGGACGCGGTCAACGCCGGGCAGCGCCCGAAGATCGAGCGCTACCCGGACATGACCTTCGTGGCCCTGCGGACCGCCCGGTACGTCGAGCACGCCGAGCTGACCGAGAGCAGCGAGGTGGTCGAGACCGGCGCGATGATGATGTTCATCAACGAGCACTTCATCATCACCGTGCGGCATGGGGACGCCTGCCAGCTGCGCTCGGTACGACTCGACCTGGAAGAGCAGCGCAGGGACCTGCTCCGGCAGGGGCCCTGGGCCGTCGCCTACGCGGTGTACGACATGGTGGTCGATGTCCTGCTCGACGTTTCCTCCGAGATCGAAGAGGACGTTGCCGCCATCGAGGACAGCGTCTTCTCCAGCCACGCCACCCACCGCATCCAGCGCATCTACCAGCTCAAGCGGGAGCTGATGGAGTTCAAGCGGGCGGTGCTGCCCCTCCAGCGCCCGCTCGGCGGGCTGGCGGACGGCCAGCTGTGCGACATACCCGCCGAGGTGCGTCGCTATCTGCGGGATGTCAACGACCACCTGACCAGGACCGTCGAGCAGGTCGTGTACTTCGATGACGTGCTCAACTCCCTGCTCCAGGCGCGGCTGGCACAGGTGTCCGTCGACCAGAACAACGACATGCGCAAGATCGCGGCATGGGCCGGCATCGCCGCCGTATGGACGGCGATCGCCGGGGTGTACGGCATGAACTTCCGATTCATGCCAGAGATCGACTGGAGATACGGCTATCCGGTGGTCCTGGCCGTGATGGTCAGTGTCTCGATCGCGCTGTACCGGGGATTCCGCCGCAACGGCTGGTTGTAGCCCCCTCGCGGGCCGACCGGGTCAGGCCGCGTCGGGCCGGGTCAGGCCGCGTCGTCCGGGGCCTGATCCGGATTCCGCATGCCGATCAGATCAGCGGGCTGCTCCCCGGCCTCGTCGGTGACCGGCGCCACCCGCCCGATGTGCAGGCTGGCAGCCGAGCGCGCGACCTCGCTGATCGCGGTCTTGGCCGCCTCGAACAGGGAACACTCATCGGACTCGTCGACCCCGGCAGCCGAGCAGCATTCCTGCCACCCGCCTTCGGCCCGGCACCGCTTGACGAGGCTGGCCGCCACGCCAGCGGCAACCCCCACGGCCACCAGGCCACCGGCCACCTTCAACCACTGTCGCGCCATCCCTGTCGCTCCCTTTCTTCCAAGGATCGTTGCCGTGCCCACACCGCGGCACCCGTACCGGCATCCTCGATCCTGCCAACAGCGAACACCCGAATCCTGCCGCGTTCGGCCCCGTTTCGGGTCGAAACGCGGAAGGTTGCATGCACGCCGCTGTCGCCCGCTCGGACGACCCGTGCCCGGCCCTCGTCCCGAGAGTCGGTTACCGTAGGCAACGGCATGTCCTGAGCGGAAATGGAGTATCCGGTGACCGGACAACTATTCGCGACCCTGCACACCAACGTCGGTGCCATCCGACTGGAGTTGTTCGCCAACCACGCACCCAAGACCGTCCGCAACTTCGTCGAACTGGCCGAGGGGACGCGGGAGTACATCGACCCGCGCACCCACGCGGCCGGCAGCGGGCCCTACTACAACGGCACGGTCTTCCACCGGGTGATCCCCAACTTCATGGTCCAGACCGGCGACCCGACGGGTACCGGCCGGGGTGGACCGGGGTACAACTTCGCCGACGAGTTCCATCCCGAGCTGCAGTTCTCCCAGCCGTACCTGCTGGCCATGGCCAATGCCGGGCCGGGCACCAACGGATCCCAGTTCTTCATCACGGTCAGCCCGACCCCCCACCTCAACCAGCGGCACACCATCTTCGGACAGGTCACCGACCCCGCATCGCAGCAGGTCGTTGCCGCTATCGCCACGACGAAGACCGATCGGAGCGATCGCCCGGTCGAGGATGTCGTCATCGAACGCGTCGACATCGAACGGGGATAGACCGGCGGGCGGGCACGGCTCGGCGATCGCGATCAGTACGCTTGCGGCATGACCGAGCCGCCGACCGCCATCCCGGTGTGCTATCGCCACCCGTCCCGCGAGACCTACGTTCGCTGCGCCCGCTGCGACCGGCCGATCTGCCCGGACTGCATGCATGACGCCTCGGTCGGACACCAGTGCCCCGACTGCGTCGCGGCTGGCCGGCGCACTCAGCGCCCGACCCGGACCAGGTTCGGCGGGAGCGACGCCGGGATGCAGGGCTACGTCACAAAGACCCTGATCATCCTCAACTCCGCCGTCGCGCTCGCCGCCCTCATCTCGGCCAGCGACCCGAATGCCGTGGCCGGCCAGGGCATGGCCGGGTTGCTGGGCGGGTCGACCCCCCTGCACTATGCCGGCGCGATCGTGGCCGAGCCCACGAGCTGGACCAGCCAGGGCACCATCGTGGCCTCGGCGGCCGGCGTGGCCAACGGCGAGTACTACCGGTTGTTCACCTCCATGTTCCTGCACTACGGGATCATGCATCTGCTCATGAACATGTGGGCGCTGTGGGTGCTCGGCCGGCCGCTGGAGGCCACCCTCGGGCGGGCCCGGTTCCTCGCGCTCTACCTGCTGTCCGGCCTTGGCGGCAGTGTCGCCGTCTACCTGTTCAGCAATCCCCACGCCCCGACCGCCGGCGCGTCCGGGGCCATCTTCGGGTTGTTCGCCGCGCTGTTCGTCGTCCTTCGCCGCCTGCGACGAAGCGCGTCCGGCATCCTGCCGGTCCTGCTGCTCAACCTTGTGATCACGTTCACGGTCCCCGGCATCTCCATCGCCGGGCACCTCGGTGGCATGGCCGTCGGAGCCCTGGTAGCCGTCGGCCTGGCGTACGCCTCGGGTCCTCGACGAACACCACTGCAGATCGGTGTCTGCACGCTGATCGGCGTGGCGCTCGTCTTGGCAACGGTCGCTCGTACTGCGATGATCACTGGCGTTGTCGCCTGAATGGCCTGTTGGGGGAGCTGTCGTCATGACCGAGTTCGACGCGGAGCGCCTGTCGGGGCTCACCCCGCTGGAGTTCGCTCGCCTGGTGAAGCGCGCCCCGCACGCGAAGCTCAGCACGGTGATGCAGAGCGAGTACCGCAGCCGCATCCTCAACACGATCTTCGAAGAGTTCCCCACCATGTTCCGGGCCGACCGAGCCGAGGGCACCTCCGCCGTCGTCCACTGGCACATCACCGGCCGGCCGGACGGGGGCGTCGACGCGTATCAGATCACCATCGCGGAGGGGACCTGCACCGTCACGACGCTGGCGGACCCGGCCAGTCCCCCGGTGCCGCCCCGGTTGAAGGTGACCATGGGCGGCGTGGAGTTTCTCCAGCTCATTGCCGGAATCACGAATCCGGCTGTCATGTTCATGATGGGAAAGATCAAAGCAAAGGGTGATATTTCCCTGGCCGCGACCATCGTGAACCTGTTTGAGATGCCCCGGATCTGACGATCCGGCCGGCCGCTCAGGTCGAGATGGCGCCCCGGATCGCCGCGTCGGCGATGTCCCGGCGGTAGTGCGCACCATCGAGGTGGATACCGTCGATCAGGCGGTAGGCGGCGTCGCGCGCTCCGGCAAGGGTGGTATCGACCGCCGTCGCGCACAGCACGCGTCCGCCGGCGGAGACCAGCGGTGCCCGCCCCGCGCCCGCAGCACCGGTCGGGACGTCCGCCGTGCCCCGAGCGGTGCCGGCATGCAGGACACCCGGCACCCCGTCGGCTCCGGTGATGGGGTCGCCGCGCCGGGGCGTCCCCGGGTAGCCGGCCGCGGCCAGCACCACCGTTACCGCCGCGCCCCGGTGCCAGTCCAGCGGGGGGTGCTCCGCGAGCCGCCCGGTGGCCGCCGCGTGCAGCAGCCCGGCCAGGGGGCTGCGCAGCAGCGCCAGCACCACCTGGGTCTCCGGATCACCGAACCGGCAGTTGAACTCGATCACCTTGGGCCCCTGGGCGGTCAGCACCAGACCGACGTAGAGCAGGCCAGCGAACGGGGTACCCCGGCGATCCATCTCGGCGAGCGTCGGCCGGACGACACCGGCCATCACGTCGTTGACCAGGGTGGCCGGTGCCCAGGGCAGGGGAGCATATGCCCCCATACCGCCGGTGTTGCCACCGGTGTCGCCGTCACCGACCCGTTTGAAGTCCTGCGCCGGCATCAGCGGCACCGCGCAGACCCCGTCGGTCACCACGAACAGCGACACCTCGGGACCGGCGAGGTACTCCTCGACCAGGACCCGCCCGCAGGCCGCCCCGTGGGCCAGCGCCGCGTCGCGGTCGCTGGTGACGAGCACGCCCTTGCCGGCGGCCAGGCCATCGTTCTTGACCACATACGGTGCCCCGAACTCCTCCAGCGCCGAGGTCAGCTCAGCCGGGCTCGCGCACAGCCGCGCCCCGGCGGTGGGCACGCCGGCCGCGGCCATGACGTCCTTGGCGAAGGCCTTGGAGCCCTCCAGCGCGGCCGCGGCCCGCGACGGGCCGAAACAGGCCAGGCCCTTCGCCCGCAGCGCATCGGCGACCCCGGCCACCAGCGGCAGCTCGGGGCCGACCACAACCAGGTCCGCCGAGATCTCAGTGGCGATGGCCGCCACGGTGTCCGGGTCGGTGATGTCGCCGGGTAGCATCCGGACGGTCGTCGTCCCGGTCTCGTCCAGCGAGGCGATGCCGGGGTTGCCCGGAACACCCACCAGCTCGGTCACGGTTGGATCAGCAACGAGCGACACCGCCAAGGCGTGTTCCCGCCCACCGGATCCGAGAAGAAGTACGCGCACGGCCCCATCGTACGGGTCCGGTCAGACCCGCCCCCGGGCGGCGATTGCGGACGGGCCATGCTGTGCTGTACCGCGGAACGATCCCGAAACGCCGAACGCCTCAGGAGGAAGAACGGGATGCACGGGGGCCGTCGACGGTGGCTGTGCCCGGCCGAGGTCGCCGCGGTGGCCGGCACCGGAATCATCCTGATCGTCACCATTGTCATTGTCGGTCTGATCGGTCGCCCGGACATCTCGGCACGGTCGTCCGGGCCGGGCCCAGAGCGGAGCGCCCCAAGCGTGGAACTCGCCGAGAATCGCCGGTCCCTGCCCCGGCAGCAGCCGTTGCTCATCGCCCACCGGGGCGCGTCCGGGAATCGGGCGGAGAACACGATCGCCGCGTTCCGGCTCGCCATCGCGATGGGAACGGACTACATCGAGGGAGACCTGGTGGTCTCCGGGGACGGGGTGCTCGTCGCCCGGCACGAACGGGCGCTGTCGAGCACCACGGACATCGCCGGCCACCCGGAGTTCGCCGACCGCCGGACCACCAAGATAGTTTCCGGCACACCGGTCACCGACTGGTTCACAGAGGACTTCGCCCTCGCTGAGCTCAAGACCCTGCGGGCCACCAAACGCCACCACACGGACGCGGCCGTGGTCGTCGGCCCCGCCGCCGGTCCTCCGCCAGCGGAGCAGACCATTCCGACGATCGACGAGATGATCGCCCTGGCGCGGCGCCAGCGTTCCGCCGCACACCGCGACATCGGTCTCTACTTCGAGCTCAAGGACCCCGCCTACTATGCCTCGATCGGTCTGGCGCCGGAGCCGCTGCTCGTCAACGCCCTGCGTGCCGCGAACCTCGCCCACGCGGATGCCCCGGTGTTCGTCGAGTCCTTCGATCCGCAGAGCCTGCGCACCGTCCACGCCTTGACCGACGTTCCCCTCATTCAGCTCATCGGCGGTGTCGGAGGCGTGGACGACCCAGCCACCAGCGCGGATACGCTGCGGAACATTGCCGGGTACGCCGCGGGCATCGGCGTTGAGCGGGCGCGGCTGCGCGCGTCTTCGATTGCGGAGATATCGGTGAATCCCGACCTCGTCCCGCCCGGGAAGCGGGCCGGGCCGGCGACGCCCCGGCTGGACACCACGCTGGTCGAAGCGGTCCACCGGGAACATCTTGAACTCCACGTCTACACGTTCAGCGCCTCGACCGCCAATACGGACGTGCTAGCCAAATACCGCGCATATTACGCGGCCGGGGTTGACGGCGTGTTCACCGACAATCCGGACTTCGCCCGCGCGGCCCTGCCGTAGCTGGCCGGCCGCTGGCCCCAGGCACCGGCATCAGCCCAGATCGTGCAGGACGACGTTCTCCTCCCGGCCCGGGCCGACACCGACCACGCTCACCCGGGTCCCGCACAGGTCCTCGATCCGCCGCAGGTAGTGCTGGGCCGCCGCCGGCAACTCCGTGAACTGCCGGCACTTGGTGATGTCCTCGTCCCAGCCGTCGCATTCCTCGTAGATCGGGACGGCATGGTGGAACGCGGTCTGGTCCATGGGCATCTCATCGACCCGCTCGCCGTCGATCTCGTAACCGATGCAGATCGGCAGCCGGTCCAGCCCGGACAGCACGTCCAGCTTGGTCACCACCAGATCGGTGATGCCGTTGACCCGCACGGCGTACCGCCCGACCACCGCATCGAACCACCCGCAACGACGGGCCCGGCCCGTCGTCGTGCCGAACTCGCCGCCGACCCGGCTCAGGTGCGCCCCGTGGTCGTCAAACAGCTCCGTCGGGAACGGCCCGGCGCCGACCCGGGTCGTGTACGCCTTGATGATGCCGATCACACTGGAGATCTTCGTCGGGGGAATGCCCGAGCCGACGCATGCGCCACCAGCGGTCGGGTTCGACGAGGTGACAAACGGATAGGTGCCATGGTCGACGTCGAGCAGCGTCGCCTGCGCGCCCTCCAGCAGCACGTTCTCCCCACGGTCGAGTGCCCGGGCCAGGGTCAGCCGGGTGTCGGCGATGTAGGGACGCAGCCGCTCCGCATAGGTGAGGTACTCGCCGACCACGGCCTCGGCGTCGATCGCCTTGCGGTTGTACACCTTGACCAGGACCTGGTTCTTCTCCCGGAGCGCCAGTTCCAGCTTCTTGGCGAGAATGCCCGGGTCGAGCAGGTCCTGCATCCGGATGCCCATCCTGGCGACCTTGTCGCCGTAGGCCGGTCCGATGCCCCGGCCGGTGGTACCGATGCGAGCCGAGCCGAGGTAGCGCTCCACCACTCGGTCCAGGGCCCGATGGTGGGGCATGATCAAGTGAGCATCCGCGGAGATCAGGAGCCTGGAAGTGTCCACGCCCCGGTCTGCCAGCCCGTCGAGTTCTGCCAGCAAGACCTTGGGATCAACAACCACGCCATTCCCGATGATGGGGACACAACCGGGGGTCAGCACCCCGGAAGGCAACAGGTGAAGCGCGAATTTTCGGCCATCCGGGGTAATCACCGTATGGCCGGCGTTGTTGCCGCCCTGGTACCGCACGACGTACCCGACCCGCTCACCGAGCAGATCGGTCACCTTGCCCTTGCCCTCATCGCCCCACTGCGCACCGATGAGCACGATCGCTGGCATGTTTCTCCTGCTTTCTGGAACCTCGGCCGCCCGCCGCGGCGATCCCAGCGTGCCACGGTAACAACCGCGGTTGGGTGTCGTGCAGGATGGCAACACGTTCCGGCCTTGCCAAGCCGGCGAAACATACCAGGACGTGTCGTTCACCGATCCGAGTCACCATTGCCTGATCGGCGCCGACCAGCGACATCCATCGGGGCTGTTGGGCGGTGACGGGGCAAGCGGCGGTATGCAAGGCTTCATAGTGGTCGCTTACCGTAGAGCGCAAGGGCAATCGGGGGAGGAAGCACACGTGAACGATCCGTTCTGGCCGCCAGACGAGATCGTCGCTGGAACACGCGACGATCGGGCGACGCCCCCGGTCGATGAGTCCAAGGGCGGCCCCCAGCGGGAGGAGCACACGGGCTCGCCGTGGGCCCAGCCGCCCTCCCAGGCCCCCGCGACCCCCACGCCCCCGGCGGACGGCCCGAACCGGACCGGATCCACCGGCCGTCCCGGCGTTCCTGGTCCGGTGATGGGACCGCCGGTGCATCCCATTCCCCACCCCGTCGGTGGCCCAAGCCCCTACACTCCGCCCTCGTTCTCGCCCCGGCCCTCCCCGTACGGGTTTCCGCCCGGCCAGAGCCCTCGCCCTGATGGCTCCGGCCCCGGTCAGGGGCCGCCACCCACTCCCGGCCAGGACCCGCCGACCCCGGGACCGGGGCCACACCAGCAGCAGCCGCCGACCGTGCGGGTGCCTCTGCCACCTCCCGGCCCCCCGCCGGCGCACCACTCCACCGCGCGGGTCCCCCAACCGCCGGCCCAGCCCGCAGCGGCCGG
>JABDRL010000143.1 GCA_013041765.1 Dactylosporangium sp. | reverse complement strand
ACCACCGCTGCCGGCAGTGGGGCCAGTGCCCAGACCAGTCTGGATCTTGGTGGTGCCCGGATCGGCGCGGTGACCGGGCTGACCAACGGCATCACCTACCAGGTGCGGGTTCGTGCGGTGAACGCGGCCGGCCAGAGCCCGGCCAGCGATGCCGCATCGGTCGTCGCTGGCGCGCCGCTGGCCCCGACCCAGGCCACCGCCGCCGCCGGCACCTCCTCGATTACGGCGACCTGGACCGCGCCGCCAGCCAACGGCGTCACCATTACCGGTTACACCGTTGTCGCCGAACCCGGCCCGGCCACCTGCACCACCACGGGCGCGCTCAGCTGCGTCCTGGGGGCGGTGGCCGGAACCAGCTACACCATCACCGTGACCGCCACCGCCAGCGGCGTCGACTCGCCACCATCGTCGGCGTCCAGCGCGGTCGTCCCCGTCGCACCGGGCGTGGCCGACACCCCACCGGAGACCGATCTCAGCCTCATCGTCGACCAGGGCGGCACCATCGCACCGGGCCAGGCGGTGACCGTCCACGGCTCTGGCTTCGCGGCCCACTCCACCGTCGTCGTCACGGTCTACTCGACTCCGATCGCCCTCGGCCGGGTCGTCACCGATGCCACCGGCAGCTTCACCACGATCGTCAGGCTCCCGGCCAGGTTGGCGGACGGCCAGCACACCCTCGTCGCCGCCGGTGTTGATCTCAACGGAGCCTCCCACACCATGAAGCTCGGCATCGCCGTACAGGCATCCGGGGGGTCGCTGGTGAGTACCGGCTCCAACGTGATCGGCATCATGATGACGGGCCTCGCGTCCATCACCATCGGGGCCGTTCTGTGCCTGCCCGGCCTCCGCCGACGCCGGCACACCAGCACCCCACGGTCGTCCATCTCCTGATCCACGAGGCACCACCGCGGGTCGGCTCCATCACCTGGGGGCCGGCCCGCGGTGCATGTCCGGTGCGCCAGACTGGGGGCGTGCTGCCCGACCTCGGGACGTCGCCCGCAACGGATCTACCGGTGCGGGCGGTCCTCGCCGAACTGCTCACCGCCGTCCACTCGGCGGGTACCGCCGTGCTGGTCGCCCCGCCGGGCACGGGCAAGACGACGCTCGTGCCGCTGGCGCTGGCCGGTGCGGTCACCGGGCGGGTGCTGGTGGCCGAACCTCGGCGGGTCGCGGCGAGGGCCGCGGCGGCGCGGATGGCCGAACTCGTCGGCGGGCCGGTCGGTGCGGCCGTCGGATACTCGGTGCGTGGCGAGCGCCGCGTTCGGGCGTCCACCCGGGTGGAGGTGGTGACCACCGGGCTGCTGGTCGCGCGGTTGCAGCGGGACCCGGACCTGCCCGGCGTGGACGCGGTGGTCATCGACGAGTGCCACGAGCGGCACCTCGACTCGGACCTGGCGCTGGCGTTCGCCGTTGACGTCCGGGCGACCCTGCGCCCGGACCTCGCGCTGCTGGCCATGTCCGCGACGGCCGCGGCCGGGGTCTTCGCGGCCAGGCTCGCCGGACGCACCCCTGACCCCGACGGCCCGGCCACCGGATCCGCCACCGGATCCGCCGACCATCCCGCCACCCCGGTGATCGGAGCCGAGACGGCCCGGCATCCGGTCGAGGTCGTCTGGTGCCCGGGGGCCCGGCGATTCGCCGCACCGCTCGGCGCCCGCGTCGACCCGGGCCTGCTCGACCACGTCGCCAGCACCGTCCGGCGAGCGCTGCGCGAGACGACTGGGGACGTGCTGGTCTTCCTCCCCGGAATCGGGGAGATCAAGCGGGTGGCGGGCCACCTCGCCGGCTGCCAGCCCGGAGTGGAGATCGTGCCCCTGCACGGCCGCCAACCGGCGCATGTCCAGGACGCGGCCCTGTGCCAGGGAACGCGCCGCCGAGTGGTGCTGGCCAGTGCGGTCGCGGAGAGCAGCCTCACCGTGCCGGGCGTGCGGGTCGTGGTGGACGCGGGTCTGAGCCGGGTACCCCGCACCGATCTCGCCCGGGGCCTCGGCTCGCTGGCGACCGTGCGGGTCTCCCGCGCCTCGGCCAGGCAACGGGCCGGCCGCGCCGGGCGCGAAGCCCCGGGACGGGTGTACCGATGCTGGTCAACCGTCGACCACGAGCGGCTGGCCGCCCAACCCGAGCCGGAGGTCGCGGTGGCGGACCTGACCGGTTTCGCCCTGCACCTGGCCTGCTGGGGACATCCGGACGGAGCGGGCCTGGCGCTGCCCGACCGCCCGCCAGCCGCAGCGCTGGAGGTGGCCCGGGCGACGCTGCTGGCGCTGGGCGCGGTCACCGAGCACGGCCGAGCCACCGACCGGGGCCGGGCCATGGCCGACGTCGGCGCCCACCCCCGCCTGGCCCGCGCGCTGCTCGACGGTGCGCGACTGGTCGGGGCCAACCGGGCGGCGCAGGTCGTCGCCCTGCTCGCCGAGGACGGGCGGGCCGGCGGGCGGGACGATCTGGTGGATGCCTGGCAACGGCTACGAGGCCGGAGCGACCCGGCGGCCTCGGCGCGGTGGCGGGCCGAGGTGCACCGGCTGCGTCCAGCAGCGGAGCGCGCTGGGTCCCGATCGCCATCCGACGACCCACCGGTCCGGGAACTCCCCGATGACCTGGCCGCCGGGCTGGTGGTCGGGCTGGCCTTCCCCGAACGCCTCGCCCGGGCCAGGCGCCCCGGCGCGCCGAGCTATCTGATGACCGGCGGGACCGCCGCGGAGCTTTCCGCCGATTCCGCGTTCACCGGCACCGAGTGGCTGGCGGTCGCGGTCGCCGACCGTGAACCCGGTCGGCCGAACGCCCGCATCCGCCTGGCCACCGCCATCGACGAGGCCACCGCCCGGGAGGTCGGCGCCCCGCTCATGACCACGGCGGAAGAGGTGACCTGGTCCGGCCGGGATCTGATCGCCCGCGGGGTGGATCGACTCGGCTGCCTCGTCCTCGCCGAGCGTCGCCTGCGCGCGCCGGACCGGACGGTCCGCACCACGGCCCTGCTCGACGCGCTGCGAACCGACGGCCTCGCCACCCTCCGCTGGAACCGGGAGGCACGCCACCTCCGCGACCGGCTCGCCTTCTGCCACCACACGCTGGGAGATCCCTGGCCCGACGTCAGCGACCAGGCGCTCCTCGCCCGGGCACCGGAGTGGCTCGGTCCGGAGTTGGCCAACGCCCGCCACCGCGACGACCTTCGTCAGGCCGATCTCCGCGTCGCCCTGCGCCGGCTGCTGGCCTGGCCCCAGGCAGCCCGCCTGGACGAGGTGGCCCCACCCCGGCTGCCGGTCCCCGGCGGGGCCCAGCTCCGGGTGGATTACGCCGATCCACAGGCACCGGTCCTCGCCGTGGCCGTGCAGGCGGCGTTCGGCTGGTCCACCGCGCCCACTATCGGGGATGGACGGGTGCCGGTCCTGCTCCATCTGCTCTCCCCGGCCGGCCGCCCGGTCGCGGTGACCCGTGACCTCGCCTCGTTCTGGCGCAGCGGCTATCTGCGGGTACGCGCAGAACTCCGCGGCCGGTACCCCCGTCACCGGTGGCCGGAGGATCCGTTCGGGTGACCTGCGCAGACAGGTGCCGCGCCCCGGTCCCCGGATCGGTTGCACCGGCGACGCAGATCGACGCCGCGGTGGCCGCCGTCCGGGCCAGCGACGGGGCCGGTGGTCAGATTCGGAAGCGTCCGGTCAGGACGCGGAGGTCGGTCGACCTCCGGGCCAGTTCTTCGGAAGCCCGCTGTGAGCTGGCGACCGTTTCGTTGGTCGTCTGGGCGTTGGCCGCCACCACGGCGATGCTCTCGGCGATGTCGGTGGCGTTGACGGATGCCTCCGTGATGTTGCGGTTCATCTCGTTGGTCGTGGCGCTCTGCTCCTCCACCGCCGAGGCAATCGTCACCTGATAGTCGTTGATCTGCGCGATGATCTGGCTGATCTCCCCGATCGCACCGACAGCGCTTCGGGTATCGGCCTGGATGGCCTCGACCCGGTGCGAGATGTCCTCGGTGGCCCTGGCCGTCTCCTGGGCCAGGTCCTTCACCTCGGCCGCGACAACGGCGAAGCCCTTCCCAGTTTCCCCGGCGCGAGCCGCCTCGATCGTGGCGTTGAGGGCGAGCAGATTCGTCTGCGCGGCGATTGCGGTGATCACCTGGACCACATTGCCGATCTCCGCCGAGGATTCACCAAGCTTCGCCACCGTCTGGTTGGTGGTCTCCGCAGCGGTCACGGCCCGCGCGGCAACTCGCGCGGCGTCACTGGAGCTCTGGGAGATCTCCCGGATCGAGGCGCCCACCTCCTCCGAACCCGACGCGACCGTCTGCACCGTCCGTGACATGTGCCCCGCCGCTTCGGCCAGCGCCGTGGCGCGGCTGCCGGCCTCGCGGGTACTCGCAGTCATCAGCTCACCGTTCTCGGTGAACATCCGGGAACCGCTCGCCATGGTCTCCGCACTCTGGGACAAAGCCGCGACCGTCTCCCGGACGTTGGACGTCGCCCGGTTCACCGCCTTCTGGATCATGCCAACCTCATCGCCCGAGCAAACCTCGACGGTGTGGGAAAGATCGCCCTCCGCCATCGCGGCGAGTGCGACGCGAGCGGATTCCAGCCCGCGCCTGATTCGCCGGGCGACGGCCGCGCCCAGCAACAGGCTGCCGGCCAGACCGACCAGCAGCACCACGATGACGATGACGCGTGCGGACACGTATGACGCGTGGGCGTTGTCGGCAGCCAGATCGGTCTGCTCGCTCTCGAACTCCACCAGATCGGCCAGCGCATGGTTCTGCGCCTCCGTGAGTTCGGCAAGCTGTTGCGAGGTAGCCTCCCCGGCTGCGGCGCTCTCGGCGTTTGCCGGCAGCGGTCCATCGAACAGGCTGGCCTTCGTCATCGCCACGACGGTGGCCTGGGTCGTCGAGAACCGGTCCACGCTTTGCTTCCACCGGGCCGACGGATCCGGCACCGCCCGGTAGGCAGCCAGCGCGGCGTCAGTTTGCTCCCAGGCCTTCTCGGTGAGCTGACGGTAGGACGGCGCGAGAGCCGGCGCCATGGTCACGCTCGAGATGTATCCGGCAATGCCGCTGTTCGCATCGGCTATACCACCGCGGATATTCCCGAGGTGGACCAATCGGGCAACATTGTTTGCCCGCAAGGTGTCTAGCTCACTGTCCAGCTGGCTCAGCCGGGTCAGCGACACGACTCCGGTGATCCCGGCGACCAACGCGACGGCCAACAGGACCATCATGATCTTTACGTTGACCGGCCGATTGCTGAACCAACCGCTGCCGGTATTCTTGGTGGCGGACGCGTTCACCGGTGACTGACCTGATAAGTGCATGGTCCGATCCCCTCCGAGCGGATCCGGCTAGGGCTGACGCCGAGTGCCACCCAACCATCGGCCCGCAACAGCCATTGTGAGGAATGTCCGGGGTGCTGTTGCGTTCCCCCGCCGGGGTCAGGAGCGATGATCAGCGCTGCGGGCGCCTGGTCCGGACAACGTGCCGGATGACGTCGCCGCTCCTGGCCTCGATGACGGCGCCGGCCGGGGCGTCCGCCCGCACTCGCATCACGATCCATCCCCTGAGCCGGGTGCCGGGATCGATCGGGCCGGTGAAGGAGACTTCGGCCATCGGACCAAATGACATGTCCGGCCGGTATGAGCCGTCGGGCTGGACCGCCACGAATGCCAGCAGGCCGGACGCGAGCATGGTCCGGGCGCAGCCGAGGACGGCGGTGTCTCCACGGACGACTATTTCAAGTCGATAGACGATTTTCCGGCCAGGGGCGACTGTGGATCCGCTCGGCGGGGTGGCGGTGAACGCCCCAGCGGTGCACCTTCCCGGCTCGGACTGGGCCGAGGCGACCGGTGGGACAACCGTGATTCCGCCAATAATTATCGCGATGGAAAGCAGGGCTTGCCACATGAGCCGCGATGGCCTGGGGTATCGCGTCCACATTTATATCTACCCCTGTCGATGGAATGGATGATGGTATCCATTTACCGCGACATTGGGCCATTGTCAAGGGTCGAATGGCTGATCCGTTTCGGTGCCATCGATGATAGTAGACAAATCAAGCGCGACAGCAGGGTGTTCACTTCTTGCGCTCGGCGAAGTGGGTGACCATGCCTTTCAGCAACTGGGTGTCGAAGGGCAGCCGCGAGCAGCACTCCATGGCCCCGTCCAGATGGGTACACATGATTCGTTGGGCCTCTGCGAGTCCATATGCCCGAACCACATTCACCTTTCCTACGTCGTTTCCCGTGTCTTTGCCCAGACTCTCGGTGGACGACGTGAGGTCGAGTATGTCGTCACGTATCTGGAACACGATGCCGGCGTGGTGGGCATATCGCCGGAGCAGCTCGATCTCGGCCGGGGGCCTGTCCACGAGCATCATGAGCGGCACCAGCGCCGCTTCGATCGTGGTGGAGGTCTTGAGTTCGTACATCTTCAGTATGTCTGCTCCGGTTACCGATGTTCCGGCCCTTCCCATATGCAGGTCCAGATCCTGGCCCCGACACAGGCGGGTCGGTCCGAGGACCGTTCCGATATAGGCGATCACTTCGGTCACCCGCTGCGCCGAGTACTCCTGGCCGAGCTGGGCCAGCATGCCGAAGCCGGAAGAAATCATGGAAACCGCCGCGAGCTGCACGCTGCCCTCGTCGAAGACGGTGTGTGCGGCGGGCCTGCCCCGGCGAACCGCGGCGTTGTCCTGAGCCGGCAGATCATCGAGCATGAGACTCGCGGTGTGGAACAGTTCGCTGGCCGCCACGAACGGTTCGAGAGAAGCCTTGCCGATGCCGAGTTCCTCGGCCAGCATCAGGCCCAGGGCCGGGCGCAGCCGCTTGCCTGGCGCGTCCATGGCATACGCGATGATTCGGTCCAGGCCGGTCGCGTTCTCCTGCGGATAGCATCGTCGGGTGATGTCGTTGATGTACTGCATCCGGTCGGAGACGAAGGTTCTGGAATCTACCGTTGTCTGTTTCCGGTGCCGCAGGACCGCCCCGCAGTGGTCCTTGATCCGGGTGTCTGCGGGCTCCAGCTGCCTGGCCACGTGCCGGGGCAGACCGGAGGCGGCATGCAGATAACGGGAGATCTCGCTGGTGACCTCGTACCGGCGCATGAGTTCCGTCGCGTGTCGACGGTCTGCGGACAGGTACGTGGCCAGTTTCACCGAGCCAAAATACGTCAGGGCGTCGGCTGCGGCCGCGTTGTCTTCGAACACTTCGGAAACCACGTACGCGTCATAGGCGAAGAGGTCGTACAGCGGATTGACGCCGCTCCCATCGAAGGGAAAGGTGAAAGGCGTCAGCCGGTTGGCCCGTGAATCCTCTTCCCGGTCCCTCAGATCATCTTTGAACTGACCCAGAAATATGGTGTTGAGACAGCGTGCGTAGAATCCGTCGCTGGGGGTTCTCCGGCCGAGCAGGTTGGCGACGATCCTGCTCATTCCAGATTTGATGAAGATGTCGGGATACATCGTCGCGAGACCGTTCGACCCCACCTCATCCACGGTCCTGACCGAATCCCGGTGCTGCGCCAGGTACATGGCCTCGGCGGCATGGTACAGATGCCGGTATTCTTCGAACGGATGGCTGACCAGCAGTAATTCGTAGAGTCCATGCAATTCCTCGGCCAGCGGATGGCCCGGAATGCTGGAGACGTCAATGGATTTTCCGGTGGAAAGCCCCCCGGCGATCGCCCGGTGATACCGCTCCTTGTCCGCCGGTGAAATGTACCCGTCGGGCAGGTCCTGCAGCGTGTCGTCGACAATCACATAGGCCGCACCCAGCGCATAGGCCCCAGGCAGGATTTTCGTCAGGTGTTCTTGCGCGGCGGTCCGGCCGGCGTCCAGCGTGTCGAACGCACCAATGGTGAGCACGCCGGCCACGGCCCTGATCACCTTGCCCATGCCCCCGGCCTGGATGACGGCTTCCGGGAGCATCCGGTAGAGCCGGTCGAGCCGGTCGACCAGCCACGCGGTCTCCGGGATCGTTCCGAGGACCGGGAGCCGGCGTTTCAGGGAGTCCACCACGCCGGCCACCCCCCGGCGCTCGTCGATATTTGCGATGAGGTCTCCGGCCGAGGGTATGCGACCGTGAAATGCGTCGATGATCCTGGCGACGGCTTCCGGCCCGGGAACTTCGCCCAGGTTGTACACCCCGAAGTAGTTCACTTCTCGCTCGATCCGGGCGCGCTCGTCGTTTCGCCGACGGTGCGGAAGAACACGGCGGCCGAGCACGGATGAGAATCGGCGGCGGGACATGATCTCGTCCAGCTGGTGCGTGTATCGGTCGACGTGGTCCGCCACGGCCCGGGGATTGTCATCGCGCCATTGGTGAAAATGTGCCAGCGTGTGCCGGACCCCGGTCATGAGGCTGGTCGCTTCGAGATCGGTCCGACTGAATGAGAAGGGGCCTTCGATGTCCTGCGGGACGCTCATACGACTTCAGCGCTACTTCCTTGCATGGTCTGCGAGATCCGACCGGGCCGGGCTTCGGGAGACTCCTCGGGGTGGCAACGGGTGTGCGGAAGCTATCGAGTTAGCGGATCTCCTGATAGTAGGACAGCCGCGCTTGGCGACCAGATCATGTGAGTCGGGTCTGGTGGAACACCGCTACCGAAAACCGCATCCGCCCGGATGGACCGGGTGTATGCGGTGTGAATCTCCCCGGAACCGGGCGCGGCTTTGACTCCCGGGCCGCCTGATCGTGGCCTACCTGGCCGGACCGGATCCGGCGGCGAGGACGTCGGCGGGAGTGAACGTGCGGACGTCGGGGTGACGGGCCAGCGTCGGGTCTGCCCCGCTCCGAGACCAGAACGCGTACATCGGGCCACCCGCCGGCGACGGCGGTAGCTGAGCGGCCCGCCGACGCAGCTCGGTGAGATCCTGCTCGGTGACGCGTCCGGCGGACCAGCGGCATTCGCCGACCAGGACCGGGCCGTCGGTGGCGAGCCCGAGCACGTCGATCTCGGCGGTCTGCTCCTTCCACCACCGGCCCACCACCGTGTCCGCCGGCAACCCGGCACCGGCGATCACGCGGTGGGCGTGGTCGCGGGCGGCGGCCTCGAACACCCTGGCCAGATGCGCCTGCCAGCGCCCTCGGGTCCGGTGCGCCACAGCGGATCCCCGCCCGCCCTCGATCAGGTTGGCGTCGTCGCGCAGGATGGCGAACCAGTAGGCGAGATAGGCGTCGGCGATCTCGTAGACCGGGTCCGGGGAGCCGCCCGGGCCCAGCGAGCGCACCATCCGCACGTAGCCCGCCCGCCGCAGCCGGTCGAGGGGATAGTCGATGCGCTGCTGCGTCCGGCTGGCGATGCGCGAGCGGCGTCGGGCGCCGCCGGCCATCGCGGTGAGAACCCGCTCGTACCCGCCCCGCCCGTCGAGGTCCTCGGAGAGGATGTCCGGGGCGTCGCGCAGGAGCAGCCCGCCGGGGGCGAACGCCAGCTCGGCGAGGTTCTCCTCGACCGTGCGCCCGGCCGACCAGCGCCGCAGGTGCAGTGGATATCCACCGCAGGCCGCGTAGGCCTGGATGAAGTCCGGTGGAGCCAGGTCGGGCTGGAAGGCCCGAGCATCGAGCGGGCCGAAGGGGTCCATTCGCCGTTCCACCCCGGCCCGATGGTGCAGCCCGCCGCTCGGGCCGCGCAGCCGCTCCATCACGGCCACCGCCGAGCCGCACAGCACCAGCATGAGCCGCTGGCCGCGGATACGGCCGCGCCACAGGGCCGACACCGTGCTGGCGAGCTCGGCGGCGTCGGCGGCCAGCCGGGGCGCCTCATCGATGACCAGCAACAGGGGCGCCGATTCGGCCAGCCGGGCGGTGAACCGCAGCGCCGCTTCCCAATTGGGAAACGTCTGCGGTGCCAGGTCGCGAACCTCCTCGCCGAGCTGCTCCCGCAGCTGCTCGGCGAACCGCCGCAGTTGCCGGTCGTCGGTGTCCTGCCGGGTCGCGGTGAAGTACACCGCCCGCTTGCCTTCGGCGAAATGGGTGAGCAGGTAGGTCTTGCCGACTCCCCGCCGACCCCAGATCATGGCCAGCTCCGGCCCGCCGGCGGCGACCCGGGCCCATGCCGTGTCCAGTTCCGCCAGTTCCGTCGCTCGTCCTACGATCAGCACACGTTGATACTATTGCAGGCATCTTGTACCACAAATGGGTGGTACTTCGAGCGCTACGAGATCCACCTACCCGGCCGTGCGGGCCGCGCCCGGCCGCCCGACGGCGGCCGTGGTCACCAGCCTCGGACCCGCCATTCCGGGAGCGCCGGCCGCTCCGCCCCGAGCGTGCTGTCATCGCCGTGGCCGGGGTAGAACCAGGTGTCATCGGGCAACCGATCGAAGATCTTGTGCTCGACGTCGTCGATCAGCGACCGGAAGTTCTTCGCGTTTCCCCGGGTCGCACCGACCCCGCCGGGGAACAGGGCATCACCGGTGAACAGGTGCGCGATCCCTCCGGGGTCCTGGTAGAGCAGCGCGATCGATCCGGGAGTGTGCCCGCGCAGGTGAATGACCTCCAGCTCGGCGTCGCCCACCGGCACCCGGTCGCCCTCACGCAGCGTTGCGGTGATGCCGGTGATGCCGGGAGCATCCGCCTCGTGCGCCAGGCAGGCCGCGCCGGTGGCCCGAGCGATCTCGGCGAGTGCCTGCCAGTGGTCGTCGTGCCGGTGGGTGGTGACGACGGCCGCCAGGCCCCCCGCGCCGATCATCGCGAGCAGCCCGCCGGCGTCGGCGGCCGCGTCGACGAGCACCTGCCGCCCGGTGGCGGGGCACCGCAGCAGGTAGGCGTTGTTGCCCAGGCCGCCGACGGCGAGCTTGCCGATGGTCAGCGCCGGCAGCGTCCGGACGTCCGCCGGTCCGCCGCGGACCACCTGTCCGGTGTACGTCATGAGCCGCCCCTCACTTCCAGCCGGGTACCGAGGGCAGCGGCCCGGCCGGCCGGACGGTCAGCGAGGCCCCGTCCTCCCGGCCGATGAGCCAGGCCGCCAGGGCGTGCCCGCTGCCGGCGACCGTCAGCGAGGGGCCGTCGGCCGGGCCGGGGGAGTACTCCCGCTCCAGATCCATGGCGATCATTCGTGCTGGTGGGTCGGTGACCAGCCCGGACTCCAGATCGTGCAGCAGCCGCAGGACGAACGAGTCGGTCCAGGCCCGGGGGCCGTACCCGCTGTCGAGGTCCACGTGGTGCACCTCGACCTCCCGCAGCCGCCACCACACCAGTGCCGCCGCGATCGCCCGGGTGCCGCTGCGCCCGACCACGGGCACCGTCCAGGCCTCCAGGGGCAGGTTCTCGAACGCCGTGTCCAGGTTGCCGGCCGACGTCCAGATATCGGCCAGGTGCTCGTCAACGGTGCGGCTGGCCCCGGCGTCGATGTCGGCCTGGCGACTGGCCTCGCTGGGGTACCGCTGGACCGGCGTCCCGGTGCGTGCCCCCTCCAGCAGCCGCCGGTAGCCGTCGGCGTTGCGCGCGAGGTGCGCCAGGACATGGCCCCGGGTCCAACCGGGCAGCAGCGACGGGCGGGGAACGTCGTGCGCGGCCATGCCCGTCACCGTCGCGACGAGCCGGGTCGTCGCGCGGCGCAGGTCCGGTAGGAGCGCGAAGGGATCAATGGTCACGCTTTCCGACACTATCGGGTATCGCCGTGTGGAGAGCGTCACACCGCAGGCATGCTCCCGCCTTTGTGGGAAGAAACTGTCGTACCCCGTGACTACAGTTGTCCGCCGGTACCTGTGGGGTCTCAGCCGCCCGGTGAGCCCCCCGCTACCGGAGGGAAGGACACGTGTTGTGGCTGACCGACTGCTGATCCGGGGCGCCCGGGAGCACAACCTCCGGGACGTCAACCTGGACCTTCCTCGGGACGCGATGATCGTGTTCACCGGGCTGTCCGGGTCTGGAAAGTCGAGCCTCGCGTTCGACACGATCTTCGCGGAGGGGCAGCGGCGCTACGTCGAATCGCTGTCGTCCTACGCCCGGCAGTTCCTCGGGCAGATGGACAAACCCGACGTCGATTTCATCGAGGGACTCTCCCCCGCCGTCTCCATCGACCAGAAGGCCACCTCCCGCAACCCCCGGTCGACGGTCGGCACCATCACCGAGGTCTACGACTACCTCCGGCTGCTGTACGCCAGGGTCGGCAAGCCGCACTGCCCGCACTGCGGCCGGCCGATCAGCCGGCAGACCCCCCAGCAGATCGTCGACCGGGTGCTCGCCATGGCGGCCGGCACCCGCTTCCAGGTGCTCGCCCCGGTGGTGCGAGCCCGCAAGGGGGAATACGTCGACCTCTTCGCCGAGCTCCAGTCCAAGGGATACGCCCGGGTCCGCGTCGACGGGACCGTGCATGCCCTCAGCGAGCCCCCGAAGCTGAAGAAGCAGGAGAAGCACACCATCGAGGTGGTCGTGGACCGGTTGACGGTCAAGCCGACCGCCAAGCAGCGGCTGACCGACTCCGTCGAGACCGCCCTGCGCCTGGCCGGGGGCATCGTGATCCTCGACTTCATCGACCTCCCGGAGGGCGACGAGCACCGCGAGCGCACCTTCTCCGAGCATCTGGCCTGCTCCCACTGCGATCTGTCGTTCGAAGCGATGGAGCCCCGCAGCTTCTCCTTCAACTCGCCGTTCGGCGCCTGCCCCGAGTGCACCGGCATCGGGACGAAGAAGGAAGTCGATTCGGAGCTGATCGTCCCCGATCCGGAGCGCAGCCTGGTGGGTGGGGCGCTCGCGCCCTGGTCGAGCGGGCAGACCTATGAGTATTACGTCCAGCTGTTGACTGCCCTGGCCGAGAAGATGCACTTCTCGCTTGACGTGCCATGGCGGGCGCTGCCCTCCGGGGTGCAGAAGACGATCCTGTACGGCGCGGAGAACCAGGTCCACGTCCGCTACCGGAACAAGTACGGCAGGGAGCGCTCGTACTACTCCGAATTCGAGGGGCTGGTTCCGTGGATCAAGCGGCGTCATGCCGACACGGAGAGTAACTACTCGCGGGAGAAGTACGAGGGTTTCATGCGGGACACCCCGTGTGCCTCCTGCGCCGGTTCCCGGCTCAAGCCCGAGGTCCTGGCCGTCACCCTCGGGGGCAGGAGCATCGCGGACGTCTGCGCGCTGTCGATCGGACAGTGCTCGGAGTTCCTGGGCGCGATGGAGCTGACCGACCGGCAACGATTCATCGCCGAGCGCGTGCTCAAGGAGATCAACGCCCGGTTGCGTTTCCTGGTCGACGTCGGGCTGGACTATCTCTCGCTGGACCGGGCCGCCGGGACCCTGTCCGGGGGCGAAGCCCAGCGGATCCGCCTGGCCACCCAGATCGGATCGGGACTCGTCGGCGTCCTCTACGTGCTGGACGAGCCGTCCATCGGCCTGCACCAGCGGGACAACCACCGGCTGATCGACACCCTGGTGCGGTTGCGGGGGCTGGGCAACACCCTGATCGTCGTCGAGCATGACGAGGACACCATCCGGGCCGCCGACTGGATCGTCGACATCGGCCCCGGCGCGGGGGAGCACGGCGGACGGATCGTCCACAGCGGGCCGGTCAAGGAACTCTACGACCACCCGGAATCGATCACCGGGGCCTATCTCTCCGGCAGCCGGAGCATTCCGACGCCGGCCACCCGCCGCCCGCAGACCTCGGGCCGGGAGCTGAAGGTGCACGGGGCCCGCGAGCACAACCTGCGGAACCTGACCATCGGGTTCCCTCTCGGGCAGTTCATCGCGGTGACCGGTGTCTCCGGATCCGGCAAGTCGACGCTGATCAACGACATTCTCTACGCGGTGCTCGCCAACCAGGTCAACGGCGCGCGCCTGGTCCCCGGCAGGCATACCAGGGTGACCGGGCTGGAACACGTCGACAAGGTGGTCGGGGTCGACCAGTCGCCGATCGGGCGGACCCCCCGCTCCAACCCCGCGACCTACACCGGCGTCTTCGACCATGTCCGCCGGTTGTTCGCCGAGACGCCGGAGTCGAAGGTCCGCGGCTACGGGCCCGGCCGGTTCTCGTTCAACGTCAAGGGCGGGCGGTGCGAGGCCTGTGCCGGTGACGGCACGATCAAGATTGAAATGAACTTCCTGCCGGACGTGTACGTGCCGTGCGAGATCTGCAAGGGGGCCAGGTACAACCGCGAGACGCTGGAGGTGCACTACAAGGGCCGCACGGTCGCCGAGGTGCTCGACATGCCCATCGAGGAGGCCGAGGCGTTCTTCTCCGCGATCCCCCCGATCCACCGGCACCTGAAGACCCTCGTCGATGTCGGCCTGGGGTACGTGCGGCTCGGCCAGAGCGCGCCGACCCTGTCGGGCGGAGAGGCCCAGCGGGTCAAGCTCGCCTCCGAACTCCAGAAACGCTCTACCGGCCGCACGGTCTACGTGCTCGACGAGCCGACCACCGGGTTGCACTTCGAGGACATCCGCAAGCTGCTCGGCGTGCTGCACAGCCTGGTCGACAGGGGCAACACCGTGATCGTCATCGAGCACAACCTGGACGTCGTCAAGACCGCCGACTGGATCATCGACATGGGGCCGGGCGGGGGGCACCGGGGCGGCGCCGTGGTCGCCGCCGGCACTCCCGAGAAGATCGTCCAGGTCGCGGAGAGCCACACCGGTGACTTCCTGCGGCGGGTGCTCGACCCGGCCGGTTCCTCACCCTCGGGACGGTCGAGCTGACCATCGGGCCCGGCCGGGGCGGCCCTCCCCGGCCCCGGCCCGCTCCGGGGAGATCCACGGGGCGTGCCCTAGGCTTTCTCGCGTGGCGGACCCTTCGACCTATCGCCCGGCGTCGGGCACGGTACCCGACGTCCCGGGGGTGTACCGCTTCCGCGACCCGGACGGGCGGGTTATCTACGTCGGCAAGGCCAAGAACCTGCGACAGCGGCTGGCCTCGTATTTCGCGGACCTGTGGACACTGCACCCCCGGACCCAGCAGATGGTCACCACCGCGTCGAGCGTCGATGTCGTCACGGTCACCACCGAGGTCGAGGCACTTCAGCTGGAGTACGCCTGGATCAAGGAGTACGACCCCCGGTTCAACGTGCGCTACCGGGACGACAAAAGTTACCCCTACCTGGCGGTCACGCTGGGGGAGGAATACCCGAGGCTCCAGGTCATGCGCGGGGCCAAGCGCAAGGGGGTGCGCTACTTCGGGCCGTACGCCCATGCCTGGGCGATCCGGGAGACCCTCGATCTGCTGCTGCGGGTGTTCCCCGCCAGGACCTGCAAACCAGGGGAGTTCCGGCGAGCGGCCCAGATCGGGCGGCCGTGCCTGCTCGGGGACATCGGCAAGTGCTCGGCCCCGTGCGTCGGGCGGATCGGTGCCGACGACCACCGGCGGATCGTCCTGGGCTTCTGCGAGTTCATGGCCGGCCGCACCGAGTCCATGGTGCGCCGCCTGGAGCGGGAGATGCTGGCGGCTTCGGCCGCCCTGGACTTCGAGCGGGCGGCCCGCCTGCGGGACGATCTCGCGGCGCTGCGGACGGCGATGGAGAAACAGGCCATCGTCCTGCCCGACGGCACCGACGCGGACCTCGTCGCCGTCGCCGACGACCAGCTGGAAGCGTCGGTGCAGGTCTTTCATGTGCGCGGTGGCCGGGTGCGCGGCCAGCGCGGCTGGATCGTCGAGAAGAGCGAGGAGCTGACGGCCGGCGATTTGGTGCACGCCTTCGTCACCCAGGTCTACGGGGAGGAACACGGCGAGGTCGACGTGCCGCGGGAGCTGCTCGTGCCGGAGCTGCCCCAGGACGCCGGGGCGCTGGCGGACTGGTTGTCCCGGCGGCGGGGCGGCAAGGTGGCCATCCGGGTGCCCCAGCGGGGCGACAAGCGGACCCTGGCGGAGACGGTCCGGCGCAACGCCGACCAGGCCCTGGCGCGGCACAAGCTGCGGCGCGCCGGTGATCTCACAGCCAGGGGGCGGGCGCTGGAGGAGATTGCCGAGGCCCTCGGCATGCCCGCCGCGCCGCTGCGGATCGAGTGCTACGACGTCTCGCACATCCAGGGCACCGACATCGTCGCCAGCATGGTCGTCTTTGAGGACGGACTCGCGCGGAAGAGCGAGTACCGCCGCTTCTCGATCGCGGGACCGGCGGACGACCTGGCGGCCCTGACCGAGACCCTCCGCCGCCGCCTCACCCGTCCGGCCGCGGGGACCGAACCCGGTGGCGCGGCCGTTCCGGACGAGGGGGCCGGCCCCGGCGGCCGTCGCCCGAAACGGTTCGCGTACCCGCCCCAGCTCATCGTGGTGGACGGGGGCGCCCCGCAGGCCAACGCCGTCGCCGCCGTCCTGGCGGAGCTCGGCGCGACCGACGTGGTCGTCTGTGGCCTGGCCAAGCGGTTGGAGGAGGTCTGGCTGCCGGCGGCGGAGTTCCCGGTCATCCTCTCGCGCACCAGCGAGGGGCTGTACCTGCTCCAGCGCATGCGGGACGAGGCACACCGGTTCGCCGTGAGCTACCACCGGCAGCGGCGGTCGAAGCGGATGACCCTCTCGGCCCTGGACGCGGTGCCGGGGCTGGGCGAGGTGCGGCGGAAGGCTTTGCTGGACCATTTCGGGAGCCTGAAGCGGCTGCGCGCCTCGTCCGTGGCGGAGATCGCTGAGGTCAGGGGCATCGGGCGTCACACGGCCGAGGCGATTGTATCCGCTTTGACCGAATCACCAGGCGGGGCGACCTAGCATGGGAAGGCCGTGAATGGGGGAGAAACTGTGATGCGACAGACAGCGCGGGGCGACGGTGCGGCCGAGCCGGAGAGAGGGAGAGAAGGACTGGCATCCCACGCGTCCCGAGTCGCGGAAACCGTCCCACCTCCGAGCCGGTCCGACATTGCCCTGGTCATCGTGACGGGGCTGTCCGGTGGTGGCCGCAGCACCGTGGCCCGTGCCCTGGAGAACGTCGGGTACTACGTCGTCGACAACCTGCCCCAGACCCTGCTGCTGGACATGGCCGAGCTGACGTTCGCCGCCGGGGGTGCGGCCCGCAAGACGGCCATGGTGCTGGACGTGCGCAGCCGGGCGTTCTCCACCGACCTGCCGGGCGCGGTGAAGGCGCTGCGGGAGCGGGGCTTCGCCCCCCGGGTCGTCTTCCTGGACGCGGACGACGAGGTGCTCATCCGCCGGTTTGAGAGCGTGCGCCGGCCGCACCCGCTCCAGGGCAACGGCCGGCTGTCCGACGGGATCGCCGCGGAACGCGAGTTGCTGCGAGAGGCCAGGGAACAGGCCGATGTCCTGATCGACACCAGCCACCTGAACATCAACCAGCTTCGCAGCCGGGTCGAGGAGCTGTTCGTCGGTGACGACAGCCGGCAGTTGCGGGTGACGGTGCTGTCCTTCGGGTTCAAGTACGGCGTGCCGCCGGACGCGGACTTCGTCGTCGACGCGAGGTTCCTGCCGAACCCGTACTGGGTGCCGGAACTCCGCGACCACACCGGCCGGGACGCCGAGGTCAGCGGGTACGTGCTCGGCCAGCGCGGCGCGGTCACGTTCGTGGAGACCTACGCCAGGCTGGTCAACGCCACCACACCCGGATTCGAGCGGGAGGGCAAGCGGTATCTGACCGTGGCGGTCGGCTGCACCGGTGGCAAGCACCGCAGTGTGGCCATCGCGGAGAGCCTGGCCGGCCGCTTGCGGGAGATGCGCCTGCCGGCTTCGGCCCAGCACCGGGATCTGGGGCGGGAATGACCGGTCCGCGGTCCGGGCGGATCGTCGCCTTCGGCGGGGGACACGGCCTTGCGGCTTCCCTGCGGGCGCTGCGGGTCATGGGCCGGACGGTTCCCCTCGACATCACGGCCGTCGTCACGGTGGGGGACGACGGCGGGTCGAGCGGGCGGCTCCGGGCCGATCGGGGCGGGCTGCCCCCCGGCGATCTCCGCCAGGCCCTGGCCGCGCTGGCCGACGGCGACGACGAGCTGGCCTGGCGTACCGCTGAGTTGCTTCAGCACCGCTTCGCCGGGGAGGATTCGCTGGCGGGCCACGCCGTCGGCAACCTGCTGCTGTGCGGCCTGATGGAACTGCTGGGGGACCCGGTCGGGGCACTCGACCACGCCGCGGCGCTGCTGCGGTGCCACGGTCGGGTACTGCCGATGTCACGCCAGCCGGTGGGCATCGAAGCGGACGTGTTCGATGCGGACTCCGACCGTCCCGGAGAGACCGTCGTGGTGCGCGGTCAGCACCGGATCGCCGTCAGCCAGGGCACCGTGACCACCGTGCGCCTGACCCCGCAGGCGCCCCGGGCCTGCGTCGAAGCGGTGGAGGCGGTGTCCGAGGCGGACTGGTTGATCTTCGGTCCGGGATCGTGGTACACGAGTGTCATTCCCCACCTGCTGGTTCCCGATCTGGCCGACGCGGTGGTCAAGAGCCCGGCTAAGAGATTGGTGACACTAAATCTCGCAACCGACAACGAGACGGCCGGATTGTCCCTCCCGGGCCATCTGGCGGCTTTACGCCGTTACCTCCCGGCACTGCGAGTCGATGTAGTAATAGCCGACCCCGACGCAATCGGTGACCCTACGCCGGTGCGGTGTGCGGCAGAATCGTTAGGAGCGCGGTTGGTCCTTGCGCCGGTCGCCATGGCGACCGGCGCCGCGTACCACGATCCGGCCGCTCTGGCGGCCGTCATGGGATCCACCCTGGGCTCCATGGAATAGATGACCCTCGAACGACTTTCCGCCCCGCGAGGTGACGAGAACGATGGCCATGACCGCTACGGTCAAGGAGGAGCTCTGCCGGGTCGAAGTGGCCAAGCCGTGCTGTCGACGTGCGGAGATGGCCGCGCTCCTGCGGTTCGCTGGCGGGCTGCATATCGTCTCCGGCAGGGTCGTGGTTGAGGCCGAACTGGATGTCGGCGCGACCGCGCGGCGGCTCCGCAAGGAAGTTGCTGATCTCTACGGGTACGCCAGCGAGCTGCACGTGCTCGCCTCCGGAGGGCTCCGCAAGGGCAGCCACTTCATCGTGCGGGTGGTCCGCGATGGGGAGGCTCTGGCCCGGCAGACCGGGTTGCTGGACGTCCGCGGCCGCCCGGTTCGGGGCCTGCCCCCGCACGTGGTCTCCGCGAGCATGTGCTGTGCCGTGGCGGCCTGGCGCGGGGCCTTCCTCGCCCACGGGTCGCTGACCGAGCCGGGGCGGTCCTGCGCGCTCGAAGTGACCTGCCCGGGACCAGAAGCCGCGCTGGCCCTGGTCGGGGCCGCCCGCAGGCTCGGTATCACCGCGAAGGCCAGAGAGGTGCGGGGGGTCGACCGGGTCGTCCTCAAGGACGGCGACGCGATCAGTGCTCTGCTGACCCGTACCGGAGCCCATAACGCGGTGCTGACCTGGGAAGAGCGGCGGGTGCGCCGCGAAGTCCGGGCCACGGCCAACCGGCTGGCCAACTTCGATGACGCCAACCTGCGCCGGTCGGCCAGAGCCGCGGTCGCGGCGGCCGCGCGGGTCGCCCGCGCCCTGGACATCCTCGGGGACGCCGCCCCCGAGCACCTGTCGATCGCCGGCCAGCTCCGGCTGGCCCACCGCCAGGCGTCCCTGGAAGAACTCGGCGCCGCCGCGGACCCGCCGCTGACCAAGGACGCGATCGCCGGCCGGATCCGGCGGCTGCTTGCCCTGGCGGACAAGCGGGCGCGCGACCTTGGGATCCCCGACACAGAGTCGGCCGTCACACCCGAGATGCTCGTCGGCTGAGTTCGGCCACGCCCTGCCTATCCTCAGGGTTATGGTCGTGCCGGGCCTCACCGAGCGGTGTACCCCCGGACACGGTGGTTCAACCGATTGGCGATATGGTCGCCTAGTTCGGCGACGAAGCTGTCTCGGGCCGCTGGAGCCGAACGCCGTTGCGGTCAACGGCGGTCGCCAGCCGGTACGAGTGCGGCGGAACCGATCACGTGGCTGTCCCGCAACAGGGGCGGGCGAGGACAACATGGCCGGCGGCGTTCTCACGACACCGGTCTGACATGCGAGGAGACGGGTCGAAGTGACCATCCGGGTAGGCATCAACGGGTTCGGCCGGATTGGCCGGAACTTTTTCCGCGCGCTGCTCGAGCAGGGTGCGGATGTCCAGGTTGTCGCGGTCAACGACCTGACCGACACCGCGACGCTGGCGCACCTGCTCAAGTACGACACCATTCTGGGCCGCCTCGGCCTGGAAGTGAAAGCGGCGGCGGACGAGATCACCGTTGGCGGCAAGACTTTCAAGGTGCTTGCCGAGCGCGACCCCGCCAAGCTGCCCTGGGGCGACCTGGGCGTGGACGTCGTGGTCGAGTCCACGGGCTTCTTCACCGACGGCACCAAGGCCAAGGCCCACCTCACCGGTGGAGCCAAGAAGGTCATCATTTCCGCTCCGGCGAAGAACGAAGATGTGACCGTGGTCATGGGGGTCAACCACGGCGACTACGACCCGGCCAGGCACAGCATCATCTCGAACGCCTCCTGCACCACCAACTGCCTCGCGCCGGTGGCCAAGGTCCTGTTCGAGACGGTCGGCATCGAGTGCGGCCTGATGAACACGATCCACGCCTACACCCAGGACCAGAACCTGCAGGACGCCCCGCACAAGGACCTGCGTCGCTCGCGGGCCGCCGCCGTGAACATCGTGCCGACCTCGACCGGTGCCGCCAAGGCCATCGGTCTGGTGATGCCCCAGCTCAAGGGCAAGCTCGACGGCTTCTCCCTGCGGGTGCCGACCCCGACCGGCTCGGTGACCGACCTCACCTTCACCGCCTCCCGCGACACCACCGTCGAGGAGGTCAACGCCGCGATCAAGACTGCGGCCGAGGGCCCGCTGAAGGGCATCCTGGCCTACACCGAGGACCCGATCGTGTCCTCGGACATCGTCACCGACCCGCACTCGAGCGTCTTCGACGCCGGCTGCACCAAGGTGATCGGTGGCACCACGGTCAAGGTCCTCTCCTGGTACGACAACGAGTGGGGTTACTCCAACCGCCTCGTCGACCTCGTCAAGCTGGTGGGCACCAGCCTGTGAAGACCCTCGACGACCTGCTGTCTGAGGGCGTGAAGGGTCGGCGCGTGCTGGTGCGCGCCGACCTCAACGTGCCCCTGGACGGCGACCGCATCACCGATGACGGTCGCATCAGGGCCGTCCTTCCGACGGTGACGGCCCTGCGAAACGCGGGTGCCCGGGTGACGGTCTGCTCGCACCTCGGCCGGCCGAAGGGCGCGCCGGATCCGAAGTACAGCCTCGCGCCGGTGGCGGCGCGCTTCGGCGAGCTGCTCGGCTCGCCGGTGGCGTTCGCCACCGACACCGTCGGCGAATCGGCGACGACCACCGTCGCCGGATTGCCGGACGGAGCCGTGGCCCTGCTGCAGAACCTGCGCTTCAACGCGGGGGAGACCAGCAAGGACGCCGCGGAGCGGGCCGCGTTCGCGGCGAAGCTGGCCGCGTTCGGCGACGCGTACGTTGACGATGCGTTCGGCTCCATGCACCGCAAGCACGCGAGCGTCTTCGACGTCGCGCGGCTGCTGCCGGCGTACTCCGGCGGTCTCGTGGCCAAGGAGGTCGACGTGCTGCGGCGGGTGACCGGCGACGACGTCGACCGCCCCTACGTGGTGATCCTCGGCGGCTCGAAGGTCTCGGACAAGCTCGCCGTCATCGAGGCGTTGCTGCCCAGGGTCGACAAGCTGCTCATCGGCGGCGGCATGTGCTTCACCTTCCTCAAGGCACTCGGCCACGAGGTCGGTGGCTCGCTGCTCCAGCCGGAGATGGTCGACACCTGCGCCGACCTGCTACGGCGGGCCGAGGGGCGCATTCTGCTGCCGACCGACATCGTCGCGGCCGACGCGTTCGCCGCGGACGCGGCGACCCAGGTGGTCGCGGCCGATGCGATTCCGGACGGCTGGATCGGGCTGGACATCGGCCCGGCCTCCGCCGCGGCCTTTGCCGCGGCTCTCGCCGGCGCCCGCACCGTCGTCTGGAACGGCCCGATGGGCGTGTTCGAGATGTCGGCGTTCGCCGCCGGGACCCGGGGCGTCGCCGAGGCGATCACGAAGGTCGACGGTCTGACCGTTGTCGGTGGCGGCGATTCCGCCGCGGCCGTGCGGCAGCTCGGCATCGGCGACGCCGGTTTTTCCCACATCTCCACCGGGGGCGGAGCCTCCCTGGAGTTCCTTGAAGGCAAGACGCTACCCGGCGTCGCGGCTTTGGAGTCAGCATGACCAAGTCGGCTCGTCGGCCGCTGATGGCCGGCAACTGGAAGATGAACCTCAACCACCGTGAGGCCAACCTGCTGGTGCAGAAACTGGCGGCCAGCCTCACCGCGCAGCAGCTGACCGATGTCGAGGTCGTGGTGCTGCCACCGTTCGTTGACATCCGTACCGTGCAGACGGCGGCCGACGGCGACAAGCTGCAGATCGGCTACGGCGCGCAGGATGTGTCGCAGCACGTCTCCGGCGCCTACACCGGTGAGGTCTCGGGCTCCATGCTCGCGGCCCTGGGCTGCTCCTACGTCGCGGTCGGGCACTCGGAGCGGCGGGCGTACCACGCCGAGGACGACACCCTGGTCAACGCCAAGGTCAAGGCGGCGCTGGCCAACGGGATCACCCCGATCATGTGCCTCGGCGAGGGCTTGGACATCCGTGAGGCCGGCACGCACGTCGAGTACACCCTGGCCCAGCTGGACGGCGGGCTCAAGGGCCTGACGGCGGAGCAGGTCGACAAGATCGTCGTCGCCTACGAGCCGGTCTGGGCCATCGGTACCGGCAAGACCGCGACTCCGGACGACGCGCAGGAAGTGATCGGCGCGCTGCGCAAGCGTATCGCCGAGCTGTACCCGGGCGGTGTCGCCGACCGGGTCCGCATCCTGTACGGCGGTTCGGTCAAGGGCAGCAACGCCGCCGGCATCATGGCCAAGCCAGACATCGACGGCGCGCTGGTCGGTGGCGCGGCGCTGGATGCCGACGAGTTCGTGCGGATCTGCACGTTTTCCGAGAACTGAGGTGCGGGGTGCCGCCGCACCCCAACCCTTATTGATCAAGGATGGACGCGTTCGGGAACGGGGCCAGAAGCCCCGGAACCGGGCGCGTTCCTCCTTGATCAACATGAATGTTACAGCCCGGATCGTCGGCGGGAAGCGGCGATGGCACGCCAAACGACCCGAGGGGTCCCGCTTCCGGCAGAGGCGGCTATCCTAGGCTCGCCGCCCACGGCGGCCACGGCCAGGGAAACACCAGCGAGAGGACAAGTCACGCCATGATGGCGTTCGCATATACGTTGATTACCTTGCTCGGTGTGACGAGTGGTCTGATGATGCTGCTCGTGCTGCTGCACCGGGGCAAGGGCGGGGGTCTCTCCAGCATGTTCGGCGGCGGTGTGTCATCCAGCCTGGCCGGTTCGTCGGTCGCGGAGAAGAACCTGGACCGCTACACGGTATTGGTCGGAGTGTTGTGGTTTGGCTGTGTTGTCGGACTTGGGATTTGGCTCAAGATTGCCCAGAACGCTGGTGTTTCATGAGGTAGGGCGCCCTAGACTCGGCCGCGCGGTCTCGTTCTGAACCGTGCGCAGGGGTATTCTCCTGTGCTCCGCACTCCGCATGATCCGTCATCTCTCAGCGGACAGGAGCGAGTAGTCGTGGCAACGGGTAACGCCATTCGTGGCACCCGGGTGGGCTCCGGCCCTATCCGGTGGGTTGAACACAGCGAGCAGGCACCGCGGAACGCCGTCACCTACTGGTGCGTCAACGGCCACGAGGTGACACCCCTGTTCGCCCAAGAGATCGTTCCCCCGACCGAGTGGGAGTGCCCGAACTGTGGCCTGCCCGCCGGCCGGGACCGGACCAATCCTCCGCCGAGGCCGCAGGCCGAGCCGTACAAGACCCATCTGGCCTACGTCAAGGAGCGCCGCAGCCAGGCCGACGGCGAGGCGCTGCTGGCCGAGGCACTGGAACACCTGCATCGGCGTCGGGGCGGGCGCTGAGGCCCTCAGGCCGGGCCGGCGGCGGCGCGGTCGAGCAGCCAGACCGTTCTCGTGGCGGCCCGGACACCGGCCGCTGGAACGCCGGAGGCACCGCCGTCCAGCGACGCTGAGCGGACCGCCGCCGCCTTGCCGGCTCCGGAAGCGACCAGCCAGATCTCGGACGCGGTGTTGATCGTGGCCGGGGTCAGGGTCAGGCGCACCGGGGGTGGCTTGGGACTGTTCCGGACCGCGGAGACCGGCCCGTCCGGACAGTCCAGCGGGACCCCGGGAAACACCGAGGCAATGTGGCCGTCCTCGCCGATGCCCAGCAGCAGGACGACGAAGGCCGGCGGGGTCCCGGAGCCGGCCGC
>JABDRL010000120.1 GCA_013041765.1 Dactylosporangium sp. | reverse complement strand
GATCTGGGCGAGCGCGGTGCGTCCGGCGGCGGCGATCCGGTCGAACACGGCGGCGGGATCCGTGGCGACCTGCCCGGCCTCCGCCTGGACCACCATCACGCTGACCGCGTGGGCCAGGACATCGTGGACATCCCGGGCGATCCGGGCGCGCTCGGTCGCGGCGGCGGCCTTGCGCTCCTCCTCCAGCCGGAGGGTCCGCTCGACCAGCAGGTCGATCCGCGCGTGCCGGGCGCGGGTCGCCGTCCCGAGGGCGTACGCGGTGACGAACGCGATGCTGACATAGGCCAGCCCGGTGGGGTCCCGGACCGGGAACGCCATCGAGGCCAGCACTCCGGCCGTGGTCCCCGCGGCGCCGAGCATCCGCCAGAGCGGCCCGCAGGCCGCCGCGAAGGTATAGGTCGCCACCAGCGAACCCAGCGGCAGTGGCGTCATGCTTCGGGCGATCGCCAGCAGGGTCGTGCTCATCCCGACGACGATCGCCACACCGATCGGGCATCGTCGGCGCCATAGCAGCGGCGCGGAGACCCCGAGTGCCAGTACCACGGGGATCGGGGTGAAACCGTACGGACCGGTCACCGCGGCCGCCAGGGTCACCACATAGACCACCACCGTGATCACCGTGTCGATGACCAGTGGGGGAACGTGACGCATCCAGGCGATCAGGCGGGGCCGGGGATCCGGGGGAAGCGCGCTCACCCGAGGGAGTATCCGTCCACCGACCCAGCCGGCGCCTCCCTCCTGCGAGCGAGATCGGGCGGTGCCCGCCGGCCATCCGGCCAGCGGGGCACCCGCGCGGGGCGGTCGATGTCGGAGGTCGCTGGCATGATGCCGACCGTGACCTCACCTCCCGTCGAGCGCCTGTCGGTGGCACAGGCCCGTCGTATCGCCCTGGCAGCGCAGGGGTTCGCCACGGCCCGACCGTCCACCCCCGGCCCGCGTCACGTGCTCGGGGTCGTCGACCGGTTGGGCGTCGTGCAGATCGACAGCGTCAATGTCCTCGCCAGGGCTCACTACCTGCCGGCCTTCAGCCGCCTGGGTCCCTACGACCGGGGGCAGCTGGACCGGGCGACGGGCACCTCGCCGCACCGGCTGGTCGAGTACTGGGCACACGAGGCGAGCCTGGTGCGCCCAGCAACGCATCGCCTGCTGCGATGGCGGATGGCCCGATGGCGGGAGGGCATGTCCCACCGGGTGCGCTGGGCCGCGGAGCACCCCGAGGTGCTCGATGCCGTTCGCGGTGCGGTCAAGGCACACGGGCCAGCCACGGCGGTGCGGTTGGAGGCCGTGCTGGCCGCGGACGCCCCGAGGTCGAGCCGGGACTGGTGGAACAACTGGTCCCCGGTGCGGAAGGCCCTGGAACTGCTCTTCCGCGCCGGCGAGGTGACCAGCGCCGGCCGCACCCCCCAGTTCGAGCGGCGTTACGCGTTGCCGGAGCTGGTATTGCCATCAGCGGTCGTCGACGCGCCGGACCCGGCAGAGCCGGAGGCGTTCGCCGCACTGATCGGGATCGCGGCGCGGGCCTGCGGGGTCGCGACAGAACGCGACCTGCGGGACTACTTCCGGCTGGACCGGATCAATGCCAGGACCGGGATCGAGCTTCTTGCCGAGCGGGGGGAGCTGGTTCCGGCAACGATCGAGGGTCTGCGACGCCCGGCGTGGCTGCACCGGGACGCCCGCCGCCCGAGGACGGTCGCCGCTCGTGCGCTGATCGCGCCGTTCGACCCGCTGATCTGGCAGCGGGACCGGGTGGAGGAGTTGTTCGGGGTGCGCTACCGCATCGAGATCTACGTGCCGGCGCCACGGCGGCAGTACGGCTACTACGTTCTGCCGTTCCTGCTCGGCGACCGGATCGCCGCGAGGGTCGATCTCAAGGCCGACCGGCGGGCCGGCGTGCTGCGGGTCCAGGCGGCTCACGCCGAACCCGATGCGCCGGGGGAGACGGCCTCGGCGCTGGCGGAGGAACTGGCGCTGCTGGCGCGGTGGCTCGATCTGGACGGGGTGACCGTCGCGGAGCGGGGCGATCTCGCGGCGGCGCTGGCCCGGTGCGCGGCGGGTCAGGCGACCAGCTCGATCCGGTTGCCGTCCGGGTCGGCGACCACGCACTCGTAATAGCCGTCACCGGTGCGGCGGGGCCGGCTGAGGACGGCCACGCCCTGCGCGGCAAGGCGATCGGCCGCGGCGTCCACGGCGGCGGGGGAGCCCAGCGCGAACGCCAGATGCGCGTAGCCGTACCGCTCGTGGTCGTCGCCCGTCCCGAGCCCGGGCCGCCACATGATTTCCAGCCGGGCACTCGCCCGGCTCTCCCCGTTCGCGCTGGCCGGCCAGCTCAGGAAATAGCTGGTGAACCCGCGCGTGGGCTGACATAGCGCGGGCCGGCCGTCGCGCCGAGTTGCGCGGTGTAGAACTCCCGCAACCGTTCCAGATCCGGTGTCCACACGGCGACATGCTCGATCTGCATACCGGAGACCCTACGACGGCGGATCAGACCGGTCCTGCAGGCGTACGGCACCGCCTGGACCCGGTCACGCGGGCCGAGCTGGTACAGCACCCGCCGGCGGATGTGTCCCGGCAGGGGCGGCCGCAACATCATGTCGGGATCAGCCAATGGTTTCTATGGGTCTTTGCGGGGATGTAGGAATTTGGGCGGGTTGTGGGCATGAATGGAATATGGCAGGCAAATACGTTTCTTTGGTGAAGGCCGGGTGCACTTCTCTGGGCGGAAATGGTGGCGGTCGTGCCGTTCCGGCCATTGCCTTCGTAAATGGACGATGCCATCATCGGTCGGCCGCGCCCGAGGAGCACGGTCCAATGTGATCGCAGCGGAGGTTGACATGACATCAGAGCCCAAGGACGACAAGACCACAGAGCCGCAGGACACCAACGAACCACAAACCCCGGAAACCCCAGCCGCGTCCCCCGAGCCGGAGCCCGCGGCGGAGCCCGAGACCGAACCTGAGGCCGCAGCGGAACCCGCGCCCGAGGCTGAGTCTGAGACCGCGGCTGAGTCTGAGACCGCGGCTGCGCCCGCAGCGGAACCCGCGCCCGAGGCTGAGTCTGAGACCGCGGCTGCGCCCGCAGCGGAACCAGAGGCCGAGACGGTGCCGCAACCGGTTCCGGCCGCCCAGCAGCAGCCAGGACTCGTCCAGCCCCGGCCGGCGAGGAGCGGCGCCGTCATCGGGCTGTCCATCGCCACAGCCGTGTTCGTGCTCCTGGGCGTGGTGATGACCGTGCTGTACGTGCGGGAGCACAACGCCAAGACCGATCTCGACCAGACGACGTCGGAGCAGATCGACAAGCTGAAGAGCGACCTGGCGCAGGTCGAGTCCCAGAACACCGAGCTCCAGGCGACGCTCAAGGACGTCGAGAGCAGGGCCATCGACGAGGACGGCTACGACCTCGTCAAGGGCTGCGTTGCGCAGGGCGCGAAGCTGGGGAGCCAGATGCAGGCGTTGCTGGCGAACCCGAACGCGTTCACCGAGGAGGAAACCCAGCGGATCGGGCTGGAACTCGTGGCCTTGACGGCCTGCACGAAGGCCCTGCCGTACCTCAAATAGATGCGCTCAGATGGGGGGCGTGGCCGGACACCGATCACGCCCCCCGGTAGGGCCGTGACGCCGACGAGGACGGTGCGCCCAAGGCCGGATGCCTGCTGCTGCCCGCGATGAGGCGTCAGCGCCGTCCTGTGGCATCGTGGTGTCTCACGTGCTGGGACTCCCGGACCCCGTCCCGGCGGTGAGTATTCATCGGCCGGCCGATCGGTGTTCCTGCTCGCGACGCGGACTGGCTTTCGGGGGGAGTGCAGACCGGGGCAACCCGCGTATGGTCGCCAGCGTGGGCGAGGAGGAATCGTGGACCTGGAGCGAGCGGCGCCGCCACGCCATCGAGCGGCACGCGGCGGCGCATGCCCAGCAACGGGCCGCCGAGGTGGAGCAGGCTAGAGCGCTCGTCGCTGAGTTCGTCCGGGACGCGGGCTATCTTGGCCTCGCCGTCGTCAGGCTGGTCGCCAGCCCGTACAACGGCAAGGCGAAATACTATACTCGGCTGCGGGGGTGGTACGTGCATCCCAACCGCTCGCTGGCAGTGGCCACGGACGGGCTGTTCTACCGGCTGATCGTGCCGGCCTCGTTCCGGGCACGGCTGCTGGGCGTGACCCCCGAGCCGGACGATCCGCCGCTGATTGTGGGCGCGGGTGGCCGGGACGGGGAGTCGATTCCGCTGCGGGACCTGCTGCGACGGCGGCTGGGCGCCGCCGACATCTGGCCGTGAACCGGGCGCCGAGCAGGTGCTGCAAGAAATTGCTCATCTTGCTGCTGGCCAGCGCCGGTCGGCAAGGCCAGCGTAGCGGGTCAGGGCCTGGCCGCCGGACCCGTCGAGGAGCGAACCACCAGTTCGGGCCGGAACATGTACTCCGACCGGGGCGCCGGGTCCAGCGAGATCTCGTCGACGAGCGCGCGCACGGCCGCGATCGACATGGCCCGGACCGGCTGACGCACGGTGGTCAGCGGGGGGTCCGTGAAGGCCATCAGCGGTGAGTCGTCGTAGCCGACGATGGAGATGTCCTCCGGCACCCGCAGGCCGCGCGCCCGGGTCGCGCGGATGGCGCCCAGCGCCATCAGGTCCGATCCGCACACGATGGCGCTGACCCCGCGTTCCAGCAGCCGGGTCGCGGCGGCGTCGCCGCCCTCGACCCCGAACAGGGACAGCTCGATCAGCTCGTCCAGCTCGGTCTCCCCGGTGCCGAGGACCTCGCGCATGGCCGCGCGGTACCCGGCCACCTTGCGTTGCACCGGCAGGTAGCGCAACGGCCCGCTGATGAGGCCGATCCTGCGGTGGCCGAGGGCGGTGAGGTGCCGCACGGCCAGCTCGCCGGCGGCGCGGTCGTCACAGGAGACGAACGGGGCCTCGATGCTGTCGACGTACCCGTTGATCAGCACGATCGGCAGGGGGCGCGCCACCAGCTTGCGATAGCGGTCGGGGTCGGCGTTCGTGTCCGCGTGCAGTCCCGAGACGAACACGATGCCGGCGACCTGCCGGTCGAGCAGGAGTTCCACGTACTCGTCCTCGGTGATGCCACCGTAGGTCTGGGTGCACAGCACCGGAGTGAAACCCCGCTGGGCCAGCGAGGATTCGATGATCTGGGCGAACAGCGGGAATACCGGATTGTCCAGTTCCGGCACGACCAGCCCGACGAGTCCCGCGCTGCGCTTGCGCAGGCGTTCCGGCCGCTCGTACCCGAGCACGTCGAGCGCGGTCAGCACCGCCTGGCGGGTGTCGGCACTCACCCCGGCCTTGTCGTTGAGGACCCGGGACACCGTGGCCTCGCTGACGCCGGCCTGGCGGGCGATGTCGGCCAGCCTGGCCCGCCCGGAACCGGCCCGGCCAGGGGCCGGGGCATCGGCGGGGACGGGGTCGGGCGGCTCGGCGGCGGCGATCGGCATGCCTGAACTGTAGACCATTTGGGATCGTCTTGCGAAAGAGGCCTGCAAGGTCTTTCATCTAGCGCAACTAATTGCTAACGTGCCCGGCACCACATCCCTCCTGGGCGGGTGGTCGAGCCATCGTCACCCGCCGACCGGACCGAACAGGAGACCCCATGCGCATCCGTACCGCGGGTGTGACCGCTGCGATCACGCTGACGCTGCTGGCGTCGGCCTGCGGCGGCAGCGATGACACCGCCACCAATGACGCGTCGGCCAGGACCGACGGCAATCTCGTTATCTGGGCCGACGACAAGCGCACCGAGGCGCTCAGGCCGTTCGCCGAGCAGTTCGGCACGGACAACGGCCTGACCGTCGAGGTCCAGGCCGTCTCCAAGGACCTCCAGACCAACTTCGTCACCGCTTCCCAGTCGGGCAAGGCACCGGACGTGGTCGTCGGCGCCCACGACTGGATCGGCAACCTCGTCCAGAACGGCGCTATCGACCCCGTCCAGCTCTCGGCCGCGCAGCAGCAGGCATTCTCGGACCTGGCCATGCAGGGCGTCAGCTACAACGGCCAGATCTACGGGATCCCGTACGCCATCGAGAATCTCGCCCTCATCCGGAACACCGAGCTGGCGCCGACCGCCCCCGCGACCATCGAGGACCTGGTGGCCACCGGCCAGCGGCTCGGGACGGCCGGCAAGACCAGCGAGATCATGGCGTTGCAGGTCGGGGAGAACGGCGACGCCTACCACATCTACCCGCTGTACACCTCGGCCGGCGGCAGCCTGTTTGGCGTCAAGGACAACGGCGACTACGACCCCAAGGACCTCGGGGTGGCCAAGCCGGAGGCCGTGGAAGCCTTCAAGAAGATCGCCGCGCTGGGGGAGAAGGGCGCGGGCGCGCTCAAGCGTTCCATCACCCCGGAGAACGCCATCGCCACCTTCACCAGCAAGAAGACGGCCTTCCTCGTGTCCGGGCCGTGGGCGCTGACCGACGTCAAGAAGGCCGGGATCACCTACGAGGTGACGCCGGTCCCCGGTTTCGCCGGGGGCTCGGTGGCCCGGCCGTTCGTCGGGGTCCAGACGTTCTACGTCGCGACCAAGGGCCAGAACAAGGTCGCGGCGCAGGAGTTCGTCACCAACTACGTCACCAGGACCGATCTGGCCAAGGCGCTCTACGACGCGGAGCCGAGGCCCCCGGCACTGACCGCTGCCCTCGACCAGGTCGCGTCCAGCGACCCGGACGCCATGGCGTTTCTCGAGGCCGGCAAGGACGGCACGATCCTGCCGGCGATCCCGGAGATGGCGGCGATCTGGGACCCGTTCGGCAAGGCCGAGGCGGCGGTGATCGGCGGAGCCGACCCGGCCACGGCGATCCCGGCGGCGGCCACGGCGATCTCTGACAAGATCAAGTGATATGGGCAAGCGGGATACGGGGGCCGTGGAGACACGGCCCCCGCGGCCTCACCGCGCATCCGCATCCCGGGGACCGGATCCCTCGGACCGGTCGCTGACCACCGGCGGCCTGATCGCGAAGACCCTGATGCTGGGCCTGGTGACGGCGTTCGCGATCTGGGCGGCGTTTCCGCTGATCGACGCCGGGTCGTGGGGCTGGCTCGCCGGCGAGATCGTGGTCGTGGTCGTGGTCTTCGTGGTGTACCTCCGGCGCCCCCTGCCGATGAAGTACCTGCTGCCGGGAACGCTTCTGCTCCTCGCGTTCCAGGTGGCACCGGTGCTCTACACGATGAGTACCGCGTTCACGAACTTCGGCGACGGCCACCGCGGCGACAAGCGGGAAGCGATTGTCTCGATCCAGACTTCCTCGGTCACCCAGGTCGAGGGCTCCACCGAGTACACGCTGTCGGTCGCCACCCGCGGAGACGCGCTGGTCTTTCTCCTGGCGGACCCCGACGGCGCGGCGTACCTCGCCGACCGGGACGGCGTGCGGGCGCTGCCGGCCGCGACCGTCGACGGCGGGCGGGTCACGGCGGCACCCGGCTACACGCTGCTCAACCTGGGCCAGGTCAACGCCAGGAGCCAGGAGATCGGTGACCTGCGCGTGCCGACGGACGGCGGCGTCATCATCGCCTCTGGTGCGACCCGGGCCTTCGAGGCGAAGGCCAACCGCGGGTACGACGCCGGCTGCGACTGCATCATCGAGATCGATACTGGCCGGCGGTGGACCGCCGACAACCACATCGGGTCGTTCGTCGACGCGGCCGGCGAGCGGCTGCCCCAGGGCTGGCGGGTCAACGTCGGGCTGGACAACTTCCAGGCCGTGCTGACCGATCCCGACATTTCCCGGCCGTTCCTGCGCACCCTGGTCTGGAACCTCGGCTTCGCCCTGGCCTCGACCTTCGGGACCTTCGCCATCGGCCTGCTGTGCGCGCTGGCGCTGCATTCCGACCGGGTCCGGGGCCGTAAGCTCTACCGGGCGCTGCTGGTGCTGCCGTATGCCATGCCCAGCTTCGCCATGCTGCTGGTCTGGCGGGACATGTTCAACGCCGACTTCGGACTGATCAACCGTCTGCTGTCGATGCACGTCGACTGGTTCGGGCAGCCGTGGACGGCCCGGGCGGCGGCGATCGCCGTGCAACTGTGGCTGGGCTACCCGTACATGTTCCTGGTCGCCACCGGGGCGCTCCAGGCGATCCCCAGGGAGATGACCGAGGCCTCGGCCGTCGACGGGGCGAGCCCGTGGCAGTCCTTCCGGCGGGTGACCCTGCCACTGCTGCTGGTCGCGCTGTCGCCGTTGCTGATCTCCTCGTTTGCCTACAACTTCAACAACTTCAACGCCGTCTACCTGACGACGGAGGGCGGTCCCTTCCCGGCGGACAACCCGTCGGTCGGAGCCACGGACCTGCTGATCACCTATACCTACCGGCTGGCCTTCGGCGGGGCGGGGGCCCAGTACGGGTTCGCCGCCGCGGTCTCCATCTACATCTTCACCATCGTCGCCGTGATCTCCGCGGTCAGCTTCCGACGCACCCGCAAGCAGGAGGAGGTGTACTCGTGAAACGCTGGTTCACCCGGGTCGGCTGGCGTCACCTGGTCGGGGTGTCGGCGGTGGCCTTCTCCCTGTTCCCGATCCTGTTCGTGATCTCCGCGGCGCTCAATCCGCTGGGAACGCTGTCCTCGACGGAACTCGTCCCGACGGGCGCGACCATCACCAACGCCGTCAACCTGTTCGACCGGACCGCGTTCGGCCATTGGTACGTCAATTCGATCATGATCGCCGGAACGGCCTCGGTGACCGCGGTGTTCCTGTCGCTGCTCGCCGCGTACGCCTTCAGCCGGATGCGGTTCGCCGGGCGCCGGGTCGGGTTGCTCGCACTCCTGCTGATCCAGATGTTTCCCCAGTTTCTCGCGATCGTGACGATCTTCCTGATCTTCAGCGAGATCAGCGACTACTGGCCGAGCATCGGGCTCAACACCTCCTGGGGACTGATCATGCTGTACCTCGGCGGGGCGCTCGGGGTGAACACCTGGCTGATGAAGGGATTCCTGGACACGGTGCCGAAGGAACTGGACGAGTCGGCGAGAATCGACGGTGCCTCGCACGTTCAGGTGTTCTTTCAGATCGTGCTGCCACTGGTCACGCCGATCCTCGCCGTGGTGGGGCTGCTGTCGTTCATCATGACAATCAACGAGTTCCTGATGGCGAACGTCTTCCTGACCCACCCCGAGTCCAAGACCCTCGCCGTGGGCCTGTTCGGGCTGGTCGCCGGGGAGCGCAACAACAACTTCGGGCTGTTCTGCGCCGGCTCGCTGCTGACGGCGATTCCGACCGTTGTCGTGTTCCAGTTCCTGCAGCGTTTTATCGTGTCTGGGCTGACCTCCGGAGCCGTGAAGGGATGACCCCGCTCATGTGGCCACACCACGATGGATCGGCGCTGCACGTCAGCGATCTCGCCCCGGACGTCGGCGGGCGCGTCACCGTGTTCTTGCGGGCGCCCACCGACGTCCGGGGGGTCGTCGTCCGGTACACCCCGGACGGGGAGCCGGCCTACGTCGAGGCCGCCATGGACACCCGCCCGGTCGGCGGGGCCGAGCCGTGGCGGTCAGCCGAACGCTGGTGGCGGGCGGACCTCCCGGTGCGCAACCCGGTGACCAGCTACCGCTTTCTGGTCACCGCCGGCTCCGGCCGCCAGTACTGGGTCAACGCCCTCGGCCCGGCCGAGCACGACGTGCCGGACGCCTACGATTTCCGGCTGGTCGCCCATGACCCCCCACCGGCCTGGGCCGGCGACGCCGTGCTCTACGAAATCTTCCCGGACCGGTTCGCCCGCTCGGCGGCCGCGGCGTCGCGGCAACCGCCGGACTGGGCGATCCCCTGCACCTGGGAGACCCCGGTCATCGGCCGAGGTCCCGAAACGCCCCGCCAGTGGTATGGCGGCGACCTCGACGGGATCACCGAGCACCTCGACCACGTCGGCTCGCTGGGCGTCAACACGGTCTACCTGACGCCCGTCTTCCCCGCCCGGTCCAATCACCGGTACGACGCCGCCTCCTTCGACACGATCGACCCGCTGCTGGGCGGCGTCGACGCCCTCGCCCGGCTGACCGCCGGGCTGCGCTCCCGCGGGATGCGCCTGCTGGGAGACATCACCACCAACCACTGCGGCGACGCCCATCCCTGGTTCACCGCCGCGCTGGCCGGCGACGCCGGGGAACGGGAGCTGTTCTACTTCCTCGACGGGGCCGACTACGAGTCCTGGCTGGGGGTCAGCACGCTGCCGAAACTCAACTGGGGCAGCCCGGAGGTGCGGCGGCGGTTCACCGCCGGTCCCGACTCGGTCATGGCCCGCTGGCTGGAGTACTTCGACGGCTGGCGGGTCGACGTCGCCAACATGACCGGCCGCTGCCGGGCCGACGACCATACCCACGAGGTCGCGCGGTTGCTGCGCGCGGCGGCGGTCGCGGCGCGCAAGGACGCCCTCGTCGTCGCGGAGCACGGCCACGATTTCACCGGCGACCTCGATCGGGACGGGTGGCAGGGGACGATGAACTACGCCGGGTTCACCCGCCCGGTCTGGAGCTGGCTGCGGGCCGCGGAGCTGGACCTGCCGGACTTCCTCGGGGCTCCCGGCGGGGTGCCGGAGCGCTCGGGCGGCCAGGCCGTCGCGGCGATGCGGGCCTTCGGCGGCCTGGTCTCCTGGCGTTCGCTCACGCATTCCTGGACGATGCTCGGCTCGCACGACACGGCCAGGATCCGGACGATCGTCGGCGACGCGGCCCGGGTCGAGGTCGCGGTCGGCCTGCTGATGACCTATCCCGGTACCCCGATGGTGTTCGCCGGGGACGAGCTGGGCCTGACCGGCTCCACCGGGGAGGGGTCACGGACCCCGATGCCGTGGCGGCGTCGATCGACCTGGGACCGTCGGACCCTGGCGGACTACCGCCGGCTGATCGCGCTCCGCCAGGACCATCCGGCGCTCCGGGACGGCGGGTTGCGCTGGGTGTACGTCGGCGACGACGCGCTGGCCTTCCTCCGGGAGAACCGGGAGGAGACCCTGCTGGTCTTCGCCCGGCGGGCATCGGGTGACCCGGTGGCGTTGCGCGGGGTGCCCACGGCACCCGGCGCGGCGCGGAACTCGGCGCTCGCCGCCGGGGAGAACCTCTACGGTGGAGCCGACCTGTCCGCCCTGGACGGCACCCTGCTGCTGCCGGGGGACGGCCCGACGTTCCAGGTCTGGCGCCTGTAGGACGCCAGACCCGGTTGTCTACAGCAGATCCAGGGTCTGCTCCAGCCGCTGGAACACCCAGCGGTGGATGCCGGCGTGCTCGGCCGGGTCGAAACCCCGGACCGCCCCCTCGGTCAGCATGATCAGATCGAGGTACACGCTGCAGAGATGCCCCCGCTGGCGTTCGCCGTCGGTCAGCGGCCGATCCTCGCCGAAGTAGCCTTCGAGCAGACCGGGCGTGGAGTCGCCGAGGGCACCCATGGCCACGAACTCGGCGATCGGATCGCCGTAGAAGGTTCGCTCCCCGTCGATCACGCCCTCGATCGTGTAACCGCCGTCCCCGTCCCCGTCTCCAGCACCGTCCCCGCCGGTCGGCCGGACGAACACGTTGCCGTCCCACAGGTCGAAGTGCACCAGGACCGGCTCGCGCACCTCGTCGAGGACGTCGGCGTTGCGCCGCACGAGCTGGGCGATCGTCGGGGCCGGGGCCGGCAGTTTCCGGTCGTATTCCACCGCGTCGGCGACGATGTCGTCGATGAAGGCCAGGAACGAGGTCCGCCAGCTGTCCGACCGGGTCCGGCCGTCCCGCCGGAGATAGCCGAACGCCCCGCCGGTGACGGTGTGCAGCCGAGCGGCCAGCGCGCCCAGATTCCGGTAGACGCCCTCGACCTGGGCGGGGCTCATCGTCTCCTTGATCTTGTGTAGCGAGTGCCCCTGGAGCCGATCGGTGATGAGGTACCCGCCGTCGGGGTCCGCATAGCGCACCGCGGGGACCGGAACACCGGCCCCCGTGGCCCGCCGATAGAACTCGATCTCCGCATGGGCGAGGTCGACCTCGTACCGCAGCATGGGCAGCGTCGGCTCGGGCGATGCCTTGAGCACCACGTCCTGGCCGTCAGCGAGGGTGACCCCGTAGACCCCGGCGAACCAGCCGTCGGTGAATTCGGTGATGCTGACGACCTGGCCGCTCTCGCCGAAGGCCGTGCGCATGACGGCCTGGATCTCATCCGGGGCGAGCTGGCGTTTCGTGATGCTCTTCATGGGCCGCTACCGTACCTGCCAGCGCCTCGACCGCCGGGTGAGGGCAAATCCGGCGACCCCGGCGACCGCGGCGAGCACGCCGCCGGCGGTGGTCCAGATCCACCGGGTCGAGGCGTCGGGCAACCAGCCGCCCCAGTCGATGCCGCCCCAGTCGATGCCGCCGTCCGCCGGGGAGGCAGAGGGTGAAGGGGACGCGCTGGTCAGGACGCTGCCTGGCCGCCCGGCCGGGACGAGTGGCGCCTGCAGGTCGCCCCCCTCTGGCACGGGATCGCCGTTGTCCGCCACCGTGATCTGCATGCTGACCTGGATGGTCAGCCCCAGATCCTGCTCGGGCAGGTCGATGGCCGACAGCCGGATGTAGTACGTGCCGGGCAGGGGATCCCCGGACCACGGTTCGGCCCAGGCCCGCACCTCGCGGAGCGAGCAGTCCAGCGCAACGCTGGGATCGGTCGCCGAGGCCGTTGGCGCCTGCGCGCCAGCGGTGCAGGCCTGCCGCCGCCGCAGCCCGTCGAAGACCTCGACGGTCCAGGTCTGGGCGCCGTGCCGGGCGTCGGCCGCCGGCAGGGTCACCGTCGCGGCGACCTCGGCGGTCTGCCCGGCCTCGGTCTCGACGGACCAGTAGAGGTAGTCACCGGTGGATGCGGTGAGGCGGACCGGCTGCGCCGGTTTCACCGCGGTGGCCGTCAGAAAGGATGTTCCGGCCTTGGTGACGATGTCCCCGCTGGCCGACGGCGAGGGCGAGGGCGCGGCCTGGGCCGGTGTGGTGATCAGCAGGGCGATTCCGGTCGCCATGGTCCCGGCCGTCAGGAGCCGGCCGCACCGTCGCGGTGTGCCGCTGGTCAATGTCCTCATGCCACCCTCCGGAACGCGATCCAGGCGCGGACGAGCCAGCCGACCAGGACCCCGGCGACGAGGCCGGTGACGGTCAGGAGCCCGAGCAGGAGCCAGCCCCGGCCCAGCCCCGGACTGGCCGGAGCGGCGGAGGAATCGACGACGTCGATGACCAGCTCGACGGGCAGGCCGGTGGTCTGGTCCGCCGCGGCCCCCGGCGCCAGGGAGTTGCTGATGACGATGCAGACGACGGGGGTGCCCCCGGCCCCGGCGACGGGATCGTCCCCGCCCTCGTCCTCGGAGGCCGACCACCGCATTCCGGTGGAGATCACGTCTGTCCGGCCACTGCCGGCGTCGGTTCCCCGGACCAGCTCCCGGCCGTCCGGTGCGGTCGCCCGCAGCAGGACCCCGAAATCGTTGCGCAGCGGCCGGTCGAGCGTGATGCTGACCGAGGCCCGCAGCTCCTGGCCCGGCTCGACGGGCACCCGGTACCAGCGGTGCTCCGAGAACGGCTCGCGGTCGGTGTAGACGCCGGTCGACAGCAGGGGCGCGGTGTCGCACCGGTCCGCGCCGGTCACCCCGGCCGGGGTCCGGGTGTACGTGTCCTTGGCCCGGTCCACCAGCTGCTGGATGCGGGAGGTCAGTTGCTCGGTGCTCTGCGCGGCGAAGTACGAGCCGCCGGTCGCCGTCGCGATGCAGAGCAGCTGCTTGCGCACCTTCTCGTCGGGGACGAGTCCGAGGGTGTCCACGACCAGATGCGTGCCCTGGGCCGCCAGTTCCCGGGCGACGTCACATGGATCGGGCGGGGCACAGGTGTCCTCGCCGTCCGTGATGAGGACGATGCGTCGGGTCGTCTCTCCCGTGCCGAGGTCCTTGGCGGCTTCCCGCAGGGCGAGCCCGACCGGGGTGTATCCGGTGGGCCGCAAGGTGGCGATGGCCTCCTTGGCCCCGGCCTTGTCCATTGGACCGACCGGCACCAGCTGCTGGGTGTCCTGGCAGGCGATCGTCTTGTCCTTGCCGGGGTAGGTGGCTCCCAGCACGCGGATGCCCAGATGGGTCTCTGCCGGCAGGGCGTCCACGACGTCGTTGAACGCCTGCTGGGCCACGGAGATGCGGGTGCGTCCGTCAACGTCCGCCGCCCGCATCGAACCGCTGACGTCGAGGACCAGCTCGACATTGGGCGGTTCGGTCGGAGTTGTTTCGTCGGCGTGGGCTGGAAGCGCGCCGAGGGGAGGGATGAGCGCCAGCGGTCCGAGTAGGGCCGCGAGGAAGCGTCGTCTGCTGATCACCCGGTGATCCTAGTGAATGCTGCATTGCTTGCTGGCCAACGGTTCTGACCTCGGCCGGGGCTCTCCACTGAGGATCCGGAGCCGTCCGGAAGGTCGATGATGGAATCGAGGGCGATCATTTTCGAGAATCGCTCTTTCTTTTGTTGGAACTGAAGACATTAAATCCGCAGGTCAGGGGCGGTTTCGAGGTGGGCGCATTTCCGGTGATGGAAGATTCATTTGACGTTCTTGAAATTGTTGAGGATCGATGGTATCGATTGGGTGCCCGCGTGGGGCCATAGTGAAGAGATCGAGAGGGCTTTCATGATTCCTGTGCTGGCCACGGTTGGCGTGGCTGTGTCAATGCTGGTGTCACCCGTGTCCGATGAAGTGGCGGCTACCCCGACGGTGCCGCCGATTGGACAGGTAAGTGCGGAAGTGGTGACCGTCAATGGATCTGGTTGCCCAATCGGTGCAGTGGACGTTACCGTGGCAGAAGACAACGCGTCGTTCACGGTTTCGTACGGCGACTATCTCGCACAGGTCGGAGGCGATGCGAACCCAACGGACATACGCCAGAACTGTCAGATCAGCCTGCTGGTTGAGGCTCCTGGCGGATTCACCTACGCGATTGTTCAAGCTGACTACCAAGGGTTCGCGCGGCTGGAGAACGGTGTGACCGCGCTGCAGTCCGCGAGCTACTACATTCAGGGGGAGTCGGAGACGAAGGTGCTCAGCCACTCGTTCGCCGGACCACTCGATGAGCGGTGGCACACGACAGACCAGCTCGCGACGAGCGATCTTTCGGACGCCAGCTTCGCTTCCTGCGGAACGGACCGCAACCTCAACATCAATACCGAGTTGCGGGTCGCCGATGAGGCGGCGGACTCGGATGCAACCAGTAGTTTCATATCTATGGATTCCATGAACGGAGAAGTTAGCGCCACCTACCAGTTCGCCTGGAAGCAGTGTTCATAGCGAACATTGGGTCGCCGATGGACAGTGTTGTGGATGAATTGGTAGCAATTACATATCGATAGTTGATTGGGAGGGGCCCATGTTGCACGTGCTGACCATCGGAGCTGTCCTGGCGTCAATGCTGGGATCGCCGCAAGCCCTTGAACTGGAATACGTGACGCCTCCGACGGAGCAGATCGTCATCGACGTGATCACCGTCAACGGCTCCGGATGCCCTGAGGGAACAGCCGCCATCGCTGTTTCCGAGGACAACACGGCATTCACAGTGACCTACAGCGACTACCTCGCCATGGTGGGCGTCGGTGCCAGCCCAATAGATTTCCGGAAGAACTGCCAGCTGAACCTTCAGGTGCATGTCCCCGCCGGTTTCACCTATGCGATCGCCCAGGTGGACTACCGGGGCTACGCGTATCTGGAGGACGGTGCCATTGGCATTGAGCGGGCGAACTACTACTTCCAGGGCATGACCCCCACGGTGGCCGCGTCACACATGTTCACCGGTCCGTACGACGACAACTGGCAAACGACTGACACGACGGACCTGCTCTCGCTGAGCTACGCCCCCTGCGGCGAACTTCGCAACCTCAACATCAATACGGAGTTGCGGGTCGCGGCCGGAACGTCGGATCCCACGACAACCACCAGCTTCATGGTGATGGATTCAACGGATGGCAGTCTGAGCACCGTCTATCACTTTACCTGGAAAGAATGCCCCGTAACATGATAATGGAGGACTAATGATGTTGCACGTACTGGCGGTCGGTGCGCTTGCCGCATCGATGCTGACGGGCTCGGCCTTAGAAGTACCGACCGATGCGGCCTCTCCCCCCTCGGAGAAGATCACCATTGAGGTCATGACCGTTAACGGCTCGGGCTGCCCCGCGGGGACGGCGGCCGTGGCCATGTCGGAAGACAACACGGCGTTCACGGTGACCTACAGCGATTACCTCGCCATGGTGGGCGTCGGTGCCAGCCCAATAGATTTCCGGAAGAACTGCCAGCTCAGCCTCCGGATTAACGTCCCCTCCGGGTTCACCTACGCGGTCGCTCAGGCCGACTACCGGGGCTTCGCGTATCTGGAAGCGGGCGCTACCGGCCTGGAACGGGCCAGCTACTACTTCCAAGGCTCATCCCTGACCACCGCCTCCAGCCACTGGTTCCCGGGTCCGCTCGTGGACAACTGGCAGGCCACGGACACGGCCGACGTGGCGGCACTGGTCTTCTCCCCCTGTGGAGAGAGCCGCAACCTCAATGTCAACACTGAGCTGCGGGTCATGGCCGGCACCTCGGACACGTCGGTGACCACCAGCTTCATGACGATGGACTCGACCGACGCTGCCGTTAGCACGGTTTACCACCTGGACTGGCAGACCTGCTCATAACAGCTGAATGACGTCTCGGCCGTTCCCACGGCAAGACAGCGGCCGGGGTGGAGCGTACAACTCCACCCCGGCCGTGCCGCTGCCCGCGATCCGGGGGCCGCTCCGTACCCCCCGCTGGTCGATCAGGCGTGCATCTCGATCACGCCACGCATGAAGTACATGACGAACAGTGCCGCGACGCCGTACAGCAACGGGTGAACCTCGCGGAACTTGCCCCGCGCCACCTTGATCAATACGTAGACGATCAGGCCGCTGCCCAGGCCGTTGGAGATCGAGTACGTGAACGGCATGATAACGATCATGAGGAACGCCGGAATGGCGATCTCGTAGTCCGTCCAGTCGATGGTCCGGACCGCCGTCATCATCAGGAACCCGACCACCACCAGGGCGGTCGAGGCCGCCTCGAAGGGGACGACGGTCACCAGGGGAGCGAGGAACATCCCCAGCAGGAACAGCACCCCGGTCACCAGGTTCGCCGCGCCGGTGCGGGCGCCCTCGGCCACCCCGGCGGCGCTTTCGATGTACGAGGTGTTGCTGGAGGTGCTGGCGGCGCCGCCAGCCGCGGCGGCCAGCGAGTCGACGAGCAGGATCTCCCGGGTTCGGGGCGGGGTGCCCTGCTGGTCCAGCAGGCCGCCCTCCTGCCCGACCGCGACCATCGTGCCCATGGTGTCGAAGAAGTCGGTCAGCAACAGCGTGAAGACGAACATGCCAGCGACCAGCCAGCCGGCCCGGTCCCACGAGCCGAGCAGGTCGAACTTGCCGAGCAGGGAGAGATCTGGCATGTCGAGGACCGTGTCGGGCAACTGGGGGACGTTGAGACTCCACCCCTTGGGGTTGGGCTGGCCGTCCACGACGGATGGGCCGGCCTTGACGATCGCCTCGACGGCGATCGCCAGGGCGCTCGATCCCAGGATGCCGAGCAGGATCGCGCCGCGGATCCGTTTGACGACGAGGACCAGGGTCAGCAGCAGCCCGATGACGAAGACGGCCGACGGCCAGCTGACGAGTTTGCCGCCGATCCCGAGGTTCACCGGCGGTGACGCGGTGCCGCCCCGGACGAAGCCGGCGTCAACGAACCCGATGAGCGCGAGGAACAGGCCGATGCCGACGCCCGTCGCGGTCTTCAGCGCGGTCGGTACCGAGCGGAAGATGGCCGTGCGCAGCCCGGTCAGGACCAGGATCGAGATGATCACGCCCTCGATGACGACCAGCCCCATCGCGTCGGCCCAGGTCATCTTCGGGGCGATCTCGAAGGCGACCAGAGCGTTGACGCCGAGGCCTGCGGCGAGGGCCAGCGGGAAACGCCCGACGACGCCCATGAGGATGGTCATGACGCCCGCGACGAGGGCCGTCACGGCGGCGATGGCGGGCAGCGCCAGCCGCTTGCCGTCCCCGTCCACGGCCGAGCCGAGGATCAACGGGTTGAGTACGACGATGTAGGCCATCGTGAAGAAGGTCGCCAGCCCGCCCCGTACCTCGCGGGCGAGGGTCGACCCGCGGGCGCTGATCTCGAAGTACCGGTCGAACAGGCTGGTTCGGCTCCCCGGCCCCGACCGGGCCGGCGGGTCGGTGGCGCTCTTTTCCGCAGCGGTACTCACGGTGTTCTCCCCTGTGTGCGCGTTGGTGAGACGCGGCCGACTGGCCGCGCGGTGCCCCGACCCCGAAGTGATCATATTGGCCAGGTCCGAAGTCGGCATCATGTCGCGCAGCACAGTCCGGGAGGGGACGACGCCCCCGGCCGGACGGCACGCCCCGCTAGTCGCCGGTGCTGGGATACCGGGCCGCGACCATCTCCGCCAGGGCCTGGCCCCAGCGTTGCGCCCGGTCCGTCTCCCCGATCACCAGGGGACCGGTCATCGAGGTGACGAAGAAGTGCTCAGCCGGGGCGACGAGCACGAACCCCCGTCGGCGCAGGAACCGCTGTTCCCGGCGGGAGGCGTGGTCGACGTACGGCAGGATGCGGGGATGATCCAGGCGGGTGTCGAACGCCGCCGCGCTTCCGCCCTGGACCCGATGAGTGAGGTGGGCGAGCCATTCCCGCAGCCCGCCGGCCTCTGGATCGATCTGGGCTCCCAGGTCCTGGGCGGCCTGCCGGCGTGAGGCGCGCCGGGGCATGCCGAACTGGTGGTTGGGACCGCCGACCACGAGCAGCCCGACGTCCGGACCGATCGTCGCCGGGGCATGTCCCGCCGCGACGGGCTCGGCGGGCAGTGCCTCCGACAGGCCCTCGGCGATCGCGTACGCGATCGCCCGAGCGTTGCCGAAGAGCGATTCGTACACCACCATCGCTCGGCGCATGGGTCACCTCACCACCTTGCCTGCCGACAACCCTACCGACGAGGCCGCAATGGTGCTCCCCACCGATCGGGGATTCCGGGCCGGCGGGCGACCTGGACCTGCTTGCGTCTCCTTGCGAGGGTGGGGACATGTCCTGGAGGCTCACCCACGACGTCGAGGTCTTCGCTGCCCAGGTCTCGGACCTGCTCTCAGCCGACCCGGTGGAGCACACCGTGCCGCTGACGGTGATCGAGTCAGTGCGCGGCGGGATGCGCTGGTCGGACCTTGAGATGCTTTTCGGGTGGTTCGATGAGGGCGGAATAGTGCGGGGCGCGGTGCTGATGACCCCGCCGTACGAGTTGCTGCTGGTCGTGGTCCCGCTCGATACCGTCGCCGAGCTGGCCGGGGCGCTGCGTCGCCGGCGGGCCAGAGTGCCCGGCGCGCAGGGCGACATCGCGACCGTGACCCGTTTCGCTGAGGCGTTCACCGCCGGTACCAGCGTGCGGGCCGCGACGGCGATGCGCATGCGGCTCTACGCGCTCAGCGACCTGCGATCGCCATCGGGGGTGCCGGGCCGCGCCCGGCCAGCGACCCAGAACGACGTCGACCGGGTCGTGGCCTGGATGCGGGCGTTTCACGGGGAGGTCGACGTTCCGGCCGCCGACCTGGAATCGACGGTGCGGGCCCAGATCGCCGACGGGCGCCTCTGGCTGTGGCACGACCTGGCGGGAACGGCCGTCGCCCTGGCCGGCCGGAGCGGCACGGTCGCGAGGATGGCCAGGGTCGGGCCCGTGTACACCCCGCCGGAGCACCGCCGCAGGGGCTACGGGGCCGCGGTGACGGCGGCGGTCACCGCCGACGCGTTGCGCGCCGGGGCCGACCGGGTCGTGCTGTTTACCGATCTGGACAATCCCATCTCCAACTCGATCTACCAGCGCATCGGCTACCGCCCGGTCAGCGACCGGCGCGTCGTGCGATTCTCCGCATAGGTCCGGCACCCGATCTGGGGTGGTGCGGGATCGGTCTGTGACCATATTGCCAAAGTAGTCATAGGGTCGTACCTTGGTGGCATGCCACGGGCCTTCACCACCGACGAAGCCGCCATCATCCGATCGACCTTGCTGGGGGCCGGGGCCGCGTGCTTCGCCCGCAGCGGCATCCGGCGGACGACCGTCGATGAACTCGCGCGCGCGGCCGGCATCTCCAAAGGTGCCTTCTACAAGTTCTTCCCCACCAAGGAATCGCTCTTCCTGACGCTCATCGAGGACTACGAGACCAGCACGCACGCCGAGATCGAAGCGGCGGTGCGGGAGGACCCCGGCGGCGGCCTGGAGGTGCTCATCGATGCGGCGCTGCGGGCGACAGAGCAGAATCCGCTGCTGCCGGTGGCGATGTCCGACGAGGGCCTGGCCCTGATGCGCCACATGAGTGACGCGGAGCGGGAGGCGTTCGTCCTGCGGGACGTCCATCTGATCGATCGGATCCTCCGGGTGCTCTCCGAGGCCGGCGTCGCGGTGAACGTGCCGGCGAACGTGCTCGTGGGGCTGCTGCGAGCGCTGGTCTTCGTCGGATGGCACCGCCGCGAGGTCGGCGAGGACCTGGTCGACGAACTCGCCGGATGGCTGACGCCGACCCTGCGGGCCGCCATGCTGGGCGGCCCGGCGCCCAGCGGAGGGTCCGATGGGTGACCGGGCCATCCAGACGCGAGGAGTGACTCGCCGCTACGGTTCCGTGACCGCGGTTGATCAGGTCGACCTCACCGTCGCGCGGGGGGAGATCTACGGGTTCCTGGGGCGCAACGGGGCTGGCAAGACCACGCTCATCCGGCTGCTGCTCGGGCTGATCCGACCGACCGCCGGCACGGTCGAGGTGCTCGGCCGGCCCGTCGCCGGCCCGGCAGACCGTCGCCCCGCGCCCTGGTCCCGCGTCGGGTACCTGGTCGAGGACCCCGGGCTGTACCCGGACCTGACCGTCCTCGACCATCTGCGTATCGCGGCCCGCTACCGGGGGCTCGACGCCACGGCGGTCACCGACATCCTGACCAGCCTGGACCTGGGACGCTACGCCAGGTCCCGGGCGAGAACCCTGTCCACGGGCAACCGGCAACGGCTGGGACTGGCGACGGCACTGATCCACCGGCCGGAACTGGTGATCCTGGACGAGCCGGCGAACGGCCTCGACCCCGCGGGCGTGGTCGAGGTGCGTGACCTGCTGCGCGCGCTCGCCGACGGGGGCGTCACCGTGTTCATGTCCAGCCACATCATCGGCGAGGTCTCCCGGCTGGCCGATCGCGTCGGCGTCATCCACGAGGGAGCACTCGTCGCGGAGCTGTCCGTCGACGACTTGCGCGCCCTGGGCCGGCAGCGTCTGGTCGTCGCCGTGAGCGATCCGGAGCACGTGGACCGGGCCGATCGGGCACTGCGCGCCGCAGGCGTCGTGGCCGAGGTCGCCGGCACGACCCTGGTCTGCTCCGAGGCCCTGGCGGTCGGCCATCCCGAGCGGGTGGCCACCCTGCTGGTCGAGGCCGGGGCGCCGCCGAGCCACCTCGCGGTGGAACGGGAGGACCTGGAACAGCACTTCCTCCGGCTGACAGGTGGCGAACCATCATGACCGGGCACTTCCTGGCAGCCCTGTCCGCGGAGGGGCGCAAGGCCCGCCGGTCCAAGGTGCCGCCCCTGACCTTCGCGGTCTTCACCGTCGCCGCTGGCATCGGCGCGCTGTTCATGTTCATCCTCCGGGATCCGGAGCGTGCCCGGCGGCTGGGCATCCTCGGCCAGAAGGCCCAGCTGAGCGGGCTGACCGCGGACTGGGCCGGGCTGCTGGGTTTCCTGGCCCAGGTGATCGCCGTCGGTTGCCTCCTGCTCTTCGCGTTCATCGTGACCTGGGTCTTCGGGCGAGAATTCGCCGACGGCACGGCGCGCTACCTGCTCGCCCTGCCGGTGAGCCGGACGACCATCGTGCTGGCCAAGTTCACGCTGATCACGCTCTGGGCCCTGGCCCTGGCCGGGTGGCTGATCGGGCTGGTGCTCGGGGTGGGATGGCTGATGCATCTGCCCGGCTGGAGCGCCGACGTCGCGCTGGACGGGGTCGGAAGCGCGCTGATCGCGGCGCTGCTGATGCTGCTGGCGGTCGCACCCGTCGCGGTGATCGCCTGCCTCGGCCGGGGCTACCTCGCACCCCTCGGCAGTGCCCTGGGCGCCATGGTCGTGGCGCAGATCGCGGCGGTGCTCGGGTGGGGCGCGCTCGTGCCCTGGTCGATCCCGGCGGTCGCCGCCGGCCTCGCCCCTGACGCTGCGGTCGGTCCGGCGAGCCTGGGCATCATCGGGCTGACCGGCCTCGCCGGGCTGATCGGCACCATCGCCTGGTGGCACAGCGCGGACGCCGGGTTGTGACGGGCGCGGCGCATCGCCAGCCCCGCCAGCGCGATCGCCGTTACTCGTCGTCGACGCCTCGGGCCGTCAACGCCTCGCCGAGCGCGTCGGCGGTCCGCAGGGTGCGGATGATGACGGGCACGACCAGCGCGAGGGGGTTGCGTCCCGCGCCCCTGGCCAGTTGCGCCTCGCGCACGCTGCCGAGGATGTCGGTGAGCAGCGGCACGCAGCGGATGGTCAGGGCGAGCAGCAGCGCCACCCGGTCGGGCTCGATGCCGATCCGCCGCAGCGGCCTGGCCACGCCGGCTATCGTGTCGAGCATGGCGCTGACCCGCGTGGTCAGCGTGACGAGGCTGGCCAGCGCCACCGACAGCATCAGGCTGGAGGTGATCTCCGCGGCCCGTTCCCAGCCTATGGTGATGGTCTGGAAGACCCCGGTGACCAGCAGCACTCCCCACAGCGGGCGGACCTGGGCCAGCGCCAGCCGCACCGGGATCCGCGCCAGGGCGTACAGCGCGACCACCGGCCCCGCGGCCAGCAACGGGTACCGCAGGGCGAGGACCAGCGCGACGGCCAGCCCCAGCAGCTTGGGGCCGGGCGGGCACCGGTGCAGCGGGGAACGGCCGGGAACGTACAAGCCGAGCGGGCCGGTCACGTCATGAGCCGGCGGTAGGCCGCGACGGCCGGGCCGGGACGGTCATCGACGACCAGGCGGCCGTCGTCGAAGACGAGCACCCGGTCGTAGCCGTCGAGGAGATCCAGCTGGTGGGTGACGAGCACGACCCGCTGGGGCAGCTGATGCAGCAGCGTGCCGACCATGCGGGTGTTCCGCAGGTCGAGCAGTGTCGTGGGCTCGTCACACACCACTGTCGTCGGCTCGGTCGCCAGCACGGCGGCCAGGGCCAGCATCTGCTTCTGGCCCCCCGAAAGCAGGTGTGCCGGGTGATCGGCGTGATCGCTGAGGCCGAAGCGCTCCAGTGCCGCCGTGACCCTGCGCCGCACCTCCTCGCGGGGAAGCTTGGCACGGCGCAGGCTGAACGCCACGTCCTCGGCGACGGTCGGCATGACGATCTGGTTGTCCGGGTCGGTGAACACGAAGCCCACCTTCCTGCGGATCTTCCCGGCATCCCGGCGGGTGTCGAGGCCGTCGACGCTCACCCGGCCCTCGGAGGGCCGGACCAGCCCGTTGATCAGCCGGGCGAACGTGCTCTTGCCGGAGCCGTTCGCCCCGATGACGCCGATGCGGTGCTCGGCCAGCGTCACGGTGACATCCCGGAGGACGGTCCGATCGATGAACCGGTGCGATACCCGCTCGATTTCGATCACCGTCAGGTCCTTTCCACCAGCGTGGCGACCCCCATGCCCCCGCCGACCGCACACGCGGCCAGCCCGAACCTCGGCCCGTCAGCGGAGACCATGCGGGAGAACAACCGCACCATGAGGATCGCCCCGGAGGCTCCCCACGGATGGCCGAGCGCCAGCGCCCCACCCTCGGCGCAGACCACACCCTCGTCCAGGCCGAGGGCATCCACGCAGGCGAGCACCTGCCCGGCGAACGCCTCGGTGATCTCAACGGCCCCCAGATCCCGGGGACCGAGGTCGTGGCGGGCCAGGACGGCCCGGACCGCGGGGACGAGACCGACCCCGGGCCGGCGCGGGTCGGTCCCGCAGATCTGCCAGGCCAGCACCCGCAGGCCGGGCCAGCCGTTGGCGACCCGCAGCCGCTCGCCGACCACGGCCACGGCGGCGGCCCCGTCACTGATCCCGCAGGAGTTGCCGGCGGTCACGGTTCCCCCCTGGGCGAACGCGGCCGGTAGCCTGGCCAGCCTGGCCGCGGTCAGTCCCCGGCGGGGGCGCTCGTCGCGGTCCAGCCCCGCGAGGGGGACGAGTTCCCGCGAGAAATCGGCGGCGGACGCGGTCGCGTGGCTGCGAGCGGCGTACCGATCCTGCCGCTGACGGTCGATGCCGGCTTCGGCCGTCACGGTCTCGGCGGCCTCGCCCATGTCGGGATCGCCGTATTCGGCCGGGGCGAACGGCGCCCGCTGGTAGCGGACCGGGGGATCGCCCGGCAGGAACCGCAGGGGCGCCGTTGAGGCGCTTTCCGCACCGCCCGCCAGGACCAGCGTTCCGGCGCCGGCCGCGATCAGGGCGGACGCCAGATTGATCGCCTCCAGCCCGCTGCCGCACTGCCGGTCGACCGTCAGCCCCGGTACCGCCGTGCCGAGGCCGGCCGCGAGGGCGGCCACCCTGGCCGGGTTGCCGCCCGGTCCCATGCAGTTGCCGAGGATCACCTCGTCGACGGTGTCCGGGGACACGCCGAGATCGTCCACCACGGCCCGCAGGACCGGGGCCGCGAGCCGGGCGACGTCCACGGAGGCCAGGCTCCGGCCGGCGGTGCCGACCGGGGTACGGCGGGCGGCCACCACGACGGCGTTCATACCAGCCTCCGAGCGGCGAGGGCGCCGGATTCGAGCGCCGCGCGGATCGCGCCTCGGGCCGGTTTGCCCGAGGCCGTGCGGGGCAGGGGCCGCATGACGTACCAGTGCCTGGGCCGCTGCGGGCCGGCGAGCCGGGCGCGGCTGGCGGCCCGCAGGTCGGCCAGCCGGACCACGGCGCCATCGGCGGGCTCGATCACGGCGGTGACCACCGCGCCGAACTGGGGGTGCGGAGTGCCGGTCACCACGACCTCGCGAACTCCCGGGACCGCGGCGAGCACGGATTCGACGTCCTGGGGCAGGACCGGAGAGCCGCCGGTGAGGATCGTGCCGTCGGCTCGGCCGAGGACGGCCAACGCACCGTGCGGGCCGAGGGCGCCGAGATCGCCGACGGTGGCGAACCCCTCATCGTCCCAGCGCAGCGGTCCGGTTACCGCCGGGTTCGCGTATCCGGCCGACAGGTACGGGCTGCGCGCCCAGATCTCGCCGGCCCGCAGGCTGACCTCGACTCCGGGAAACGGCATCAGCGGCCCGCCGGGGTCCCGCCAGGCGACGAACGACAGTTCGGTGGCGCCGTAGTACTCCCTGACGGCGATACCCCTGGCGGCGGCCTTCGCCAGCACCCGATCCGGCAACGCCGCCCCGCCACAGACGACCAGCCGGGGCGGGCGCGGGGCCTCGGCCAGATCGTCGAGCATGGCCGGCACGCAGTGGGCCACGTCGGTGGCGGGCAGCCGGGCGGGCTCCCACCGGGCGGGGATGACGACGTGGGCGCCGGCCCACAGGGCGTGCAGGGCGCCGAACAGGAACAGCGACGAGGCCAGCGACCCGCCGACGAGCACCCGCTGGCCGGCACTGATGCCGGTGAGTTCGCTGACCAGCGGGAAGCTGCGGAGCCAGGACGCGCCCGTGCGTCCGATCGGCCGGGGCGTTCCCGCGCTGCCGGAGGTGAACCCGATCCAGGCCAGCCCGGCGGCGCCGGGGGGATCGGCTGCGCCGGTGTGGCCG
>JABDRL010000254.1 GCA_013041765.1 Dactylosporangium sp. | reverse complement strand
CCGCCGAACCTGGCGGCAGCGCTTCCCGGCGCGGTGTGCGCGACGGTGAGCGGGCCGGAGGGCGTGACGGCGGTGCGCATGGGGGCTCCGGCAGTCGAGTCGACCGGCGTTGCCACCGCAGGCTCTGCGGCCGTCCCGGGAACGGTGTACGTCGATCATGTGATTGTCCGCCCCGGTGCTGGGTCCCTGGTGGCGGCCACCGCATCGGCCGGAAGCGGGGCCGCTCCGGTGAGTCTGGTCACCGATCTCGGCTTGCGGTACGCCCTGGCCGGGGACGAGGTTCTGGGGATGCTGGGCTACGCCGGCCGGACTCCGCTTCGGCTGCCCGCCGAGGTCGTCGCCCTGCTGCCGGCCGGGCCCGCCCTTGATCCGCAGACCGCTCGGCTGCCGGCGGCCTGACCAGCCCTGGCCCGTGTGGCGCCGGGAGCGGGGTAGCCGGCCTTGGACCCGGCCGCTACGGTCGGCTCCAAGGCCATACCCCGGGGTGGGGTGCCGAGCAAGCACATGATTCGGAAAAGGGGTGAATGCCCGTGTCGGAGACCCGCGTCAGTGTTCAGGTCCAGACGCAGACCGCCGAGAAGTTCGACCAGGCTCGGCAGGAGCTTGAGTCCATGCTCAAGCGGCTGCTCATGGATTTGGAAGGGCTTCAGACCTCGTGGCAGGGGGCCGGTGGGCGGTCCTTCGCGGAGACCAAGCGCAGGTGGGCGGAAGACCAGTCGGCGCTGTTGAACATGCTGAATCAGACGGCGCAGCAGATTCGTCAATCGGGCAAGTTGTACGCGTCCGCTGAGGCCGAGGCGGTCACGAAGATGGCGGCGCCTCGCAGCACCGGGCTTTCCCTCCCGCTGTAGGCCGTAGGTATCAAGGAGACTGCGCCATGCCTGATGACCACCTTCTCGTCCGGTTCAATGCGCTGGAACGCGCCAGCGTCGATATTGGAAGCGCGATCCACAAGATCCGATCTGGATTGGAGAACCTGGATCAGGACGCACGTCCGCTGTTCAACACCTGGGGTGGTGCGGCGTTTGACCAGTACGACCTGCGTCAGAAGAAATGGACCACAACCGCAAACGACCTGATTATGATCCTGACGGATATTCGGACGAAACTCGATGAGTCCCTGGTCTCGTATGTTGACGCCGAAAATCGGGGCAGGACGCTGTTTTCCTAGAGAACTCGCGTTGCCTGTCCTGATCGGCCGGGCCTCTCAGGGCAGGCCAACGCGCCAGCGGCGGCGGATGCCGCGAGGAAGAGTCGCGGCAACGACCACGATGATGACGGCGACCAAGCCGCACGTTCCGGCGACGACCAGCGCGGTGCGTTTCATCGCGGCGTCCCGCGAGACCTGGGCGTCGGAGCGTGGGGCCAGCGGAGGAACCGCTTGCCGGGTCTCGATGGAGCCGGCGACCTGCCCGGTGACCGCCCGGTACGGGCTGACGATCCCGGCCCCGTAGTCCGCACTCCCCGGCCCGCCCGGGGCCGGATCCGCCGTTGCGGCGAGCCTGGCGGCCACCTCCGCCGCGGAAAGGTCCGGATGGTACTGCCGGACCAGCGCGGCGGTACCGGCGACGAACGGCACGGCGAAACTGGTGCCCTGGTAGACCGCGTGTCCCGCCTTTGGCGTCGCGGCGGTGATCTGATCGCCGGGGGCGACGAGGTCGACGTACGGGCCAACTTGGGATTCGGGGTAGCGCATGCCGTCCTGGCCGATCGCCCCCACCCCGATGACGCCCGGGTAGGCGGCCGGATACGGGAGGGGATCGCCGGCGCTGTGCTCGTTGCCCGCCGCGGCGACAACAACGACGTCGTGGCTGAGGGCGTAGCCGACGGCCTTCCGCAGCGCGCTGGCATCCTGGTAGGTGACCAGCGAGAGGTTGATGACATCGACCTGGCGGTCCACGGCGTGGACGATGGCCTGGGCCAGCCCCTGGACGGTCACCGCCCGGCCGCTGCTGGCTCCGTCGATGTCCTGCCGCTCGCTGACCCGCACGGGCAGGATCGTGGCGGCCGGCGCCAGCCCGCTGAAGCCGACGCCCCGCACCGGGCGGGCCGCGATGATGCTCGCGACCGCCGTGCCGTGGCCGACACAGTCGAGCCGGCCGTCGCCCCCCGCGTCCAGCCCGTCGATGCCGTCCACAACGGCGCCCACGAGTTGCGGATGGACGGCGTCGACCCCCGAGTCGACCACCGCGACGACCTGCCTGGCCCCGTCGGCGATTCCGCTGAGACGGTCGAGCCCGTAGCGCTGCTGCGGCCACGGCACCGATGCGTCGACGGCGCCCGGTGGGACCTGGGTGCTGCAGCTATTAGCGTAGGCCGGGGCCGCTGTCAACCCCAGGGCGGCTCCGATCGTGCCAGTCGTGGCCAGGAATGTGCAGAGTGCGCCAGTCATCGCTATTGTGTTTGCCTTGGAGGTAACGGTCCAGCGTCGCAGCGTTCTCAGCATTGGTACTTCCACCCGCCTGGCGCCGGCAGCGGTCGCATGCCAGCCGGTAGGTGATCGTAGTCGGATCTGGCCACATGAGCCGGCCCCTTGACGTCGATGTTCGACCGGAGCGCTGTGCTGGAAACGAGGAAACCTCTATGGATGAATATCGCCTCCGTGGCTGAGGAGGAGACGAGGGACACTACTCGTGGTGCGCCTTGTAGGTTAAGTTGCGCGCGGAGTGGATTCGAACAAGGGACGAGGGGGTGGCCGTGACCGACTGGGCGCCGGCCACTGAGGCTGAGCGAGAAATGCAAGATGCCCTGAGAGCGGGTGATCAGGACCGGTATTTCCGGGTCTTGGCCCGTTTGGACCTGCTGCTGCCGGTGCCGGCCGGTGCCTCGGCACAGCCGCCGAAGGGGTGGGGCACCTGGGCGGCCCAGGGCCGTACCCACGTGCTGGCGTTCACCTCGCCGTCGGCGTTGCGTGCATGTCTCGCCGACCACACCGGGACCTACCGGCAGCACTCGCTTGAGGACCTGGCGACCAACTGGCCCGATCAGACCTGGTGGCTTGCGGTCAACCCGGGGCTGCCGATCGAGGGATACCTGCCAGCCTGGTACCTCAGCGGTCTCGGCGTCGGTGAGGTCCAGTTGCCAGGCCGGACCCTTGGTGCCCAGGCGCGGGTCGAGCACGCTCGTCGACTCCAGGTCCACGACGCGCCGCAGCAACCGGCGTCGGATGACGGGTGGCCGAAGTTCTCCGGACCTTCGGATCTCCAACCGACC
>JABDRL010000102.1 GCA_013041765.1 Dactylosporangium sp. | reverse complement strand
ATGCTGGGCATGCGGCGGGAGGACGCCACCGGGATCTGGCGGGTGACCGGGCGGCCGTCGTGGATGGGGCGGTACTACCGGCTGCGGGTCACCGCGTACCAGCCGGCGACCGGCCGGGTGGAGACGGCCTCGGTCACCGACCCGTACTCGGTGTCGCTGTCGGCCAACTCGGTCTTCAGCCAGATCGTCGACCTGGCCGACCCGGCGCTGGCCCCACCGGGGTGGTCGGCGGTGCGGGCCTCGACGGTCGATCAGGCCCAGATCCAGGTCCACGAGGTGTCCGTGCGGGACTTCTCCATCGCCGACACCACCGTTCCCGCCGAGCACCGGGGGACCTACCTGGCGTTCACCCACCCCGACAGCGACGGGATGCGTCGCCTGCGGGATCTGGCCGCCGCCCAGGTCACGCACGTGCAGCTGCTGCCGGTGTTCGACATCGCCACGATCCCCGAGCTGCGCTCGCAGCACCAGGCACCGCCCTGCGACCTGGCGAGCCTGCCGCCGGACTCCCCGGCCCAGCAGGCGTGCATCGCGCAGACCAGGGACGTCGACGGCTACAACTGGGGCTACGACCCGCTGCACCCCACCGCGGTGGAGGGCTCGTACGCCACCGATCCCAACGGCACCCCGAGGATCGTGCAGTTCCGCCAGCTGGTCGCCGCCCTGCACGCCGCTGGGCTGGGGGTGGTCATGGACGTGGTCTACAACCACACCCCGGCGGCCGGTGTCCACCGGCACTCGATCCTCGACCAGATCGTGCCCGGCTACTACCAGCGGCTGCTGGACGACGGCACCCTGGCGACCTCGACCTGCTGCGCCAACACCGCCCCGGAGCACGCCATGATGGGCAAGCTCGTCGTCGACTCGGTGGTGACGCTGGCCAAGCACTACCGGCTCAGCGGGTTCCGCTTCGACCTGATGGGTCACCACCCGAAGGCCAACCTCCTGGCGGTACGGGCCGCGCTGGACCGGCTGACCCTGGCCCGCGACGGCGTCAACGGCAAGAAGATCGCCATTTGGGGTGAGGGCTGGAACTTCGGCGAGATCGCCGACGACGCCCGGTTCCCGCAGGCCACGCAGGCCAACCTGGCCGGCACGGGGATCGGCACGTTCAACGACCGGCTGCGCGACGCCGTGCGCGGGGGCGGGCCCTTCGACAGCAATCCCCGGGTGCAGGGGTTCGCCTCCGGGCTGCACACCGACCCCAACGGCGATCCGGTCAACGGCACGGCGGGCGAGCAGCGCACGCGCCTGCTGCACCAGCAAGACATCATCCAGGTCGGGCTGACCGGCAACCTCGCCGGGTACGCGTTCACGGATGCCAGCGGACGCACGGTCACCGGGGCGCAGGTGGACTACAACGGCGCCCCGGCCGGGTACACCGGTTCGCCCGGGGAGGCGGTCACCTACGTCGACGCCCACGACAACGAGATCCTCTACGACGCCCTGGCCTACAAGCTGCCACGGCACACCAGCCCGGCCGACCGGGCGAGGATGCAGGTCCTCGCCCTGGCGACCACGGCCCTCAGCCAGGGGGTCGGATTCGTCACCGCCGGCTCCGACCGGCTGCGGTCGAAGTCGCTGGACGGCAACTCCTACAACTCCGGGGACTGGTTCAACGCGATGCTGCCCTGCGAGCAGGGCAACGGCTTCGGCCGGGGACTGCCCCAGGAGGCCGACAACGGTCCCAGGTGGCCCTACGCGAAGCCCCTGCTGGCCGATCCGGCCCTGGTGGCCGACTGCGCGACCATGGCCGCCACCAGCCGGCGCTACGCCGAGCTGCTGCGCATCGGCACCAGCTCACCGCTGTTCAACCTGGCCAGCGCCGCCGAGGTGCGGCGTCGGGTGTCGTTCCCGCTGTCCGGACCGGCCGCCATTCCGGGAACCATCACCATGGTGCTCGACGACACCGCCGGTCCCAGACTGGACCGGGCCCACCGGTCCATCGTCGTGGTGTTCAACGCCAGGCCCGAGGCGGTCGCCCAGGCAGTGCCCGGATACACCGCCGCCGACGTCGTGCTACACCCGGTCCTGGCGGCCTCGGACGATCCGGTGGTGCGCACGGCGTCCTTCGCGACGGCGACCGGGACGTTCACCGTGCCGGCCAGGACGGTCGCGGTGTTCGTCCAGGCGTGAGCGGGCGCCCCCGCCGCGACCTCACCACTCAGCGAACGGCGTGACCTGGAGGGCCGCGTTGGCGTACCGGTCGTCGGCGGTGACGTCCTGGCCGATCCACCCGGGCAGCTGGCCGAGGACCCGGCCCTCCGGCAGCTCCGCCTCGGCCAGGACGAGACCGGCGTTGTCGCCGGAGAACTCGTCCACCGTCCAGTCGGCGGATTCGAGATCCAGGTGGTGACGGACCTTCTCGATCAGGGGCCGGCGGCACAGGTGGTCCAGCATGAACCGGGCGTCGGCCGCCGGGACGCCGTACTCGAACTCCGGCCGCCGGTCTGCCACCCGGGAGCCCTTGATGGTGAGAAAGGCCTGGTGGTCGTCGACCAGCCGCACCCGGACCGTCCGTGGTGGATCAACCGAGAGGTAGCCCTGCCGCAGCGCGCGGGAGCTGACGATGTGCGCCCGCCAGCCGTCGTCGCGGAGGAGGAACTTGCGCTCAATCTCAACGGCCATGGCCTGCACGCTACAGCCCTCGTGCCGGGGCGATGGTTGTCGGACCCGTCGGGTACAACTAGCGGGTCGCAAACGCCCGTCCGCGGGGGTCTCCCCCCGCTGGTCGGCGCCCGCACCGCAGCAGGGCTGGAGGTCGAGCAACGTGGACGCGGACCAGACCGCGTGGGAGCAGTGCAGCACGATCCGGGTGGTGCCCCCGGTCCAGCGCCGGAAGCTGGCGAAGGTGCCCTTCGCCGAGCTGGCGGACGGCCGGTTGCAGGGGGTGGTGTCCAGCGGCTCGGACATCGCCCGGGTGTACGTCTCGTCGATCGTCGCCGGATCGCACGCCTTCAGCTGTAGCACCAACAACAACCGGGCGTGCGGCGGGCTGTCGGGGACCACGATGTGCAAACACCTGCGGTCGCTCGTCGACGAGGCCGTGGTGCAGTACGGCGCCGACCGGGTCGCCCGCTACCTGCGGGTCGATGTCGAGGAGGCCGGCGCGTCCGGCGCGGACCTGGTCAGCCGGCTGGACGGCCGGCGCACGCCGGCACCGGCGGCGACCGTCTTCAGCCGGTTCCTGCGCCACCTGACCTACCTGGAGCTGCCGGCCACCACGGAGCCCGTGCCGGAGCTGCACTGGTTCCCCGCCGCCGGGGCGGTCCGCCGGTGATGGGCACGCAGCTGTCAGCGCTGCTCGACGGGGACATCCCGGGAGTCGGCGAGGCCCTCGGGCTGGTGGCCGGCTTCGACGAGAGCCTCGTCCACGGGCTGGCCCGGCTGGACGAGGACCGCACCGCCGCACTGGCCACCGTGGCCGACACCGTGGCGTCCACACCCCTCGGCGAGCTGGTCGCGGAGGCGGTCGGCACGGTGGCCACCGGCTCGGTCGCCGACGAGCAGCTGGCCGTCCTGGCCGGCGTGCGCGGCGCGCTGCTCGGTGCGGTGCACGACGCGCTGCTCGCCCGGCTCGACGACGCCCTGGGA
>JABDRL010000249.1 GCA_013041765.1 Dactylosporangium sp. | reverse complement strand
GCCGTGGATCGGTGCGCTGATCGAGATCCTGCTCATCGAGCTGCGGCACGACACGGCGACGCACATCGTCCTCGGGTCCGCGGCGGCGCTGGTGCCGACCCTGCTGCTGCTCGGGGCCATCGAGCTGGTGGCCTGGCGGCGGGGCCCTCGCCAAAACGCTCAGTTCGCACCATTGCACGCCGATCATATGGATACCAGCACGGGCCTGGCGCCCGCGCGTTGATCCGTCCGTGTCCTGGGGAGGCTCACCCGTGCGCATCCTGGTCCTCAACTGGCGGGACCCGGCTCATCCACTCGCTGGTGGGGCCGAGGTCTACACCGCGGAAATCCTGCGTCGGTGGGCCGCGGCCGGCCACCAGGTGACCCTGTTCGCCGCCGCGGTCGCCGGTCGCCCCGCCGAGGAGACCGTCGACGGCTACCGGGTGGTGCGCGCCGGCGGCCGGTTCACCGTCTACCGCCAGGCCCGGCGATGGTGGCGGCGGCATGGCCGGGGGCACTTCGACATCGTCGTCGACGAGACGAACACCGTGCCGTTCTTTGCCGGAGAATGGGTCGACGACGGCGCCCGGACGGTCGCGCTGGTGCACCAGACCTGCGAGGAGATCTGGCACCACAACGCCCCGTTCCCCGCCTCGTATCTCGGCCGCTACGCGCTCGAACCCTGGTGGCTGCGCCGGCTGGGGCGCGGGCCGATCCTGGCGGTCTCCGAGTCGACCCGGCGGTCGCTCGCCCGCTTCGGGGCCGGCCAGGTCCGGGTGGTGCCCGAGGGATTCGCGCCACCGCCGATGGACGCGCCTCCCGCCAGGGAACCCACGCCGACGGTCGTGTTCTGCGGTCGGATGGTGCCGTACAAGCGGCCGGCGGACGTCGTACTGGCCGCGACGATCGCCGCGCGGACCATCCCGGACCTGCGGGTATGGATGATCGGCGGCGGGCCGCAGCTGCGGCGGATGCGGGCGGGGGCCCCGCCGGGGGTGGAGTTCCTCGGCTGGGTCGACGAGGCGACCAAGCACGACCTGATGGCCAGGGCCCATGCCCACGTCGCCACCAGCGTCCGGGAGGGCTGGGGCCTGGTGGTCACCGAGGCCGCGGCGCTGGGCACGCCGACGATCGCCTACGACGTCCCGGGACTGCGCGACTCGACTCGCGCGGCCGGCGGGGTCCTCGTCCCGCCCGAGCCGCAGGCGCTGGCCCGCTGGCTGGTCGAGCTGCTGCCGCGGTGGATGGCCGGCGACTTCGAGCCGGTGCCCTTCGGCGGGGCCCGCCCGTGGGACGAGGTCGCCGATGCGGTGCTGGCGGCCGTCAGCGAATGCGCCCATGCGGCCCGCTGAACTCGTCGTCGGGCTCGCCGCCCTCGCCGAGCGGATCTGGCGCCCGATGTTGCTGTTCGCGGCGGTCCTGTTCGCGTCCTCGGGCATCGCCCACGCGTTTGGCCAGACCGACGCGGTGTTCTACGCGGCGCTCGCGGGGGTCGCCCTCGGCGGCGTCGCCGTCGGGCTCGGACTGCTGGCTCTCCGCGCCACCGTCGTGCCACCCGAGGAGGATCCACTGTGAAGGTCAGTTTCGTGGTGCCGACCCGCAACTCGGCCCGCACCCTCGACACCTGCCTGGGGTCGCTGCGGGCGCAGACCCACCAGGACGTCCAGATCGTCGTCGTCGACAATGCCTCGACCGACGCGACCGTCGACATCGCCCGGTGGTGGGCCGACCGGTTCGCCGACCGGGGACCCGAACGCAGCGCGCAGCGCAACCACGGCCTGCGGTGCGCCACCGGTGACGTGGTGGTCTTCCTCGACTCGGACATGGTCGCCGAGCCGGGCCTGGCCGCCGCGATCGTCGACCGCTTCACCGGGCAATCGGAGCTGGGCGCGCTCGTGCTGCCGGAGCGTTCCTTCGGCACCGGGTTCTTCACCCGGTGCCGCGTCCTGGAGAAGAGCCTCTACGTCGGCGACGACCGGGTCGAGGCGCCCCGGGCCTTCCGCCGTGACGTCATCGAGGCGCTGGGGGGCTGGTCGGAGTCCCTGGTCGCCGCCGAGGACTGGGATCTCGCCGACCGGACGGCCGCCGCCGGGGTCGGCATTGGCCGCGTCGACGCGTGGATCTGGCACGACGAGGGCCGGCTGCGGCTGGCCGGCACGTTCGCCAAGAAGCGCTACTACGGCCGGTGGATCGACCACTATCTCGCGTTGCATCCCGACGGGCGGCGCAAGCTCGTCCGGACCGCCCTGTTCCGCCGCCCGCTGTGGCTGCTGCGCCACCCGCTGCTCACCGCGGGGCTGTTCCTCCTCAAGGCCACCGAGGCACTCGCGCTGTACCTCGGGGTCCGGGACGTCCAGCACCGCCGGCCGGTCCCGAAGGCCGCGTGATGGCCCGCATCGCCCACCTCATCGCGGAGTTCTCCGCCAAGGAGGCCATGGGCCGCACCATCGTCGAGACCGCCATCGGGGTACCGGGCGAGCACCACTGCGTCACCACCCGCGCCCACGACGGGACAGCCGTCTTCGCCGACGTCCACGAACTCGGCGGCAGCCCGGCGCTGTTCCCGCTCCGCCCGGGTGCCCGGCTCGCCGAGGTCCTCGACCGTATCCGGCCCGACCTCATCCACCTGCACGCCGGAGTACTCGGCACGATCCAGGTCGCGGTGCCGGCGATCCGCCGGGCCCCGGTCGTCCTGACGGTCTACGCCTGGCCGACGCTGCCCGGTCCCAGCAGCTGGCGCCGGTCGACCCTGGCCGAGCTGCGGGCCTCCAACGTGCTGGCGCCCAGGGTGGCGCTGACCACCGGCCTGCCCCCGGGAGTGGCCGGCTCGGTCCTCCGGGCCGCGGGCGTCGCCAGCGTGCTGACCCCGGACCCCCGGGTGCAGCGGCGGCTGGCCGGCCGTCGCGGGCCGCGGGTGGTCCGGCTGCCGTCGGCGCCCCGCTGGACGCCCGCCGGGCCCGGTTCACCACGAACCGGCCCGTGATCGTGTTCGCCGGCCGGGCGGAGACGGTCCGGGGTCTGGACACCCTCCTCGCCGCGTTCCCGCTGCTGCGCGAGCACGTGCCGGACGCCCGGCTGCGGCTGCTGCTCATCCCCCGCCCGGAACTGCCCGACATCGTCGCCCGGGTGCGGGCCAGCGGGCAGGCGGCCGCGATCGAGCTGGTGACCGATCCGGTGCCGGACCTGCTCGCCGAGTTCGCCTCGGCACAGGTCGGGGCCTGGCCGTTCAAGTTCGACTACACCACCTCGCCGCCGGCGATGGCGGTGGCCGAGGCGATGAGTGTCGGCCTTCCGGTGGTCGCCACCGACGTCATCTGCGTGCGGGCCGTCCTGGAGCCCGGGGTGAACGGTCTGGCCGTGCCCCCGGCCGACGCCCAGGCCCTGGCCTCGGGACTGGCCAGGGTGCTGCTGGACGAGGTCATGTGGCGCCGGTTCGCGCAGGAGGGCGTCCGATCGGTCCGGGACCGGCTGGGATGGGACCGGGCCGCAGAGACCACCGCAGCGGCCTACGCCGCGGCCCTCGCGTCGTGATCCGACCGTATCTGCTGGTACTGGGCCTGTCGACGTTCATCGTCAGCCGGTGGTTTCGCACCGGGACCTTCATCGCCACCGGGGACATGGGCCCGTTCATCCGCACCGGCTGGGCACCGGAGGCGGCCTGGTCCTGGAACCACCAGGTCACCGGGGCCGGGTCGGCCTCCTACGTCATCGCCAGAAGCTTCGAGTTCGCCCTGATCTGGTGTGCCAGGGCGGTCGGGCTGGGCGAGTACACCGCCCAGTGGATGATGTACACCTGCATCTACGGCCTGGTGGGGTTCGGGGTGGCATACCTGGCGGGCGCGTTCGTGCGCTCGGAGGCCGCCATCGTCACCGCGGGCGCGTTCGGAGTGCTCAACGGGTTCTTCCTGACCCGGCTGCCCAATCCGCTCAACATCATTTCGGTGGGGTCAATCGCGTTCCTCACCGGCCTGGCGATGCGCATCGCGCTCGGACGGCGGGTGCCGGCCCCCGTCGCGGGCTTCGCGCTGGTCCCGACGTCGTTCCTGGCCTTCAATCCCCCGATGCTCGTCGTGGCCTACGCCTGGACGGTCGCCGGTACCCCCCTGATCGCCCTCCTGTTTCTCGGCCGGCGGCCGGCCCTGCGGCTGCTGGGCTGGTTCGCCCGGGCCATCCCGTGGGCCGTGGTGCTCAATCTGTGGTGGCTGGTGCCGCTGGCCCAGAGCTTCATGGGTGGGGGTGGCGCGACGGCCAACGCCACGTTCACCGACCCGACCAACTGGTCCTGGTCGCAGGTGAACAACCTGCCGCACAACATCCTGACCATGGTGGCGAACTGGGCCTGGTTCCGGCCGCAGTACCTGCCGTTCGCCGCCGATCTGGACCGCCCGGCCTGGGTGTGGATCCGCTACCTGCTGCCGGCCGTGGTCTTCGCCGCGCCGGTGTTCGCCCGGCCCCGGCACCGCCGGCTCGCCCTGTGCCTGCTCGGGCTGGTGGTGGGCTTCGTCGTGCTGGCCAAGGGGCTGCGGCCCCCGTTCATCGATTTCAACATGTGGCTGTACCTGCACATCCCGGGGTTCTGGCTGTTCCGGGAGCCGATGAGCAAACTCGGGCAGCTGCTGGTGCTGCTGTTCGGTCTGCTGCTGGCCCTCTATGTCGACGGGATGCCGTCCTGGCTGCGCTCGCACTGGCCACGGCGGTCCTGGCCGAGGATCCCCCGGCCACGGTGGTGGTCAAGGATCCCCCAGACACGATGGTCCTGGCCGCAGGCGCCGCGGATCGCCGTGGTGATCGCCGGGCTGCCGGTCCTCGCCGTGCTCGGCTATCCCTACCCGCTCTACACCGGGTCGGTCATCCCGGACGAGCGACCATCACAGCCCTCCGCGCACGTGCGGGTGCCACAGGACTGGTGGGAGATCGCCGAACTGATCGACCAGGATCCGCGACCGGGCAAGGTCCTGGTCCTGCCCCTGGACGACTATTACCAGATGCCGACGACCTGGGGGTTCTTCGGCGTCGACAGCATCGCGAACCTCACCATCAAGCATCCGATCGTCCAGCGGCATCCCGACGGGTACTTCGGCGACGGCCCCGGGTTCTCCGCCAACGTCCAGTCCCTGGAGACGGCCATGCTGGCCGGCGATGTGGAGGCGGTGCCCCGGCTGCTCGACGCCCTCGGGGTTTCCGAGGTCATCGTCCGCCACGACCTCATCCGGGGACTGCCCAACCGGTACTTCGCCGACGATCGGATCCTGACGGCGGCGATGTCCCGGGTTCCCGGCGCCCGGCGCACCCACAGCGGCATGCTCGAGCTGTGGCAGCTGGGCACCGGCAGCATGCCGACGGTCCGCTCCTACCAGCACGTCCTGGACGCACCGGCGCGCCCGGACGCCGGAGCCGCGATCATCGGCAGCATCCCGGTCACCACGGCCATCGCCGCCCGGGCCGAGGTCGCGGCCTTCGCGACCAGTCCCCGGGTGGACGACAGCCCGGCGGTCGCCCCGGACGCGGTCGCCTGGCCGGTGCCCGCGGTCGACACCGGTCCCCCGACCACCACCGTCGACCTGCCGGCCGGCCGCTACACCATCGCCCAGCGGGCCAGGGCCGCCACGGTGCTGACCCCGAGCGTCGACGACGCCGCCGGGCAGCTCGTGCTCACCGACCCCACAACGGTCTCGGTCGACGGCGTGGTGCGCTCCCGGCGCCCGCCCCTGACCGTCCCGCTGCCGGACCGGGAGGTCCTCGCCGTCCGGGCGGACGCCCGCACGGTATCGCTGGACGGCTGGGGCCGGGACCGGTTGCCCAACCCCCCGGCGGCGCCGAGCCTGGCCGTGGGGGCCGCGACGAAGCTGACCCTGCTGGCCGCCTCGGCCCAGATGGCGGACGTCTCCGACTACTCCTCGGTCATCGACTGCAACAACTACGAGCCGCGCCCGGCCATCGACCTGGAGCTCAGCAGCGAGATCGAATACACGGAGGAGGGGCGGACCCTCCGGCTGAGCGCCAGCGACCACGCGGCCTGTTCCACGGTGACGGTGCACGACGCGGCCCCGGGCCGCACCTACCGCATCCGCCTGGAGTACCGCTCGGTGGAGGGCAGCCGTCCGCAGATCTGCCTGTTCCAGACCGGAACGGACGGCTGCGAGCTGGCTGCCCGGCCGCTGGCGGACGGCGAGTGGACCCCGTACGAGCGCATCGTCACGGTCGGCGAGGCCGCGACCGGGCTCCAGATCACCCTGCATGCCGATGTCGGGGAGCGGCTGAAGCCGCCGACCGTGACCGAGTACCGGGGGTTGCGGGTTGAGGCCCTGGACGCGATCGTGGAGAAGACCATCTGGCCTCCGGCGGTGCCGGCGGTGTCCGTCGACCTGCCCGCCGGGCAGCACGAGTTGCGCGTCGACGGTGGCCTGGCCGGCTCGGTGCTGGCGCCCTTCGAAGAGCTGGAGGATTGTTTCCGCTACGACGACCGGACCGTGGACGAGGCCGGGCTGTCGCTGCGGGTGGATACCGATGAGCGCGGCGAGACCACCTACGCGCTCGGGGCGACCAGTCATCTGGCCTGCATCGCGGCCACCGCTCCCGATTTCGGGGCGTCGTCGCTGTACGAGTTCTCCATGGAGGCCCGCAGCATCGCGGTGCGCAACCCCAAGTTCTGCGTGTACCTGCGGGGCCCGGACCGCTGCCGGAAGATGCCGTCCGTCGCCGTGTGGGACGGCTGGACTCCCTACGAGGCCCTGCTGACGCCGGATCCCACCGCCGTGGAGACCCGGGTCTATCTCTACGGGCTGCGGGATCTCGCCGAGAGCCAGCGGTCCTCGGTGGAGTACCGCGGGGTGCGGCTGCGGCCGGTGGCCAGTCCGGTGACGGTGGTCCTGGCCCGCGAAACCCCCGCCGCCGCCGGGGACGGCGGGTCGGACGGGTCGGCCCCGATCCGGTGGAGTCGGCAGAACCCGGCGCAGTTCACGGCGACCGCCGCGGCCGGCCAGCCCACCGTGCTGGCCCTGGCCGAGCAC
>JABDRL010000050.1 GCA_013041765.1 Dactylosporangium sp. | reverse complement strand
GGGCCAGGCCCCGGGCGACGGCCAGACTGGTGCTCAGCGAGATTCGCGCGCTACCGGTCGATGATCCGCAGCGTCAGCGGGTGCAGCGCTCGCAAGCGCTCCGGATCGCCGTTTCGCGCCGGTCACCGAACATGTCGCCGCCCATGCGGTTCATGACGTAGGCGTAGGCGGTGCCGGTGGCCGGATCGGCGAAGCCGCAGGACCCGCCGGCTCCCCAGAATCCGTAGGCGCGCCCGTCGGTACCGAAGCCAACGACGCCACCCGGTTTCATCATGCCCAGGCTGAACCGGATGTCGGTCTTGAGAACCAGGTCTCGGTTGCCGCCGGCGGGCTCGTGACCGGGGGCCCGCAGCGCGGCCCGTACCGGTTCGGTCAACCCCAGACCGGGGGGATGGAGGGAATCGGCGTAGAGGCGGGCGATCGCGCGGGCGGTGCCGATACCGTTACCCGAGCCGATCTCCAGTCGCCGGATGTCGGGCCGGTTGAGGCTGCGATGGTCCAGCAGGAACGACGGATTGCCCATCGTCCGGAAGGTCAGCGATCGCGGATTGAGCAGCGACAGTACGAGCGCGGGTGGCATCCGCAGCGGCATGAGGGCCTTCGCGAACGGCTTGAGTTCGGCGACGTCCTCAGCTGGGACATCGTCGGGCAGGCCAAGGAAGAACCGGGCGCCCCGCGGACCGGCCAACTCCTCCGCCAGGTAACGACCCAGGGTGCGGCCGGCCGGATCGGTGCGGCGGATCAACTCGCTCTGGTACCAGCCGAGGTTCCAGCAGTGGTAGCCGTGACGGTCGCCGGGCCGCCACGCTGGCCGCTGGGCGGCGAGGACGCTCGCCAGCGCGCCGGGATCGGCGATGATCCGCGTATCGAGGCGAGTATCGATCGCGCACAGTCCAGCCTGGTGCGCCAGCAACTGGCGCACGGTGATGTGCTGCTTGCCGTGCTCGGCGAACCGCGGCCAGTGCGCGGCCACCGGATCGTCGTAGCCGAACCGTCCGCGGCTGACCGCGTGTGCCACCCCGAGCGCGCAGATGCCCTTGGTGGTGGAGAACACCGGTACCATCGTGTGCTCGGTCCACGCCGCGCGGCGGGCGTGGTCGCGGTACCCTCCCCACACATCCACCACCTTCACCCCATGGTGGTAGACCGCGCACGCCGCGCCGACTTCGCCCCGCCGGGCGAAGTTCGCGGCAAAGGCGTCAGCAACAGGCCCGAAGCCGGGCGCCACGCCTCCGTGCACAGGCACGCTCATCGGGCGCCCCGGGAAACCACGCCGGCCAGCATCGGCCCGAACCGCTCGCCGGTGCCGCCGTAGACCACGACATGAGCCAGCATGGCTCCGCCCACCGCCTCGGCGACGAACCGGGCGCTCACCTCCGCGCGCAGCTCACCGCGGGCGGCCGCGCGTGCCGCCGCCGTGGCCAGCACGTCCAGCCGGGGCCGCACGAGCCGGGCCCGAAACTGCTCAAGCAACCCCGGATCGGCCAGGCAGTCCGCCAGCAGGCCCCGCAGCAGCGGCAGGGTCTGGCCGTCCGCGTACATCCGCTGCTGCGCCTCGACCACCGCCGCCAGGTCTCCGGCCAGGGAACCCGTGTCCGGCAGGATCGCCGCCGCGTCGGCCGCACCGCCGAACACGGCGTCGAAGACCAGCAGCGGCTTGCGTGGCCAGCGCCGGTACAGGGTCTGCTTGCCGACCCCGGCCGCCGCGGCCACCGCCTCCATCGCCAGCGCCGCGTAGCCATCTCGGGACAGGCTCTCTCGGGTCGCGTGCAGGATCCGCTCGTCGAGAGCGGATGCCCGGGGTCGGCCGCGTGGTCTGGTCGGGGTCATGCCCCCAATATACAAGACGCGCGTCTCGAATATCTGATGCCACGATCCGCCCGACGGACGTCGGGTTGTGGTGGCCTACGCCAGGTCCAGGCAGACCGTCCCGGCGTTGGTGGTGACGATCAGGCTGCCCGGGTCGGCGGCCACCAGGGCGGTCACGCACGACCCGACCCGGATCACGCGGGCCGGCGTCTCGGTGCGGGCCGGCGTCTCGGTGCGGGCCAGCTGCCAGCATCGCACGCTCCCGTCCTCACTACCGGAAACCACCAGGTCACCGCCGGGGGCCGCGGTCACGGTCACGGCTGTGACCGGGGCGGTGTGGCCGGCCAGGGAATCGCCCACCGGTTCGCCCGTTACCGCGTCGGCAACGTGCACCAGGTGGTCGTCACCACCGGAGACGACAACCGCGCGTCCGGCGAAGTGCCCCAACGCGACGGCTTCGACGGCGCCGTGGTGTCCGCGGCGCGGTGCCGCCAGTGGTTGTCCCGTCGCGGCCTCCCAGATCCGCACCAGCCCGTCGGCGCAACCGGCCACGATCACCCGCTGGCCGCGGACGTCACCCGCCGCCAGCGCCCGGACGCCGTCCCCGCGCTGTGGCCGGTGGGCCGGTTCCCGGCCCGTGGCCAGGTCCCACAGCGTCGGGCCACCATCCCCGCCGAAGACGACCAGGGGCCGGTCGTCAACGACAGCGAGGGATTCCACCGACATCGACGCGAAGGCCGGAACCGCCCGGACCAGGGACCGGTCGGCGACGTCCCAGATCCGCACCCGCTGCTCGATGGTGCCCCCGGAGACGATCACCGACCGCCCGTCCAGCCTCCCCACCGCGACGACGTCTGTCGCACTGTGGTGTCCCGCCAGTGGCGGTCCGAGCGGACGTCCGGTATTCGGATCCCACAGGCCGATGGTCTCCTGGTACCCGCCGTAGGAGACGATGAACGGCCGGCCGTCGACGTCACCCACGGCGATCCTGAGGTCTCCCCGCCTGCCCGTCTCGTAGGCGCGGATCGGGGCTCCGCGCTGGGCCCGGGTCACCGCGTCCCACATCCGGATCTTCCCGTCGAATCCAGCGGCGACGATGGTCGGAGTGTCGTCGAAGCGCCCTATCGCCACCGAGGCGATCTCCGAGTCGGGCGACGGGCACAGGGGCGCGCCCAGCTGGCGGCCCGCTGCCGGGTCCCACACCCGAACCATCCCGTCCCGGCTCCCGGAGACGACGACTACCCGACCGTCGACCTCACCGATCGCCACGGACCGGATAAGGCCGTAGTGGCCGGTCAGCGGCTCGCCGGCCAACGCACCGGTCGCCGCATCCACCATCCGGATCCTCTTGCCGTCCGCGCACACCACCACGCGGCGGCCGGCCACCACGCCCAGGGCCACCGAGCACCCGCTCACCGAGGGTTGGGTCCACCAGGGTTTGCAGGTGTCCAGGTCCCATGCCCGCAGCGACCCCTCGCCGGTCCCGGCGATGACCACGCCACGCCCGTCGACCGCCCCTGTCGCCACGGACATGATGCCGTTGCGGCTGCCGGTCAGCGGCGGCCCGATCGGAGCGCCGGTCCCGGCGTCCCACACCCGCACGCTCCCGTTCCGGTCTCCCGAGGCGATCACGAGCCGGCCGTTGACGGCACCGGCCGCGAGGCAGTCCAGGTAGCCCTGGTGCCCGGTTGCCAGGCCGCCCAGCCGCTGGCCGGTGGCCGGATCCCAGACCCGGACCGACGGAGTGCCACCGTATCTGTCCCAGCGGCCGTTGTCGCCGGAGACGACGACGGGGCGGTCTCCCCATCGGCCCAGGGCCACCGCGGTGATCCTGTCCTTGTGGTCCCGGAACGGTTTGCCGATCCGGGCCCCGGTCCGCTGGTCCCACACCTGGACGGCCCCGTCATGGCCCCCGGTGACCACGGTGGGGCCGCCATCGATCGTTCCGGTCGCGGCCGCGGTCACCGGACCGGTATGCCCCGCCGAGGCCCCGGTCGAGGAGGCCACCACGGCTTCCAGGTCCCAGATCCGCACCTGGCCACCACCGTCCCGGGACACGATCACGGCCCGACCATCGATCTCCCCGATCTCCACACCCCGGATGTGGCTGGTATGCCCCACCAGGGGCCTGCCGATCTGGTGCCGCCCGGCGAAATCCCACACCCGAACCGTCCGGTCGACGCCACCGGAGACGATGACCGCCCGACCGGCGGCCCGGCCAAGGGCCAGCCCGCCAACGTTCGGGTGGCCGGTGCAGGGCTCACCGAGTTGCCGACCGGTTGCCACGTCCCATACCCAGATCCTGTTGCTGATGCCCCCGCCCACGACAACGGTCCGACCGTCGACCTCGCCGATGGCCGTGGCGTTGAGCGACCATCGTTCCCCGGTCATCGGGGTACCCAGGTGGTGTCCCTGAGCGAAATCCCAGACCCGGGCATTCTCCCGGCAGGTCGTGACGACCACCGGTCGGCCGTCGACCGTCCCGAGGGTCTCCGGATCATCCCGGTAGCTGCTGGAGTCGCAGGCCTGCCCGAATGCCTCGCCCGTCAGGGCATCCCATGCCCTGATCTGATCCTCTGCCCGCTCGACCACCGCCATCCGGCCGTCGAACTGCCCCACCGCTCGCGGCCAGCTTTCCCCGACGTCGGACCTCGCGGCGCGCCAGAGCGTCTCCTGGCTACCGACGTCGACCACCCGGCAGCCAGGCCCTCCCATGGCCATCAGGGTCCGGCCACCGGCGACCTCGACCGCGGCGGAACGGGCCGGGGCCGGATCGGTCGGCGATACGACCTGGTCGTCGGGGAGCAGGGACCAGATGGCCCATCCGGATGCCACAGCGGCGACGAACCGTGCCCCCGATGCCGCCCTGGTCTGCCGGTCCGCCCGGGTGATCGGACCGGTGTACTCACCGTGTGCGATGATCACGGGCAGCCCGTCGACGGTTCCCAGCGCCACCCCCGTGACCGAGTTCGGACCGTCCGGGAACGGGCCCGCGACCACCTCACCGGAGAACAGGTCCCGTACCTGGACCCCTTCCTCGTGCCCGGCCGAGGCGAGCACCGCCCGCCCGCCGATCGCCCCGAGGACCACCGCGTCGAACCGGTCCCCAGTTCCGAACGGCCCCGCGGCCAGTACACCCGAGTGCGGGTCGCACACGACGATCCCGGTGTCAGCACAGCAGGCCACCAACCAGCGACCGCCGACCCGAGCGATGGCCATCGCTCGGAGCCGGTCGATCGGCAGCCGCAACGGGTCGCCCACCAGGTCGCCGGTCACGGCGTCCCAGATCCGCACCGTCCGATCCTTGCCGCCGGACAGCACCACGTCCCGGCCGTCGATAGTCCCGGACGCCACCGCCTCAACACGTCGGGTGTGCCCGACGAACGGCCCCCCGACCGGCTCGCCCGTCTCGGCGTCCCAGATCCGCACCGTCCGATCCTTACCCCCGGAAATCACCACGCTCCGGCCCTGGACAACACCGAACGCCGTGCACCGCACGTCCCACGCATGACCCCTTACCCCGGACAATGCGGTGGGAACAGGTTCCCCGGTCACCAGGTCCCAGATCCGCACCGGCTGCTCGCGTCCCCCGACCGCCATCACCCGCCGGCCGCCCACCGACCCGACCACGGCCATGGTGACACCGCCGGGCCGATCGACCCTGGTTGCCGAGGTGGTCAGCACCTCGCCGGTCAGCGGATCGCAGACCCGGGCGGCCCCGTCGGCCCCGGCCGAGACCAGCACCGCCCGGCCCGCCAGCTCGGTCAAGGCCACGGCCTCGCTGCCCCCGGACGGGTCGACAAACCGCCAGCCCTGGCCCGCCACCTGCCACGACGCCCACCTCGTCGACCAGGCGAGCGGGACCCCACCGGCCGTCAGGGCATCGACCAGCTTCGTGGCTTTGACACTCCGGGCGGCCAGCAGCAGCGACGCGGCCCGCTCCGCAGCCCCAGTGGCCTGGCCCCAGGCCACCCGCCGGTAGGCCTCGGCGGCCTTCCGCGCAGCGGGTGTCGTCACCCGCGACAGCACCGGCAACAGCGCCGCACGATCGGCCCAGAGCAGGAACCCCGGATCCAGTACCAGCCGATCCAGCTCGCGGCCCGTGGCGGACCGCCAATCACCATATTCTTGATCTTCACTGGATCGCATGGCGGGCAGCGTAGCAATCCGGTCGGACATCCTACGGGATCTCCTCGCCCCGCAGCGGGTTGACCTGCGTAACAGCGATGCCTCCGGAGTCCTGAGCGGTGTTCATGGCCGCCGTCAGCACCGCCTGATAGTGGGGATCTCCATGGGTGTCGATGACGTAGAAACGGATGGACCGGTGGACTGTTGATGTGTTTTCCAGTGGTGCCGCCCGTGCCGAAACCTCCGTCCCCTGGAACGTAATGAATCTCGAAAGATGCTCCTCGAATGGGAGTAGGCCTTCGGCGGCCAGTTCGGCCTCGTCGGGATCACCGTGTTCAGGGTCGTTCAGGCTGGTGGTGTTCGTGCGGGTTGGCCTGGTGCTGGCCGGCGGCGATGAACGCCAGGGTGCGCTCGACGCTGCCGGGGCGTGGCGGCTCGTGGGGGTCGAAGCCGCCTCGGTCGTCGTGGACCTGCCAGATCAGGTCCGACCAGCGTGGATCGCAGTGGTCGGCCGCCCCCGCAGCGCGGCCGGTTTGGACGCCGGCCGGCCGGTGTCGATGGCGTACACAGCCGGCACATGGTCGTCACCGCGTACCGCTGTACCCAGGCGATCTCGAATGTGGTCCACGAGGACAGGCCGGGCAGTAGCCGGGCGGCGGGGGTGCGTGCGGTGGCGCGCAGCACGTCCGGGCCGACCGGGTCGACGAGGGCGGCCAAGGTGCGGACCGGCCAGGGTGCGGACCGGCCAGGGCGCGGCCGTGCTCGCGCAGCGTCCAGCGCACGATCGCGGTGTTGCAGTGCGTCGACCGCCCCATCGCGCGCCAGCCGTGGTCGACATAGAGCCAGGGTCGGCCCAGGCCGACGAGGGTCCGCAACTCGTCGGCGTGGGGGTAGGACCCCTCCAGATGGCGGGCCCAGTGCTCGCGCCGGGTGGGGAACTCGTCGTGCGTGGCGCGCGGGGCCGCCTCCTGGTCGGCGTTGACGGGCCGGGCGACGGGGATCAGGAAGTCCGCAGTCGCTGTGGATGTCGGCGTCGCCGAGCGCGAACGATCCTTGCGGGTAGGCGCCGACGAAGCTGTCGCCGAGAATCTCGACGGCGCGGTGGTCAGCTCGGCCAGCAGCGCGTTGAGGTCGGCGAATGGCGTCGGGTCCAGACCGCCGCGGGGCGTGTCGTGCACCTTGGCACCGCGGCATGCCGTGCCCGCCGGTGTCGAGGCGTTTTCTCCCCGCTGCCGCCGCCAGGGACCGACCGCCGCGATCGGTCACGCCACCGATGGCCACCTCAGCCCAGAGATCGAAGGAAGGCGGCGCGGTCCACATGTGCGCCACCGGACGGTGGGTGTTCACCCGCCAGGTCATGCTGGCCCGGGGCATCCGGGCCGGAACGCCCGCGGCGGCCAGAACCACCCCCGGTTAGGTGTGGATTTGGTGTAGCTGGAG
>JABDRL010000046.1 GCA_013041765.1 Dactylosporangium sp. | reverse complement strand
TCGGCGACGCGGCGGTCGAAGTAGCGGCGGCCCTCGGTGTCGTGGCGCAGCTGCACGATCGCCATGATGTGCAGCACCCGGTTGATGCGGCGGTTGCCGGAGCGGGAGAGCCGGTGGCGGTCCTGGTTGCCGGAGGAAGCGTCCAGGGGCGCGGTGCCGTTCCAGGAGGCGAAGTGCCCGCGGGTGGCGAACCGGTGGATGTCGCCGATGTCGCCCAGCAGCCTGGCCGGGCTGGGGTCGTAGCGCCAGTCAACAAGAAGCCGAGATGAGTACATATGGTCTTGCTGATGGGTTTGTAGGCCGCCGGGCTCGCGGGCACGGTCGTCGACAGGCTGCGGCGTCGGCGAACCGGGTAGACTAGGCAGTTAGCTAACCGGGAAGGCTGCGTCATGTCGGCTGAAGCTGTGCACTACAACATGCACGATGCCAAGACCCGCCTGTCGCGCATCATCGAACGGGTAGAGCGCGGCGAGGAGGTCATCATCGACCGGGCCGGTACCCCGGTGGCGAGGGTCGTGCCGTTGGTGCGGCGGACCAGCCGAACCTCGATCGGTTCCCTCGCCGGGCAGGTGGACCTGTCGGGCGACTGGGACTCGCCGCAAACCAATGCCGAGATCGCGACCGATTTCGGTATCGGCGTATGAGTCTGCTCCTGGACACCCACGTCGTGCTGTGGGCGATCACCGGCGATGCCGCCCTCGGCGAGGAGTTCCTTGACCGGCTTCGCCACGATCCGGACATCTACCTGTCCCCGGTCAGTCTGTGGGAGATCACCATCAAACAGACCGCCGGGAAGCTTGCCGGGCCGACCGACCTCGCCGAGCGGGTGCGGGACATGGGTTTCCAGGAGTTGCCCGTCACGCACGTGCACGCGATCACTGCCGGCCGGCTGCCCCCATATCACCGCGACCCCTTCGACCGGATGTTGGTGGCACAGGCGGTCACCGAAGGTCTGACACTGGCGTCCCGTGACGCGTCGATCGCGCAGTACGACGTGGACGTCCTCAAGGTGTGACCGGCCAGTGGCTCGCGGCTGGAGCATCGCGTTCGACCGTGGAGAACTCGTCCCGGTATCGCACCGGTAGGTCGCTGGCGAGGTGCCTGTGGCCAGGCTATTTTCCAGCGACCCCCGGTCCGAACCGGGCGTGCGACGTTAACCGCACCCGGCTCTCCAGCGATCACAACGTGAGCGTGGCGGCTGACCGCCATCGCTCCTGCTGGACATCCGTTCCGATCCGGCGTCTACGCATTACGCGTGCCTCCCGGGAGCGGGATGTCCGATCACCTGGTCCGCTTCGCCCTGTAGACGGCTTTTCCGCCCGCCTTGGCAGGTCGTGACGCCTGCGACTACCTTGAATACCTTCACTGGGTATCGCCCTGTGCCCTGGAGGTTGCGCCGGTGAAGGCGGAACACCAGCGCAGGGCGCGGCACCGGTTCAGGCGTCTTTCCGGTGGACGGCGGCTTGCATCATCTGGAGACTGGGCTTCGGGCAATCCAGCTTTCGCCATATCCCGCGGGTCCCGCAACGCGCCGCCCCGTACGCCTGGGCACGGCCGCCGCTTTCCTGGCATGCTGTGGTCCCCTTCACCTTTCGGATTCAGGTCAGCCATCGGACCCAGGAACCTCCCTCCGAGTTCCTCCCAGCTGCGCTGGGGATACACCAAGGCGCCTCGCGGCGCAGCGACTCTGCCGCGATGACGGACGACGCCCGGCCGCGCTCCCGGCGACGGTCCGTGCGAGGCGTCACTGAAGATGATCACCGAGCCGCTGGGGGGGAGCCGAGCGGTGTCAGCAGGGCGCGACCTGCGGCGCGCTGTCATACAGCGGCCCCGGGGTGCGCTGGGTCCGCCGGGAACGGTGCGGTAGTCGTGCTGCTGCTGGTCGATGACGTGTGGGTGGTCGGCCCCGTACCCGGTCGGCCACCTCGGTACGGCGGCGATCACGGAACGACTGTGGTGGCTGCGTGTCGTGCTCGTCCGTCGAGGCGGGGAACCTCAAGGTCTCGATCGACGAACCGGCGGACAGCGGCCAGCACCCTGTCGTCGTCATAGAACGCCTGATACATCACCGAGGTACCGAGCGTGAAGATCTCCGGAAGCGGGGCTTCACGCTCGTAGTCTGCGACCTGATCCCCGGTGATGATCCGTACGGTGCCGCCGCATTCGTCGCGCATCCGCAGAAGCTGCATCTCCCATTACAAATAGGGAATGATGGGTTCCTCGACGGCACGAACTCGCCTCGTGGTGAAACCGCATGCCTCGATTTTGCGATAGTAGTCGCGCATGGCCGGTCGGCCTTCTTCGATAATATGCAGGGCCCGCCGCCAATCACCTTTGGCGAAGGCCTGCCAACTTTCGTGGTCCGGTTCCTGGAAATGCTGCTGTCGTTCCAGTTTTCAGAAACCCGGCGCGGTGGTCGCCCAGAATCGCTTTCCAAAGTCGGCGTGGAAGGCGTTCGGTTCCAGCTGCTCGCCCACCGCGTCACCCAGAAGATCACGCATCTGGGATGTCCGTCTTCGCCGCGAGGATCGTCCGGCGCGGGATCACGACCAGGCGTTCCCCGGGGTCGATGCTGACGCCGTCGGGCAGGCGAGTCTCGTAGGACGCGGTGAGGTCCGCGCCGATGACCGCGACGTCGCCGTTGCTCAGTTCCCAGATATCCGGGCACGTTCCATCGCCGGAGGTCTGCCCAAGCTCGTGAGACGATTTCCCCAATCGCCGAGACAATGACGCCGAGTGGTCCGGTTCCCATTTCCGAGTCATGCTTTCCTCGCTATTCACGCAGCAACATTACCCTGAGTGATGCTAACATGACCGTCGATCGAGGGTCAAACACATCGCATGCCGATCGGGTCTCCTGTGCGACAGATCTGGAGCCGGTCAACCGGCCCGGGTACTCAGCGTATCGACAACAAAACCATAGACTGAGCCCGCCCTACGTAAGTGGAGGCCCTGATCTGCCGAGGGGTCTGTCATGCCAGCACCGAGGAAGTGCCCGCGGGAGTTGCGGGACAGGGCGATCCGTCTGGTGGGGGAGGCGCGCCAGGAGGAGTCCGGGCTGTCGTTGAACGCGGCTGCCAGGCGGGTCGGGCCCAGAGCCGGTGGCCCGCCGCGCGATCGAGCGGCTGATGCGCGAGCTGGGCCTGGTCGGGGCCCGCCGCGGCGGGCTGGTGTTCCAGACCACTCGCGCCGACCCGTCGCATGAGCGGGTCCCCGACCGGGTCGCCCGCACCTTCACCGCGCCCGCGCCCAGCCGGCTGTGGGTGGTCGACTTCACCTGTCTGGACACCGGCGAGGGCATGGCGTACGCGGCGTTCGTGCTGGACGTGTTCTCCCGCCGGATCGTCGGCTGGGCGGTGGCCGACCAC
>JABDRL010000244.1 GCA_013041765.1 Dactylosporangium sp. | reverse complement strand
GTGCTCGGCCGGCCAGTCCTGCCAGCCCTCGCCCTCGGCGAGCGGGCCGCCGGTCAGCCGCCACGATCCGACCTCCCGCTCCCGGCGCAGCGTGAACCCGATCCGCTCGAACAGCGCCACCAGCAGGTCGTCCTGGTCGATCAGGCCCGGTCGACCGTCGGGCGGGGGCGGCTCCAGCAACCGGTCGGCCAGGCTGCGCAGGCCGCTGCGCTGCTCGTGGCCGTCGAGGCCGAAGAGATCGGCGGCGTCCGAAGGCGGCAGCGCGCACCGGCCGTCGGGGGCATGCAGGAACACCGCGTGCTGGATGTAGGGGATGTGACGGGGATCAAGATTGGGCTGGAGCTGGTGCAGGGCGTCGGTGATCACGCCCTTGAGCCGCTGCGCCTTGCGCCGGGCGGCCAGCAGCGGGGAGTCCTCGCTGCGCCCGCCGCGCTGCCAGCGGTACGCGCTGCCGGTGATCAGGCCGCGGTAGTGCTTGAGTTCGAGCAGGTGCAGCCGGCGCTCGCCGAGGACCAGGGCGTCGACCTCGTACCACTTGCCGTCGCGGTCGCGGAATTCGAAGTTGGTCCAGGCGTGGAACGGTGCCCGGTCGGGCAGCAGCTCGCAAAGATGGGCCAGGCCCTCCCGCTCGTGGGCGAACTCAGAGGGCGTGACCTCGTGCCATCGCGGGCTCTCCGGTCGCATACCCGCCCCACCTCCTGCCCGTCCCGCATGCCTGCGGGATATCTTCGCAAATTCGTGTCGCGTATTGCTCGAACGGGCGACCCTGCGTTGTTTCGGCATGGCGCGCATGTCCGAGGCGGGTTCGCCCTCTACTCCACGCGCTGCGCGAATTCGAGGTTTTCTACAATGGGCGCCGCCCCCACAAGTGCCGGCCTGCAGACCAGGGCGTACCGGTCGGCGGCCGTCCTGCTCGACGATCGCCGCTACCCCGCCACGGCGATCGTGACCCGAAGACTTCAGGACAACGAGGGAAACTCACCTGGTGTGGTGATCTGGCCGCGGGTGTCGCGGCTCGTTACCATCGGTCGATACCTGCGGTGGCGGCGGGCTGGTGGCCACGGCGTTGCCGGGGTGACTCGGGCGGTTGGGAGGCTTGCCGTGCCGGAGCCGGGTGCCATCGCAGCCCTGGCCTCGACGTGTCTTCGGGTCGTCGACACCCTGCCGGCTGCCGAGGTGGCCGAGGCCCGGGACCGGGCCCGCGCGGCGCTGGCCGAGCTGGCTGAGATCGGCGCGTCACGCGATGCCGACCTTCTCGCCGCGACCGGTGGGCTGACCGCGCTGCTGGCGGACCTGAGCGTCGCGGCCGCGGACCTCGCGGCAGCGGCCGATCGGGTGCGGGCGTTTCGGGGGCGGTTGGGGTGAGCGGTGCCCTGGACCGGCTCAACGACAACCTGATCAATGCCGCGAACGCGGTCCCCGCCGAGCAGGTGGCCGCGGCCAAGCAGCGGGTCGATGCGCTCATCGCCGTGTTCGACCAGGCCACGCAGCCCAGCCGGCACCCGGACGTGGTGGCGGCCCTGGCCCGGATGCGGCATGCCTCCGCGGCCCTCGGCCGGGCGCAGGGCCGCGCCCGCGAGATCGTCACGGCGCTCGCGGCCTACGGCGACAAGCTGTACCTGCACCGTCCGATCCGCCGGACGCTGGCTCCGGCCTCCGCGCCGCCGGGCACCCCGTCGTCGGCATCGGTCCGGGAGTCATCCGAGCGGCCGGGCTTCGACCCGCGGCCGGACTTCGACGACATGCCGGTCTTCGACCGGGACGGGACCGGGCCGGCGTCGAAGACCCACGGCAGGTGGACCGACGCGAACGGCGTCACCCACAAGCTGCTCAGCGGGTGGCACGATGGCTACCATGTGGCCGTCAACCAGTTCGCGATCCGGCTCGGTGTCATTCCCGCCCACGGCCGGTTGGAGCGGGCCGGTGACATCGAGCTGAAATTCGCCCTCGGTATGCGGGGCAGGTGGCAACGGACCGGCACCGCGCCGCGGGAGACCATTATCATCAACCACCCGGACGGCCCCTGCCAGGGAAAATTGAGCTGCGACGGTTTACTGCACCGGTATCTGCCGCCCGGCGGCGAGCTGACGGTGCACTGGCCCGGAGGCAACAAGAGAACCTACCGCGGAGACCAGGATCAATGATGTTCAGTGCTGAGGCGTACTTCCGACACGGCCACGGACCGAGCCCGGTGGTTGTCCACACAGCCGGCGATATCGACACTCTCATCGACGAACTGCTGGCCGAGCCGCGCAGCAACAGCCTGGCCGATCTGTACATCCGCGAGCGCCCCCTCAACTCCGCGGGATTCCCCGACCACGAGCTTGGTGTCGGCGTCGACGCCGCACGCGGCGTCGGCGGGTTGTCACACCTCGGCCCGGACGGTACCTGGTACACCCTCGGGGCCCGGAGCGATCTCGGTGAGGTCAGCTACTCCTACATGGGCAACGACACCCCGTTTCCCATCGACTCGGAGATTCCCCTCGACCTGGTGCGCCGGGCCGCCAAGGAGTTCCTCACCAGCGGCGGCCGGCGCCCGACCTGCGTGCGCTGGCAGCCCTACACGCCCCCGACCAGCACGCCACCGGAGTCGTATCCGCCGATGTAGCCATACCCGTGTGATCACGGTCGGTGGTGCCCGGGTGCGGGAGACGGCCCTGCCGACTGCTCCCGACCGCGTCACCCAGCGTGCCGTCTGACACCCAGGCGGTGCGACCGGTTCACCGTTGGTTGTCCGGACCGGTGGCAGTGCGGGTTGGGTCAGGGCACCCTCGCCACTGCCGCGTAGCCGGCGGTCTGCTCGGCGGTGGCCTGCGGGTGGGGCGGGTCGCCGGGGCGCCAGGCCACGACCGGGACCAGCCCGGGGTCGAGGAGGTCCAGGCCGTGCAGGAACCGGCTGATCTCACGGTGGCTGCGGAACTGGAACGGGCCGTGGCCGGCGTCTGGGGCGGCCAGGGCGGCCAGGTGGTGGGCGCTGGCCGCCGGCAGTGGGTCGAGGGTGGCGTGGGAGATCGCGAGGTAGCTGCCGGGGGCCAGGCTGTCGAGCAGGTGGGCCACGGCTTGGACGGGGTCGTCGGGGTCGGGCAGGAAGTGCAGCACGGCGAGGAGTAGCAGCCCGACCGGCTGGTCGAGATCCAGGGTGGTGTGCAGGGCCGGGTCGGTGAGGATGGTGTGCGGGTGGCGCAGGTCGGCGTGCACGACGGCGCTGCGGCCATCGGCGGTGGGCAGCCGGGCTCGGGCGTGGGCGATGACGAGGGGGTCGTTGTCGACGGAGACGACCCGGGCGGTGGGGGTGACCGCCTGGGCGATGTCGTGGACGGTGGGGCTGGTGGGCAGGCCGACGCCGATGTCCAGGTACTGGTGGATGCCGGCGTGGGCGGCCAGGTAGCCCACCACCCGCTGCAGCAGGCGGCGGTTTTCGCGGGCGGCCAGGGCGATGGTGGGCAGCGCCTGGGCGATGCGGTCGGCCGAGGCCCGGTCGGCGGCGAAGTGGTCCTTGCCGCCCAGCCAGTAGTTGTAGCGCCGGGCCGGGTGGGCGGTGGTGGGATCCACCGGCCCGCGTGCCGGGGTGGCTGGTGGTTGGTCGGTGGGCGTCATGACATCTGGTCCTGGGATCGGGAGAGGCGCTGGGAGCCGCCGGCCGGCCGTGGGATCGGTGGGGAGAAGCCGGGTGGCTGCCTGCCGGTCGGCGGCGAAGGTGTGGTCGCCGCTGGACGGGCCCGGCGATCGGCGCTGGTGTCGATGGTGTCGATGGTGTCGATGGTGTTTCGAGCGGTTGGCGAGCCGGTGCGGGGGTCTCGGGATGCAGCGGATCTTCGCTGCGTCGGGTTCCTCCACATCGGATAGAAGAACGCCTCGTTGGGCAGGGAGAACGGCTCAGCGACGGGCCGGTAGCCCTCGCGGTGGTAGAGCTTGGCGCTGCGGGCTTCGGCGGCCTCCAGGTACGCGGGGATGTCCTGGTCGTCGAGGACCTCGTGGTGGTGGCGCAGCAGGCGGGTTCCGCGTCCGGTGGTCTGATGGTCGAAGGCGACGGCGAGCATGGCCAGGTGGTGATGGGGCTGGTTGAGGTGATGCGCGGCGAACAGGGCGTCGAGGGCCCGGAACCGGTCGGCGGCCTCGCCGCAGGCGGTGGTCAGGCGCTGGTCGTACTCGGCCGGGGCGGGGATCGGCTGGGTGCGGTGGAACCACACGGCCGCCGCGGTGGCGTCGGCGAGCAGGTCCACGTGCCCGAAGGTCAGCGCGTGCTCGACGAGGATGGCGAACTGGCCGGCCATCGCCGCTCGGCGGGATTCGGGATCGGGGACCAGCCACTGCGAGGCGCGCAGCGGGCAGAACGCCTCCGCGACCAGGTGGGCAACTGCCTGGACGTCGGCGGTGGTGGCCCTGGTGATCGGGCAGACGGCGCGGGTCATCGCCACAGCTCCTCCGCCGGGGTGGCGGCATCGCCGCCGGTGGTGGTGCCGTGGCGGGGGTTCGGGACCGCCGCGGCGGGCATGCTGGCCAGGGCGGCTTTGGCGCCCAGGCCGATCCGGGCGTACACCTGTGGCTGGAGAGTGCGGAGGATCAGGCCCCAGCCGAAGCCGAGTCCGGCCGCGACGGCGAAGGCAGTCGGGACGGCCCACACCAGGGCGTGATCCGCCTGCACGCCGAGCAGGACGTCGACATTGTCCAGGGCGAGGATCACGACCACGCCGAGGGCGAGCATCGCCGTGACGGGTGCGATCCGCCGGCGCCACAGGGTCTCGGTCGAGGGGTTGCGGGCGAAGTAGACGACCACGGCGATCGACGTCGCGGCGATGAGCAGCAGCACGCCGAGGCCACCGCTGGTGCCACCTCGGTAGAAGAGGGTGATGAGAGGGTCCCAGCCGGCCAGGGCGTAGGCGAGGATCACCGCGAGGCCGAGGGTGCTCTGGGTCAGGGAGGCCACGTGTGGGGAGCCGGTCGCGGCCGAGGTGCGACCCCAGTGCCGGAAAAGCACGCCTTCACGTCCAAGAGCGTACATATAGCGACTTGTCGTGTTGTGGAATGCGATCATCGCGGCGACGATCGAGGTCGTGAAGAGGGTGTGACCGATCGTGGCGGCGGTGGCGCCGAGGTGGGTGCCGGCGAGGGTGAAGATGACCTCGGTGCCCTGCTCGCGGGCGACCTCGACGATCCGGCTGGGGCCGACGGCCACGGTCATGGCCCAGGACGCGACGGTGTACAGGGCTGCGATCAGCCCGACGGACAGGTAGGTCGCCATCGGCACGGTCCTTTGAGGATTCTTGCTCTCCTCACTGAAGACAACGGCCGACTCGAATCCCACCGAGCCGAGCACGGCCAGGACCAGCAGCGCCCCCACCCCGGGGCCGAAGAGGTTGCCCGGCGACAGGGCGGTGAAGCTGACTGTTCCACCGGCCGGGTGCAGCAGGTCGGCGGTGCTGAACACGACGATGACGGCGACCTCGGCCAGCAGCAGGACCGCCAGCAGGCGTCCGTTGACGTCCACCCGCAGCAGCCCGAGCATCGCGGTCAGCGCCCACGCCAGCAGTGCGATCGCCCACCACGGTGGGGTCAGGCCGAACCACTGCTCCAGCAGCGGAGACGCTGCCGCCCCGATCGCCCCATACAGTCCAATTTGGAGGGAATTATAGGCGATGAGTGCGACCCAGGCACCGGCCACCCCGGCCGGGCGACCCAGCCCTCTCGCCAGGTATGAGTAGAATGCCCCGCAGTTGCCGACTTTTCGGGCCATTGCGACATAGGAGACGCTGAACAGGGCCAACAGCAGCCCCACAGCGACGAATGCCGCCGGCAGCCCCAGCAGCCCGGTCGCCCCGTACGCGGTGGTGACCACCCCGGCGATCACGGTCAGCGGCGTGGCCGCCGACATCACGAAGAACACGACCTGCGGCACGCCGAGCCGGTTGGCCGCCAGGGTATCAGTGACCGGGCTGAATACCGGTGGTGCCGGTGCGGATGTCGCCATCGGGGGTGCCTCCACGGTGAGGGGATTCGGATTGAGGATCGAGCAGGCGGTTCACGTTCGGTAGGACAGGACGGCGTCCCCGATAGCGGCGGCCGTGATGGTCGTCAGCTCGCTGATCGGGGCGGGGGCCGCCGCACACAACCGGTGGCAGTGGTCGGCGGCTTCTGCGGGCAGGTCATGCAGCAGGTGAGCGTCCAGGCCGGTCACGCGGGCCAGGCAGAGCAGGAACCCCTCGGCCCAGTTCACCGGCTCGCCCCAGCGCAGGATCGAGGTCAGGTGGATCCACGGGCCGGCGGCGGTCAGCAGGTCCGTGGGAACGTAGGTCACGACGTCTCGGCGCAGCAGCCGCCGTTCGGTCACCGGCCGCACGTGCCCGGCCCGCCACAGCCGCCCGGCCACATCCGGGTATGCGCTGGTACTCAGGAATCCCAGCCAGACGCGAACCTCCGTGTGCTGGGGTTGCGCGAGAAGCTGATCGAGAGTGGCGTGGGCGAGCGCGTCAGTGGGCGGGGTGCGCTGCCACGGATACAGGCGCCCCTCCTGGATGAAGATCTTCCGTTCGGAGAGCAACTCCCCGAGTAGCGCTGCTGCCAGGCCGAGGCCAGTGGCGCGGGGGTGCAGCAACGGCCTACCCGTCGTGTCGTGGTGGGCAAGCCGAAAGAACTCGTCCGCCAGTGCGGATATCACGGTCATGGCGCATCCCTGGCAGAGGCGGTCGATGAGGGCAGCGCGGCGGCATCGAAGCGGATGACATGGGGACACCCGCCATCCGGCGTTGGGGACCGCTGACCCGTGATCACGCGAGATGCGCCCCGCGTGGCCATCCAGGCGGATCGACGCCGAAGACCTGAAATGCCTCGACCGGGGTGCTCCAGGGCGGACGGGATCTCATCGCGCGTCCGCCCCGGAGCCGTCTGGGCGTAGACGGCCATACCACCGTGAGTGCCGCCCGGAACGCAGCCGAATGCTCTTGCCGCTGTGGCAAGCGATGAGGACTCACCTGGTACGGCCGTCACAAGATCTCCCCAATACAGGAAGAGGATCAGTTCTGGAGGTAAACGTGCTGAGCGCTGCGGTCTTGCCGGGTGTTGTCACGGTCTGACCGAACCCTGAAGCAACGGGAACTGACCATAGGCGCAGTTATGGGCACCGAGTGCCACATCTTGTGTCACCGCACTTTCGGCACTTGATTTTTGTGTGAATTCCCTGATTGACCCTGTTGCCTGTCATATGAAGACCAGCTCCCTTCCCGCGGCGGCCAGGACCGCCTGTACCTGGTAGGCCAGGCCGAGCCGGTTGAAGTGGAACAGGAGGTGATGGGCGCAGACCGCGCGCAGGCCCCGGTTCAGCCGGCCCTCGGCGGCGAGGCTGCGGTATCGCGCTCCGGCCCGTTCGAAGGCCGCGACCCAGCCGGCTGCGAACGTCAGCGGGCCGCCGTCGACCAGCGGGCTGGCCGAGCCGGCCTCGACCGTCATCAGGCGGCGGAGGGCCGGGGCGAGCGTCCGAATGCGGTGCTGGGGTAGCTCCTGCTCGGATGGCCGATGTTCCGCCACGCGCGCCCAGACGTCGCCTTGCTCGTACCAGTCCAGGCCAGCGGCTCGCAGGAACGCGCTGCACAGCAGGATCGACAGCTCCCGCCGCTGATCGCCGCGCCCCGGAGCGGAGGCACGGTCGCTGGCCAGGTAGTCGAGCATGTGGCGACTGTCAGCGTGGAACAGGGCATGCGCGGTATCCATCCCCTCGGCGCCACCGAACGCGTGGATCTCCGGTTCGTAGATCGTCTCGACCCATCGGAACAGCTGGCCTCCGGTCTGCCCACTGGTGAGTGCGGTCGTCAGGTGGGCCTGGGCCTCCTGACCGGCGCTGGGGGTTGGCCGGAGCCGGACGCGCCACCACTGGCCTTTCCGGACGAAGAACCACGATGTGACCAGCCCGGCTGTCTCCGCGCGGTACAGCACCGGGCCGAGGACGGCCACCCCCATGCGCTCGGCGGCGGTCTGGTCGGCGCAGTGAATGTTGACCTGGCGCCAGGGCGAGCGTTCCAGGGGTGTGTCGCCGGGCGAGGATCGGGGAGTCAGGTCAGCAGCAGGCATGCGTCCCATCCCGAGAGCGGGGCGGCGTCGGCGGCGATGGTGTGCAGCGCGAGCGCCAGGCCGGCGGTTCCTTCGAGGAAGCCGATGTCCGCGCTTGGCAGCCGGTGGTTGACCAGGCGGTCGAGAAGGCCCGGAAGGCGGGCGGCGATGTCGGTGGTCTGCGCCTCGGCCGCGATCCGCCAGGCGGTCTGCAGGAGCCCGGCCGTGCCGTGGCAGAGGCTGGTGTCGGGGATCTGCGCCGACTGGTGCGGGTTGGTCAGGCAGCCGAGCAGCGCGGTCTCGGCCAGGTGCTGCCGGGCCGTATCACCGGTGGCCAGGCCGGCCAGTTGCTGGGCTCGGGCCAGGCCGGGGGTGCCGTAGCACCAGGACGGGCGTCCCGGGCCTGGCCGCCGGAGTCGCTGCCGGTCGACCTCGCTCGGGGTGACCCATTCCGGCCACCACGGGCCGTGGTCGTGGTCCTGCCGCCAGACGTCCAGCCAGTCGCAGATGCGGCCGATGGCCTCGGTCTGGCCGTCGACGATGACGCCGTGGCGCATGGCCAGCGACAGCAGGGCCAGGGGTCCGCCGATGCCGTGGGCCATGCCGAGGTTGCCGTGCCCGCCGGGGTACCGAGGCGACCGGCGCCCGGCGGGGTCGAGGTCGGTCCACCAGCCGGGCCACCCGGTGTCGTGGCCGGGCAACGGCTGGGTCAGCCGGACCAGATAGGCCAGTACCTCCCGCAGGAGTGCTCCGTGCGGCTGGCGTCGCAGCAGATAGGCGCCGAGCCCGGTCAGGCCAAGGATGAGGTCGTACTCGGCGAGCGCTGGCCGGCGCCCCTGGGCGATGCGCTGGTGGGCCTGGTGCAGGCGGTAGCGGGTCAGGGTGGCGACGCCAGCGTCCAGGGACCGCAGGGCCTGCTGGTATCGGCCGGTTCGGCCACCGGCGGCGGCGTGACAGGCGAAGGCCACGGCGGGGACGCCGAAGAACAGGCCGGCGTTGTCCCCGGCGCTCAGGTCACCGGCGGTGGCGACCGACAGCCACCGGTGGGACGTCGGCCAGGCCCCGAGGCCGGCATGGGCTCGTTCGATGTGGAACAGGGCGACGCCAGCAGCGCCGTGGGCCAGTGACTGGGCACGCCAGCGTCGGTCCCCATCGGCTGTGCTGGGCGCTCCGTCTGCCGGGGCGGCGCCGGCACGGTGGTCGGCGATGGCCGTCGCCATGTCGGCGGCGCGATGGCGTAGGGCTGCGGTCACGGGACGGGCCTCCCCGTCGGGGTGGCGTGCCCGGCTCGGGCGACGCTGGCCAGGGCGGCGGCCCTGGCCAGCCGGTGGCAGGCCGCTTCGCTGGCCGGATCGATGCCCAGCAGCCGCACGTGGTGCAGGTGCAGCAGCGCGGCCAGCACCATGTCCGGGTCGACGTCGCCGTCATCGGCGAGCCTGGCCCGGTAGACGCGCAGTGCGGCTGCGCGTCGCGACCACGCCTGGACGATCGGGTCGGCTCCGGGGCATGCCCGTAGGGTCGCCCAGTCGTCGCGGGGATCGGCCAGGGCGACGGCTTGGCGGTGCGTGGCCCGTGGGGTTGGGCTGCTGGGAGTCGTCGGCCGGTTGCTGATCAACCACTGGGCTCCGGCCTCGGGGGTCCCGGTGAACCCGGCTGCCAGGTCGAGCAGGCTCGCCGCGGCGAGTGCATGATGGTCCGGTCCGCCCCGAACGGCGGTCGCGGCCAGTTGGGCGACGGCGGCGGTCGAGTCGGCGGCGAACACCGTCTGTGCGGCGCTCATCGCCGGGCCGGTGCCGAACCGGCCGGTCTCCGGGTGGTCGGTGTCCAGCTGGACCTGGTTGATCAGGCCGAGGTGCCGCAGCTGGGTGGCCCAGGTTCCGAGCCGCTTCGTGGCTGGGCCGTACTCGTCCGAGGTGGGCAGCCGCAGTCGTATCCGCAGGTGCGGCTGCGGATCGGCGTACCGCAGGAACCACCATTCGGGCGGGTCGGCCCATTCGGCCAGCAGGTCGGGCAGGTGGGTGGTGAGGATGTCGGTCTGCCGGTCCGGGTGGCCGTAGATCTTGGCGAACAGCCAGGCCGAAGCCCCCGGTAGGTGACCATGGTCGGGGCCGGTGACGCGGATCGCGCCGCGCCGGGGCGGGATCGTCGGCCAGACGCTCGCGGTGGTCGACGCCAGGGGTACGACGATCTCGTGGGCGCGGTCCCCGCACCAGCCCCACCCGCCCGGTTCGGGGGCCTCGGTCAGCACCACCTCGCCGTCGCGACCCAGCTGGGTGCGCAGCAATGCCAGGTGCGCCGGCTGATCGAGGTCGAGGCGGATGCGCCGGTCGCCCTCACCCAACCAGACCGTGGTCGACGCCTGGAACCGGCGCCGCCACGCCACCAGCCGCTGTGCCCAGTCAGGCCAGGGCGCCTGCGGCCCGGGCAGGTCGCGGGCGGTCAGGATCCACCGGGCCGCCGACACAACGGTACGGCCGGAGCGGATGCGCGGCAGGAACGGCAGCCGGCTGGCGGCCCCCCAGTAGAACGGGGTGTAGACCGCGGCCCGGGCCTTGGTCAGCTCGCAGAGGAACCGGACGATCGGCTGGGTGTGGTTGCGGAAGTCCACGGCATGGAACACGGTCGGTTCGACGAGCGTCCGCCGGGCGCGGGACAGCAGGTACAGCCGCTGGGCGTCGGCCCCTACCAGCAGGTCGTCGGGTGCCATCGTCTCGGGTTCGCCGGAGGTGTGCTCGGCGATGCCGAGCAGGTTGGGTGTGATCGCGGGGGCGCGGACGACGTTCGCGGTGCGCGGATGCAGCGGCGGGCAGGACACCTGTACCACCTCGGCCTCCGGGTCTGTTCCCGGCAGCGTGCGGTAGATCCGCGTCATCCGGTCGCGGTCGGCCGGGTCGAGCAGGTCCAGGAACCGTCCGGTCGTGGTGCCGGCCGCCCGGGGCGTACCGACGACCACCAACCGGAACCGGCCCTGGTCGACCGCCTCCATGGTCGGCGCCTCCAGGTGGAAGCGCAGCTCCGCGTGGGGCGACACCTGGATCGGGGTGCTGCCACCAGTGGCAGCAGCGGCCAGCTCGGCGATCGTCGGCTCGTCGAGCACGATCTCGGTGGCACCGTCGATCGTGGCCCGCTGGGCCAACGCCAGCAGCCGGCTGTCCCTGGCGGACAGCCGCTGCTCCGGGGCCGGTTGCAGGGTGTCGCGGTAGCGGGCGGGCAGTCCCAGTCCTACTCCGGGATCGATCAGATCGGTCACCGGGACGAGGGCGCCGATGCCGTACCGCTCGATGAACCGGCCGTGGTAGTCCCGCCATGCCGGGGCGCCGCACGGGTACGGGGTCAGCCGGGTCAACGCGGTCGCCGCCGCCACGGCCTCGCCCGCCACCGCCGGAGGTAGCGTGACCGTGGCGTCCAGCAGCAGATCGACGGCCAGCGGCTGGTCGACGGAACGGATCATGGAGCCCATGTGCTCGGCGACCCTGGCCCTGATCTCGCGGCGGACGGTGGCTGCACCGGTGCGGTTGTGCAGCCTCAGGTCGTCGTGGACCTCACGCAGCGCCTTGGTCTGGCAGACCACCGATTCGACCGTCTCGGCCCCGACCGTCTCCAGCCGCTCGATGAGGTACCGCAGTGGATCGGTGACTGTTGTCGGTGGACGCAGGGCGGTGATCAGGAACCGGCGGCGCACCAGCTCAGCGAGCATTCCATCGATCACATCTCGTGGGGCGTCCGGGTATTCGGCGGTCAGAATCTTGGACAGGTCCCCGAGAGGAACCGGCGATCGCGCGGCCCGCATAGCCGTCGCGACCGCTGGAGTGTGCCGCACCGACACCCGCGCCGGACCGCTGCCCCCAACGTCGTCACGGCCGTCGTTGCCCGGTTGGCAGGGAACGACCAGCCGCTGACCCCGGACGGCGGCCAGGTTGCTGGCCACCACCGGGAGCCGGATGAGCAGGTCGGGGCTTGCCTCCAGCCGGTCAATGACCCGCGCCAGCCACACCGCGTCGACTCCGGCCCGCACCCGGTGCCCGTCGCCCCACCGCAGCTCCGGCTGGGAGGCGAACCGGGCGGGTGCGACCCCGGCGAACAGGCCGAACGGGGTGGCCCTGCTGGTCATCCGAAGCAGGTACCGCAACGTCGCGGTCGCCATTCGGCGGGTCTGACGGGCATCAGGGCAGTGCCCGGCGCAGACTCGGCGGATCTGACCGGCCAGCACCGGGCTGGCGACCTCGATCGCCTCGGCGGCCGGCTGGTACCGCCAGACCCGAGCCAGCCACCGGCGGCAAACCCCGGCCCGGGCTTCGGAGTCTCCGGTGAGGTCCGGCCAGCCCACGGCGACCGGCAGCGCCTCGGTATGGACAGCGGCCCGGAGGACCGCCGCGTCGAACAGCTCGTACACCGCCGCACCCCCAGCATGGCGCTCGCGACGGGCGCGGCCCCGGTACACCGAACCGGTGGGGAGCGCCAACTCCGGTACCAGGGCCGCGCCAGGTTCGATGTATCAGATGCTGCCGGCTTCGCTGACGCACGCGTTCGGGCACGTGCTACCGCAGTTGTCATCGGTGCTGCGCATCAGCGCGGCGACCACGTCGCCGCTGGCGACGATGCTGACGTCCAGGTCGAAGTCCGAGCCGGACGTCGGGGTGGGCTGCGCTACCGCTTCCATCGGGGTACCTCCTGTCCGTGATGTGGGGATTTCCTTCCCGGCACGGCTGCCCTGGTCAGGCCCAAGACACGGTGAGCCGGACGTGCCGCTTGTCGATGACCAGCGCGGGTGCCGGTAACGTGACCGGCGTTCCCGCTGGGTGCGCCTCGATCCGTAGTCCCGCCCCACCCCGATGGCCGGTATTCCACGCCCGGATCTGCTCGCCGACCTGGTCGGCGAGCCGCTTGGCCTCGGGCCCATGGGCGGTGACCCCGAACTCGAACACCTTCCGGCCGGTTCCGGGGTCGGCGCCGGAGGGACGCAGCGACAGGTACGCGAGAGTGCCGCCCTCGAACGCCGCCGAGCAGCCCCAGGACAGGGCCGGGGCGACGACCTCCGCGTCGATGGCCGACCGCCGCACCGCCAGCAGGCCGAACCCGGGCATCGCGGTGGCCAGCCACAAATCCAGATGCTCGAACGATTCCCCGGTGGCGACGGTGACGCCGGTCCACGTCTGCACCCTCGGGGATGTCAGCGCGCCCGCGAGCGCTTCGGCGTCAACCGACTGGCCGTCGTCGACCCGCAGTGCGACGTCATCGGCGTGCAGCCAGACCAACTGCTCCCGGTATGCCCCGGCCCCCTGCATCGGCACGAACCCGCACAGCTCGACCGAGCGGCCGACCAGCCGATCGCCGTCCCGCTCGAAGGCCACCGATCGGGTCAGGCCCCGCATCCGGAGCGGCACGACGATCCGGCCGCCGTCGACCAGCTGCTCCAGCCAGGCCGGGGCAAGATCCCACGCGCCGACGGTGACGATGATCCGGTCGAACGGGGTCGCCTCGACTGCCCCGGCCTCGCCATCGCCACACAGCACACGCACCCGCCGGTATCCGGTTTCCGCCAGGGACAGGCGGGCCCGGTCGATGACCTCCGGATCGATGTCGATCGTGGTGACCTGACCGTCCGCGCCGACCAACTCCGCCAGCAGCGCCGCATTGTACCCGCCAGAACCGATCTCCAGGACCCGATGGCCGGGGGCAACCTGGAGCTGTTCCAGCATCATGGCCACAATGACCGGAGCCGAGACCGAGCTCATCGATGCTCCGTCATCGTCGCGTTTGGTCACCACCGCCTCGTTGGCATAGGCCAGATCGAGCGGTACGCCAGGCAGGAAGCGGTGCCGGGGTACGGTGCGCAGCGCGGCTTCGACCTGCGTCGACCGGACCGTTCCTGACGCCATGAGCGCATCGACCAGCTTGTCGCGCAGGGCGTTGGCCCGTGCGGCGTCCTCCACCGGATCGGCGTCCGTCGTTGACGGTGGTGTCACTCGGGTCCTCCTTGTCGGCGGTGCGTTGCACTTCGGTCTGTGCCCTTCTCGCGTTCCCTGCCGCGGCGTCTGCCGGACCGTACCGGTCGGCTGGTGACGGGGAGCGTCGAAGGCAAGCTGAACGCGGTCAGTCTGGCGGCCGGAAACGGTGTGGAGTGACACAGAATGTGTCACTCCACACCAGCGCCTCCGATCCGACAAGCCAGATCGAGCGATCAGGCCACCGCGGCCAGCACGTGTCGACCAACCCCTGCGAGATGCTCGGGTTCGTAGGCTCGACGACATGGTGCACGCGGTTGTGTTCGATGTCGGGGAGACGCTCATGCAGGATCGGCGGCACTGGGGGTCCTGGGCCGAGTGGCTGGGGGTGCCGAGCCACACCCTGTCAGCCCTGGTGGGAGCGGTCACTGCCCTGGGGCGTGACAACGTCGAGGCGCTCCGGCTGATCCGCCCCGGGTTCGACCTGGAGTCGGAGCGCCGCGCCCGGGAAGCCGCGGGCCACGGCGAGACGATCGCCGAGGAGGACCTCTACCCGGATGTTCGCCCGACGCTGGCGGCCCTGCGGGAGGCAGGGCTGTGGGTGGGCATCGCCGGCAATCAGACCGAGCGGGCGGCCACGCTGCTCCGGGAACTGAATCTCCCGGTCGACGCGGTGGCGACCTCCGGCCAGTGGGGCGTGGCCAAACCCGATCCCCGATTCTTTTCGCGCATGGTCACCTGGGTCGGCCTGGCCCCAGCCCAGATCGCCTACGTCGGCGACCATCGCGATCATGACATCGTCGCAGCCCGGGCCGCGGGGCTGCAGGCCGCGCACGTGCGCCGGGGACCGTGGGGCTACCTGTGGGCGAACGACCCGTTGACCGTGCGGGCAGCGACCTGGCGGGTGAATTCCCTGACGGCGCTGGTCTCGCTGTTGCCAGCACCCTGAGGGCAGGATGAAACCTGGTAGCACCCACATCAACATGCTGGAGGCCGCGGTCGCGGCGTCCTGCTCCACCGGATGGACCCGAGCGAGACGTCTGGGAAGGAGGGCCTGATGCCCACCACCGCTCGACGAAGCGTTGGAACCAGGGTGGCTTCCGCGCGGCTGGCCCGGGGTATGACCCAGCAGGATCTCGCGACCGCCTCGCAGGTGTCGTTGAGCATGGTGCGCAAGGTCGAGCAGGGCAGCCGGATCCCCAGCGACGGCGTGGTGCAGGCGATCGCCTCGGTGCTGCGCCTGGATCCGGCTCGGCTGTGGGGCGAGGACGCGACGACCGGCGCTCGGATCCACGACGCCATACCGGCCCTGCGATCGGTGATCGACGCCTACGACTGCCCGGCCGACGGCCCGGTGAGGCCGCTGGCGCAGCTGCACAGCATCGTCAACTCCGCGGTGATGTGGCGGCTGTCGGCGCGGTACTCCCGCCTGGCCGAGACCATGCCAGCCTGCATCGCCGAGCTGATCCGCGCTGTGCACGCCACCACCGGGCCCGAGCGGGTGCAGGCCGCCGCGCTGCTGACCGCCGCCTACCGCTCGGTCGATGGCGTGGCCTTCAAGTACGGCTACCATGACCTGTCCGCGCGGCTGATCGAGCTCATGCGACACACGGCCACCGTCGCCAACGACGACCTGCTGATCGCCTCGACCGTGTACGTCCGGATGGAGACCTTCTTCGCCAGCGGAGATCTGCGCACCGGCCTGCGTCTTCTCGACCGCGCTGCCGACGTGATCGCGGCGCCGTCGGCGCCCCGCGCCACCGCTGTCCTCGGCGCAATCCAGATGCGCGCGGCGGTCGCGGCCGGGCGGATCGGTGACGCCACAGCGGCCCGCGGATATCTGCGCGAGGCCCACTCGCTGGCGGCTGGGGTCCCCGACGGCGTCTACTACGGCACAGCGTTCGGACCGGCCTCGTTGAAGATCCATGAGCTGTCCGTCGCCGTGGAGCTCGGCGACGCCCCCGGCGCACTGGACGCCGCCCGGGGTTGGCTGCCACCGGTCGACCTGCCGGCCGAACGCCGCTCCCACTACTTCATCGACCTGGCGCGTGCCCAGTTGTGGAGCGGATACCGCGAACGTGCCGTCGAGTCCCTGCAGACCGCCCGGCAGATCGCTCCGCAGCATGTCCGTGAGCATCGCCATGCCCGTCAGACCCTCGAACGTCTGGTGCAGCTGCACCGCAAGCCCTCGGCACAGCTCGTCAGCCTCGCGCATTGGGCCAAGGTCGTCTGAAACCACAGATCCTGCCGCCGGCGCCGCGCGCCAAGGACGACGTGGCTCGCTCCCCACGACCAGGCTCCGAACCAACCGGATGTCCGCCCCCGCGGTCACTCCGGTTCGGTCGGTGGGTCCTCGTGGTTGTGGTCAAACGAGTCCAAGATGAAGGTCAGCAGCGCAGCCATCCGCCGGCCGGCTGTTGTGGGCTGGTAGAGCGGATGCCGGATGTCGGTGCGGTCGACGTCGATCAGGCCGCCGACTTCAAGACGCTGGACACAGCGCTGCAGGCTGCTCTCCGGAACGTACTCGCTGGACTGATTGATCTCCTTGGCCATCTCCCGGAACCGGAGGGGATGGCCTCCAGCCGCAGCGACACCGTCAGCCAGGTACAACAGCGCGATGGCGTCGCCGTCGTGTTTGAACAAGTTGTGCAACTCCCGAAGGTGCCGGGATTTCATATGATCACCGCCCCGGGCCTCCGCGAGCCCACCCGTCGCCCAACATCAACTTAAAGTGTCGGAAATCTGACACTGCGCTAGCTCCACTTCATTGGGTTATAGCGCTCATTGTCAAGGCATCAACACATTCCTGCCGGCCATTGTGCAGTGTCGGTGACACCGCTGACGTGCGGGTACATCGGCTCATCTGTCAGGGGACGTCGGGCCTGTCGGTCGCGGCCTGGGCTTCGATGGCTTCGCTCACCCGCTTCAGTGCGGACAGCAACCGTCGACCACGGGGTGTCAATTCGCAGGTGTGCCGCTCGAGGTCGAGCACGGTGACGGCACCGACCTCTCGGAGGCGTTCGATCGCCTCGGCGATGATGGTCGGATTGGTCTCCGGTGGTGCGGTGGCATCCGGGGCACGGCCACACCCGAGGCCGTCGAGGATCTCCAGCGCCAGAGGCGTGGCAATCAGGTTCAGGACGCGGGTGACATCGGCTGGTGTCCATGACGGATTCATCGCGTGCCCCGAGGTGTCACTTGGCGGCTGTCAGATTGGCTTTCATGCCCCCGCAATCCCGCAGATATGTGCCAGTGTGAATCTTTGTCGGCGTCGGAGCAAGCGCCGCCGGCAGTACCCGACTCGGGTGCGCACTTTGTATATCTGGCATGCGTACCCGACCTGACTATCCCCACCGCCTATCCGGACCGCGTACCCATAGTGACAATTCGGACGGCATACCAACACTGACTGTAGCGAAATTCGTGGAGGTTCGTTATGAAAGTCTTCCGGACTTGTCGAGGAGTTGCCATGGCCCCGATGGCTCGCTGGACAACCCCTATGATCGTGTTTTCCCTCGCCGGCACGGTCACCATGGCCGGCTGCTCCTCGGATCCGAAGGAGCAGCCAACCCCCACGCCGAGCGTGACCCTGGATGCCTCCTCTGCCCACGCGAGTCCCACGAGTCCGCGCCAGGCAGCTGAGCAGGCCGCACTCACGGCCTACCGAAACATGTTGAAGGCGTACACCGATGCTGGCCGCACCTCCGATCCTCAGCACCCCGATCTTGCCCGCTATGCCGCAGAGAACGCACTTCAGGTCCTGGTCGTAGGGCTGGAATCGGCCAAGAAAGACGGCCTCGTCACCGAGGGCGACATGGTTGCCAGTCCTGAGGTGGCCGACCTTCAACCTCCGGAGATGCCGACTCAGGCCAGTATTCGTGACTGTCTGGACACCACCAACTCTCACCTCGTCAAAGCCTCACCAGGGGGATCGCCGTTCACCGACACGCCCGGTGGCCGTCGCCGCGTCACCGCGACGGTCAAAGTGCTCGACGGGCAATGGAAAGTGACCACTTTCTACCCATATGAGGTAGGTACATGTTGACCTCAGCCGTCCGTGGGACGGCACTCAGCGTATTTGCCGTAGTCGCTGCGATCGTTGTGCCAACGCCGGCCCAGGCCGATCCTTTCCAGAACGTGTACTGCGACGTCAATCCCGTACCAGGCTGCATCGTCCGGATCATCGTCCGACCCCAACCCGGCGACGACGGTTCGACCGGAAACAACGGCGGGAGCGGCAACGGAGGCAACGGTGACGGTGCTCTCGAACCCGGTGACTGCTACGTGCAACGCTTGCCTGGTCAGGAGAGCACTCCGATCGGCGGGCCCATGCCCGGAGCCTGGTACGAGCGCATCTGCCTTCTGCCCGGCGGAGGCGAGGCGGTCTCCGCCGCGTTCTGGCTCACCGATGACCAGGTCATCAGTCCCGCGACGGTGGCCAGGCAAGCCGTTGCACGCCTGACCCTGCCCACGCTGGTGCTCCGGTGGAACCCAGCGCCCCCGGCGGATCAGATCCTCTACATCCCGACCTGGTTGTGGGTGGACTCCGTGTCGTGGGTACCGCAGTCGGCGACCGCGTCGGTGCCCGGCCTGTCGGTGACCGCGACCGCGACGCCGACCCGGGTGGTGTTCGCCACCGGCGACGGCAACTCGGTGACCTGCGATGGACCGGGGACAGCCTGGCAGTCCGGGATGGATCCCCTGTCAGCGTCGCCGACCTGTGGCTACACCTACCCTGCCCCCGGCGCCTACACCCTCACGGCGACTGTGACCTGGACGGTGACCTGGGCCGGTGGCGGTACCTCCGGCACGGTTGACCCGCTGACCACGAGCGCATCCCAGCAGGTGCGGGTGGTGGAGGCCGGTGCAGTGAACACGAACGGGGTGTGAGACCACCATGACCACGTTGCGACCCGCTCCGACCCGAGCCGGCGGAAGTACCGCTGTGGACACGCGCGGGGGCTCGCCGACCCCGGGGCTGGCCCGGCGGCGCAGCGTGCCGCATCTGCTGCTCGGCGCGGTCCTGGTCGTGGGGTGTGCGGTGGCGTTCGCCGGTACGGCGCTGCGGGTCGACCCCCGGACCCCGGTCCTGGCCGTCGCGCACGATCTGCCGGCCGGGCATGTGCTGACCGATTCGGATCTGACGGTGGTGCGGATCGTCGCGGATGCCGACATGGCGACCGTGGCGGAGTCCCGCAGGTCTTCGGTGGTCGGTCGCAGTGTTCGACTGCCCATGGCTGCGGGCGGGCTGCTGGCGGAGACGATGCTGGGTCCGGGGGCGTGGCCGCCGGCGGGCCAGTCCGTGGTCGCGGTGAAGGTCACCGCCGGACACGCCCCGACCGACCTGGTTGCCGGGGCGCAGGTGCTGGTCCTGGTGGTGCCCACCTCGTCGGGCAACACCGCTTCGGCGGCCCAGTCCGCCTCGGTCCGAGCTGATGCGACCGTGGTGAGTGTCGAGCGGCCGGACACCTCCGGGGCCCGAGTCGTATCACTCCTCATGATCGATGCGGATGCGGTGAGGATCGCTGGTGCCGCCGGTGAGGCGTCCCTGGTCGTACGGGGCAGGGCCGGGTGAGCCTGGATGCTGGTCGTGATCGGTTCGGTCAAGGGCTCGCCTGGGGTGACCAGCCTCGCCACGGCTCTGGTCGCCCGGTGGCCCGCTGGCGGTGGGCTGGTGGTGGAGGCCGATCCGACCGGAGGTGATCTGGCGTTCCGGTTCGGCCATCACCGCGAGCCCGGCCTGTCGGTGCTGGTCGCCGACGCCAGGGGCGGGATGCTGGGCCGAGACCTGGTCGACTACGCCCAGTGTCTGGTGACCGGGGTACCGGTGGTCTTCGCCCCCGCCGACCAGTGCGGCGACGGACGCCTCGACGCCCCCGGGGAGGCGGCCCAGGCGGTCCGGCTGCTGGCGGGTTCTGGCATCGGGATCCTGCGGGCGGCTGCGCTCAGCCGACTGGTTGTGGTGGATGTCGGCCGGCTGACCTGGGACTCTCCGGCCTGGCCGCTGCTGGGCGCGGCCGATGTGGTGCTCCTGCTGGTGGCTGCCGGCCTGGAGGGACTCGACGCGGTTCAGGTGCGCAGGACTCGGCTCATGGCCGCTGCTGGGCTGCGGCGGCGCCCGGTGCTGGTCCTGGTCGGCCAGCCGCCCTGCCCGCTGGGAGAGATCGCCCGGGTGGTCGGCTGGCCGGTGGCCGGGGTGCTGCCGGTTGATGCCAGGGGTGCGGCGGTGCTGGCTGGTCGGGCACGCCCCGGTTGGGGTTGGACCCGCCTGCCGTTGCTGCGCTCGGCCCGCAGCCTCGCCTTGGCCTTGCAGGACGTTCCCGCGCTGCCGCCGGCTGCTGCCGCTGTGGTCGGCCCCGCGTCCGGGGCGTTGCCCGCTGTCGCCCCGGTGCCGGGTGCTCCGGGAGTGCCGGTCAACGCGCGGGCGGCCGGGTCTGGTGCGAGGTGGCGGGAGGTGGCGCCGTGACGGAGTACGTGTTCCGGACGTCGGGAGCAGACCCAGGGCATGGGTCAGGCAACGGCCGGGTCGCCGCTGTGACCAGCGCGCCAGCGTCAAGCGGCGACCTCGCGCCGGCTGTCGAGGCGGGCGAGAGCGCAGCGGTGGCGGCGCTGCGGCCCCGGGTTGCTGAGCTGCTGGCTCAGGCCGCCGCCGCGGGCGATCCGGCGTCGTCGGCCGACAGCGTGGGCACCGCGATCAGCACCGCCCTGGACGAGCACGCCCGGCAGGCGGTTCGGCAGGCCCGCCCGCCCCTGGACCCGGCCGCCGAGCGGCGGGTACATCGGGTGCTGCGGGACGCGTTTCTCGGCCTGGACGGGTTGCAGCCGCTGCTGGATGACCCGGACAACGAGACCATCAACATCGACGGCTGCGACAACGTGCACGTCATCCGCCGGGATGGCACCCGCCGCCGGGTGCCGCCGGTGGCTGGCTCGGATGTCGAGCTGGTGGCGATGCTGCGCGGGATGGGGGCCGCCGCCGGGCGGCGGGGTGGGCAGGAACGCCGCTTCGACCACGGCGAACCGGAGCTGTCGCTGCAGTTGCCCGGTGGGGAGCGGCTGTTCGCCCTGCAGGACGTGGTCGACCGGGTCGCGGTCTCCATCCGCCTGCATCCGCTCAAGCGGGTCACCCTCGATGACCTGGTCGCCCGGGGCGAGCTGACTCCCGGGTTGGCGCATCTGCTGACCGCGGCGGTGCGGGCCCGGCGCAACGTCGTGGTCTCCGGTGGTCCGGCGGTCGGCAAGACCACGCTGTTGCGGGCCCTGGCGCGGGCGATCCCGCCCGCCGAGCGGATCATCACGGTGGAGGACGCCTACGAACTCGCGTTGTCCCGCGCCGATCATCCGGATCTGGTGGCCGCCCAGGCCAGGGAGCCGAATGTGGAGGGTGCCGGCGGCTACGACATGAGCCGGCTGCTGCGCGCCAGCCTGCGGATGACCCCGGATCGGGTCATCGTCGGTGAGGTCCGTGGCGCTGAGGTCGTGCAGATGGCCAAGGCCATGAGTATCGGCATCGACGGGTCGATGGCCACAGTCCACGCCTCCTCCTCCCGGCAGGCGTTGTCGAAGCTGGTGACCTACGCCATGGAGCCTCCGGCGAACTACCCGAGGCAGGCGGCGATGGCGCTGGTCGCCGGGGCGGTGCACCTGGTGGTGCATCTGGCGATGGCCCGCGACGGGGTCCGGGTGATCGCCAGCCTGCGCGAGGTGGTCGACGCCGACAGCGAGCACATCGTCTCCAACGAGGTCTACCGGCCCGGACCGGACGGGCGGGCGGTGCCGGCCACGCCGCTGCGCTCGGACACCCTCGACGCCCTGATGGGCGTGGGCTTCGACCCGTCTCGCCTCGCGTACGACGGGTGGTGACCAGACGATGTCCCTGTACACCGCGATCGGGCTCGGCGCCGGGGGTGGCCTGGGCCTGTGGCTGATCATCGACGGGGCCCGGCGCCGGCCGCGCCCGGTGTCCGCCGACGGCGAGAGTCGGCTGGTGCGGGTGGTCCGCAGC